>JBBROH010000187.1:0-8045 GCA_038229595.1 Chloroflexia bacterium | reverse complement strand
GGCAGCAAAGAGCTACCGCGCTGGAATACGGTGAGCATCAGCGGCTATCACATCCGCGAGGCGGGCAGCACTGCCGTGCAGGAGCTTGCCTTCACCCTAGCCGACGGCTTCTGCTATGTAGAGGAGTGCATCAAGCGGGGGATGAGCGTGGATGACTTCGCCCCCCGCCTCAGCTACTTCTTCAACGCGCACAACGACTTCTTTGAGGAGATCGCCAAGTACAGGGCGGCGCGGCGCATCTGGGCGCGGGAACTGAAGCACCGCTATGGCGCACAGAGTGACCGCTCGCTCTGGCTGCGCTTCCACACCCAGACAGCAGGGTGCAGCCTGACCGCCCAGCAGCCAGAGATGAACATCGTCCGCACCACAATCCAGGCGTTGGCAGCGGTGATGGGTGGCACCCAGTCGCTGCACACCAACTCGATGGATGAAGCCCTGGCCCTGCCAAGCGACAAGGCAGTACGCATTGCCCTCCGTACCCAGCAGATCATCGCCGAGGAGAGCGGGGTGATCAATACTGCCGACCCGCTGGGGGGCAGCTACTTTGTTGAGGCACTGACCAACCAGCTTGAGCGGGGGGCGTACGAATACTTCGACCGCATCCGCGAGTATGGTGGGGTGCTGCCTGCGATCAAGGAGAACTTCCAGCAGGGCGAGATTTCGCAGGCCAGCTATCAATACCAGCGCGAGATCGACAACAAGCAACGGATTATGGTCGGCGTGAACGACTACGTGGTAGATGAACCGCTCGAACTGCCGATTTTGCAGATGGACCCGCAGGGTGAGCAGCGGCACCTGGCCCGCTTGCAGAAGATACGCAGCGAACGGGATGCCGGGCGGGTAACTGCCGCTATCGCCCACGTCAAGGCGGCGGCGAGCGGGGACGAGAACCTGATGCCTGCCCTGGTTGAAGCGGCCAACGCCTACGCCACCCTGGGCGAGATCACCACCACCCTCAAGCAGGTGTGGGGGATCCAACGCCACAGCAATGTGGTCTAGGTTCAGGTCTAGCCAGCACAGTGGCGGCTGAGAGGAGGTCAGGTTTGGAGCAGGGGCTGGGCTGGAGGCGGCTATGGGCGCACCTGCGTCCGCTTAGTGCAGCAAGCGAACGCACGCAACCGCTCGACGGCTTGCGTGGAGTAGCGGTGCTGCTGATCGTGATGCTGCACGTCACCCATACCCTGACCCGCGACGCACGAGGGCGGGGCTGGACGGCACTTGGCCTGGTGGATGCAGAGAAGGTGCGGGCAGTGTGGGGCTTCGGCGCAACCGGGGTCAGCCTGTTCTTTGTCCTTTCTGGCTTCCTCTTGTTCATGCCCTATACCCGACGGCTGTTTAGCATTAGCAAGCAGCCCAGCCCCGCCAGCTTCTACCGCAAACGCGCCCTTCGCATCCTCCCTGGCTACTGGACTTCGCTGCTGCTGATTGTCATCTTGATCGCCCCCGGCTACATCGAGAAGCAGGAGAAGTGGCCCGACGTGATCAAGCACTTCCTGCTGATCCACAACTTCGACCCTACGACGTTTGGCACGATCAACCCAGTCTACTGGTCAATGGCGATTGAGGTGCAGTTCTACCTGCTGCTACCACTGGTGGCGGCAGGGCTGGTCGCGCTGGGCAGGCGCGGACGGTGGGGCTGGTTGGTGACGGCGATTGTGGCAGGGCTGCTGGCCTCACCGCTCTACAGTTGGCTGACGACGCTGATCGTGTGGCCCACGCAGGGTTTCACCATCGCTGGTGGGCTGTCGCTGGCCCGCTACTTCGGCAGCTTTGCGCTGGGGATCGCAGCTAGCATCCTCTACATCGCGGCGAGCGAGGCCGAAGTTAGCTGGCTGCCAGCGGCGCTGGCGCAACGGTTGGGCAAAATCGCGGTGCTGGTGGGGGCCGCGCTCTACCTGGCCTTCATCCTGCTCAACGTGGTGATGCGCTCGGCTGATGCGAGCAAACCGTCAGATGCGCTGAACACGATCAACTACTTCTTCCGCGAACCGATCATGGCGATTTGCTACAGCGGGCTGCTGCTGGGGGTGATGCTGGGCTGGCCCGCCTGGGGGCGAGCCTTGTCGGGGCGGTTCCTGATCTTCATCGGCGGTATATCATACAGCCTCTACCTCTGGAACGAGCCGATCACCCGCAAGCTAATCGTGCCGTTGGCCTTGCAGATGCCGAACGAGGGGCTGGCGATCCTGGCGGCAGTCGGCCTCACCATGCTTGTTACCGTGCCGCTAGCTTTCATCTTCTACACCCTGATCGAGCGACCCTTTATCCGCATACGCCTACGTCAGCAGTTGCCTGCCCCAGCGAAGTCAGAGCCAATCCGCGAGGAGGCAGTGCATAACCATCTGGAAAGGAACATACAATGACATCAACGACGATGCCGGGTACACGCAAGGTGCGCGTGCTGATCGCCAAACCGGGGCTGGACGGCCATGACCGGGGGGCGAAGGTGCTGACGCGCGCCCTACGCGACGCGGGTATGGAGGTGATCTACACTGGCCTGCACCAAACCCCGCAGATGGTAGCCGAGGCTGCCTTGCAAGAGGATGTGGACGCGGTGGGCCTCAGCATCCTCAGCGGCGCGCACATGGCCCTCTTTCCCCGCGTGATGGCCGAGCTACGCCAGCGGGGGATCGAGGATGTGCCGGTTTACGCGGGCGGGATTATCCCAGATGAGGACATGGCCCAGATTCGGGCCTGGGGCATCCGTGCCGTGTTCGGCCCTGGCGCGACGCTGGACAGCATCGCGGCCCTGATCGCCGCCGACGCACAGGCTCGCCACGCGGTGATAGAGCGCGGTGAGAGCTTCAGCCTTGCCAGCCTGCCAGCGGTAGAGACGATCCTCGGCGAAGTGCCGGGCCTTGCCACAGCGGGTAACCCAGCCCTGGCGGGCGACGAGACGGGCCACCATCGTAATATCGTCAAGCCCAATGCGATCCACGAGCCGAACAGCAAGCTCAACCAGGCTAGCGGGGCAGCGGTCGAGCCGGGCAGCGTAGCGACCACACAAGCCGAGCTACCGAGCGAGCAGCCGGGATGAGCGAACTGGTCGAGAAGCTACAGGCAGGCGACAAGCTAACCCTGACCCGGGCGATCAGCACGGTGGAGAACGGTGGCCCTCGCGCCGCTACTGTGCTGCGCGAGATCAACCTGCACCTGGGCCGGGCGCGAGTGCTGGGCGTGACTGGCCCACCAGGGGCAGGCAAGAGTACGCTGGTCAACCAGATGATCCACTTTTACCGCAATCTTGGCAAGCGGGTGGCTATTGTTGCGGTTGACCCCAGCAGCAGCCTCAGCGGGGGGGCCGTGCTGGGCGACCGCATCCGAATGCAGGAGTTCTACGGCGACGCGGGCGTGTACATCCGCAGCATGGCGAGCCGCGGCATGGTTGGTGGCCTCAGTGCGGCGACTAATGACACCGTGCGTGTGCTGGACGCAGCGGGCTTTGACCTGATCGTGATCGAGACAGTCGGGGCGGGGCAGGATGAGGTTAGCATCGCTAAGGCGGCGCAGACTACCATCCTCGTCGAAGTGCCGGGGCTGGGCGACGACGTGCAGAGCATCAAGGCGGGCATTCTGGAGATCGCCGACGTGCTGGTGGTCAACAAGGCCGACCGCGAGGGGGCTGACAAGCTGGCTACCCACCTCCGCACCATGCTCACCTACTCGCACTACGACTGGAAGCCGCCGATTGTCAAGACGATAGCCAGCCAGGGCGACGGTATTGCACAACTGGCGATGGCGGTGGACGACCACTTTGCCTACCTGCAAGGGTCGGGCAAGCTGCAAGAGCGCAACCGCCACGCCCTGCATGACGAACTGGTAGAGCGGGTCAAGGCCGAGCTAGCTGCCCGCGCCCTGCATCGGCTGGACAGCACGGAGGGTAGCAAGCTGCTGGACGACCTCCTCAGCCGCGAGACCGACATTGCCACGGCGGCCCAACAACTGATCGCCGAGGTCAGCCACTAGCGTTGGTTAGCTGCCTCTTGTGGTAGAATGAGTCAGCAACTTTACCGTTTGCAGCGATAGCTTTGTAGCAAGCACAGAGGTTTATTCATCTTGAAGCTCAACCGCAACCTGCTCCTGATCGTCGGGCTGCTGCTGGTCGGGGCGGCACTGGTGGCTGCGCTGTCGCTCAACCAGCCAGCCGTTGCGCCGCGTACTATAGCGGGCGTGACAGCAGCTACGCCCTGCCCTGGCTACCGCTTCCGCGACGTGGCGGCAGATAGCAAGTATTACACTGCTACCCTGTACGTGGTCTGTCACGGCATCATGACCGCTACGCTCAATGCCGACGGTAGCTACGACTTCGACCCCGACAGGATAACCCGCCGCGACGAGTTCACCGCCGTGCTGCAACGCGCCTACAACATCCCGCCCTATAGCCCAGCCGACAACACCTTCTACGATGTGCCACCGAGCGACCCCTACTTCGTCGCCATCGAGTCGGGCGTGCGCGATGGGGTGCTAACCGGCTACATCCCCGTGCGCTGCGTGATGACAGCCACGCCAGTGCCAGCCAAACCCTGCTTCCGGCCATCCTGGGAGGTAACACGGGGCCAAACTGAACGGGTAATCAAGAAGTCGCGGGGCTACGCCGACCAGTTGCCGCCCCAGCGTGTCTACGCCGATATTTCGCCGGGCAAGACCTGGTACACGGACACCTATTCCCTCGCGCCGCTGGGCATCTTCGAGGGCGGCCCTTGCTCCACGCCGATCCCAGGGCGGGTAGATCGCTGCTTCCTACCACACGCTCCGATCAGCAAGGCCGACTTCGCACTGTTTGTGGTGCGCTCCTTCAGCACCCTCGCGCTGCCCTTCGACTTTGAACGCGGCCCGCAAAGCTGGTGGGTGTTGGACGATGCGAGCGGCGCAGCCCTACCGACCTATACCCCCCTTACCGCTGTCAGCTTCACAACTACCAGCGCACTGAAGTTCGCTGGTGAGCGTGCCTTGCAGATCAGCGTGGCGGGTGGAGGGTCGGAACTGTTGATCGTCGGCGTGCCAGTAGTGGCCGCCAGCGGCGTGCTTACCGCCGCGGTCAGCGTGGCTGCGGGCGATGGTGGCACAAGCAGCGCAGTGCTGGAAGTGATCGAGGGCGGGCGCAGCCACCGCAGCCCAACCACTACGCTCAAGGCGGGGCAGTGGTCAACCCTGAACCTGACTCTACCCAGCGGCTACCAATCCCCCTACAGCCTGCGTCTGCGCCTCAGCCGCAGCAACCCCAGTGCGCCCAGCGTCTTCTACGTAGACCAGGTGGAGTGGCCGCGCTAAATGATCCTCGGTGCAGTTGATCGCTACGACTCCGGCTCAGGCCAACAGAAGCACCTCGACCGTAGCAGCCTCACTTCACCCGGATCAACTCCCGTGCGGCGTTGTTCAGCCGCCGCCCACCGCTCGCTTCGCACACCACGATGTCCTCGATCCGCACGCCAAAGCGACCGGCCAGGTAGATGCCTGGTTCGTCGCTGAAGGCCATGCCTGCGCTGATCTCCTGCACATTGCCCTGCACCAGGTAGGGCGGCTCGTGGCCGTCCAGCCCGATGCCATGACCGAGACGATGCAGGAAGGCAGGGCCGTAGCCAGCGGCGGCGATGTGGTCGCGGGCCACGCCGTCTAGCTGCTGGGCCGTCACCCCCGGCCTAACCGCCTCGAAGGCTAGCTCCTGCGCCTCGAACACGGTAGTGTAGACCTTGATCTGCTCCGGGGTCGGCTCGAAGCCCTCTGCTGCCCCCGCGACGAACACGGTGCGGCTAATATCCGAGCCGTAGCCGTGGAAGCCGGGGCCGCCGAAGTCCAGCACCACGAAGTCGCCCGCCTGGATTACCCGCTCGCCCGCCGTGTGGTGTGGCGAAGCCCCGTTCGGCCCGCTAGCGACAATGGCGAACTTGACATTCTGGTGGCCCCGGTCGCGCAGCATATGGTTGATCACGTCGGCGATCTCAAGCTCCTTGCGCCCGCTAAACTGGATCGTGATCAGCTTGGCAAACACGTCGTCGGCGGCAGCCCCAATCTCGGCCAGGGCTGCGATCTCGGCAGCGGTCTTGACTAGGCGTAGCGGCCCGGTGATCGGCAGGGCCGGGTACCAGATTGCGTGCGGCAACTGCTGTTGCAGGCGGAGCAGGAAGCCTGCCCACATCTGCTCACCGACTGCCAGGCTGATCGGGGTCTGCTGGTTGCCGCTGTCCGTCTCACGGCGCAGGGCAGCACGGGCAAAGAGAGCAGTCGCGTCCTCATCCTCCTGCCAGACGATCAGGTTGAACAGCCCATCCTGGGCCCAGGCTGCCGGTTCCATCGCCTCCAGGGCCGGGGCGTAGAAGGCGGGCTTGCCCTCGCGAGGGACGACGAACAGGTTGAGCCGTTCGCTCACTCGCGCATCCAGGCCAGTCAGGTAGCGCAGGTCGCTGGACGGGGCCAGCAACAGATAGTCCACATTCTGTGCTTGCAGACCAGCCTGGGCGCGCTTTATGCGTGCAGCATACTCGGCCAGCGGCAATCTGGCGGTCACTTCCATCGCGGTTTCGCTATCCATCATTTACCCTTTCGCACAAGATCGGCAAGTTCAGCGGCCCAACCCATCCCTTTGAGGGAAGGAGCCACAAGTCTTTGGAGGCATTATAACATGGAAATCCCCCCCATGCACCGTTGGGATGTCAGTTTTGAGCAGGCGGTAGCGATCCAGCAGCAGTTGCGCCAACAAGTTAGCCTAGTGGACGACCCGATCCTGAACCAACCTGGGGGTGTGCGTTGTATAGCAGGTGTAGATATGAGCGCGAAGGGAGTGGCACGGGCCGCTATCGTCGTCCTCAGCTTCCCAGAGCTTGAGCTGCTAGAGGCAGTCACGGCAGAGCAGCCGCTCGACTTCCCCTACGTCCCTGGCTTCCTCTCCTTCCGCGAGGCACCAGCGGTGCTGGCTGCGCTGGCGAAGCTGACCGTCATACCCGACCTGATCATGTTCGACGGACAGGGGATCGCCCACCCTCGGCGGCTCGGCATCGCTGCCCACCTGGGTGTCTTGCTCGATAGACCGACGCTGGGCTGCGCCAAATCTCTGCTCAGTGGCAAGCCCGCCGCTGAACTGGCGCAAGAGCGGGGCGCGACCGTGCCACTGGTGGACAAGGGTGAGGAGATTGGGGCGGTAGTGCGAACCCGCAGTGGTGTGAACCCAGTCTACATCTCGCCCGGCCACCGCATCAGCATTGCCACGGCGGTGCGCTACACCCTGCTATGCAGTAGCGGCAAGCTCCGCCTGCCAGAGCCAACCCGCCTGGCCCACAATACTGCAGCTTAGAGCGGTTACACTACTGTGCGACAAACCACCCTCTACTGCCTGGTAGAGAGCCGCTGTAATCTGCCTGCTTCTGCTAGCCCGCTACAGGAGGGGAACCGCCAGGTCAGTGCGATTTCGGCCAAAGCTGCCAATTGACTGAACCCTTCTCCGCAAGCTCTTGTATAGCTTATATAGAACAAACGTCACTGCTGCTGAGCTAACACCTTAGTAGCAGAATCGCCAGTACCCTTGTTTGCTTTTCCTGCTCAAGGCCTGTGGGGGCAACTTGCTTGTTTGCAAGTTGTATCTTTCTGGTCAGCCATGCTGTGCTTCATGCACTGGTGGTATAAGGTTGCCAGCCCTCGCGCAAGGGGTGGCGGCCAGCGAGAGCAGCACAAGGCGTGGTAGACGGCTTCGCTCTATAAATGGTTCAAAGTTCCTGTCCTCCTTCAACCCTTTCTGTCCTGCATGGCGGCAGTCATGTAGGGTAGCCTCGGCAGCCGACCGCTACCATCGGTCGGCTGTTGCCACAATAACGTATTAGCGGCGGGGTGGTAACTCACACCCCAGCATATCCAGTTCGACTGGTTCTTGAGAGGAGATTCAAGATGTCTAGCACCCTCAAGTTTGGCCGTAGTGGGCTGTTCCTGTTCGTGGCTTTCGCCTTCTGCCTGGCGATTGTTCCCCAGAACACCTTTGCCCAAACCGGCGGCAAGACCTTCAGCGAGACCGGCAAGGCCGTCGCCGCTGACTTCTACACCTACTGGCAGGCTCATGG
>JBBROH010000186.1:0-8122 GCA_038229595.1 Chloroflexia bacterium | reverse complement strand
TTCGAGTTCCACCCGGAGGCGGCGGGGACGGTGTACGCGGTGCAACTGGGGCAGCTTGGCCGCGAGGCAATCGGCGACCGCCTGCCGCCACCCGCTCCGCCCGCCGCCAATACTATCGCCACCCGCTACTTCACCGAGACGCAGCACACGGTTAGCAACGCCTTCTACCAGTATTGGCGGGCGAACGGTGGCCTCGCCCAGTTTGGCTACCCGCTCAGTGACGAGACGGTGGGCGGCGGGGGCGGCAGGCAGATGGTGGTGCAGTACTTCGAGCGCGCCCGCTTCGAGTCGCACCCAGAGAGCGAGGCGCAGCCGGTGCAGCTTAGCCGCCTGGGGGTGGACACGCTGGCGGCGCAGGGTTGCCGCTAGCGGGGCAGTGAACAAACTCCTTTCTGGCCCGACTATTGCTTTATCGCTGCCATGCCCTGCTATGGGGTATCGCAGATTGGTATTTCGCAAATAGGAGTGCATGGATGAAAAGATTTGGCATCATTGCTGCTTTGCTGCTGGCTGTGCTGGCGGGCAACGCTTTGGCGCAGACTACGCCGGTGCAGATTACGGCTGACCTGGACTCGGCCAGCACGACGGGCATCAGCGTAGAGGGGCTGGTTGCAGACAGCAGCGGCAACCTCTACACCAGCGACCTGGCTAGCCGCAAGTTCTACCGCATCGCGGCGGCCAGCGGCAAGGTGGATGTGCTTGGCACCCTGCCTGGCACTAGCCTGGGTATGGCCTTCGACCGCAAGGGCGACCTCTACCTGGCGGCGGCTAGCGGCAGCATCTACCGCCTGCCCGCCAGCCTGCTCACTGCGGGCAGCTTCACCACTACCGACGTGCTGACCTTTGCCACAGGGGTGCGCGGGGCCAACGGTATCGCCTTCGACGCGGCTAGCAACCTGTTCGTCTCTGGTGGGCAGAGTGGCAGCATCTACAAGGTCGCCACCGATGGCAGCGTCATTACCTTCAGCAGTGGCCTGACCTCTACCCGCAGCGACCAGCCGATCAGCACCAACGGCCTTGCCTTCGGCCCGCTGGATGGCAGGCTCTACTCGGCTAACACGGGCAGCGGCACGATAGACCGCTTCACCCTCAACGCCGACGGCACCGCTGGGGCGCGGGAGCAGTTCGCGGCCAGCAACCTGCTGTTGGGGGCGGATGGCATCACCTTCGCGGCCAATGGCGACCTCTACGTGTGCGCCAACGAGCGGAACGCTATCCTGCGGGTTGCGCCCGACGGTAAGGTGAGCGAGGTTGCCAGCAACGACAACCGCGGGCCGCTAGAGTTCCCCGCCAGCCCCAGCTTCGTCGGCAACGCGCTCTATGCCAGCAACTTTGATATTGCGAAGGGCGAGAACGCGCCGAACGGCCCCGGCATCGGTGCTTCTATTGCCCGCATCGAGGTTAATACTGCGGGCGCGCCATTGCCCTACAAGGGGACAGCGCAAATACAGCCGCCACGCACTGACCTCAGCCCGACCGCGGCTGCCGCTACCACGCCGCAGGTGCAGCCCGCGATTACCGCTACCGCAACGACGACCGGCCCCACCAGCTTGCCCGCCAGCCCAGAGGCGACGGCGGCTGCCGCCACCACGCCGCAGGTGCAGCCCGCTGCTACGGCGACCAGTGAGATGATGCCCGAAACGCCGACCGCCGCGATGATGGCCGAAACGCCAACCCCAGCGGCCAGCCAGCCGAGCGGCCTACCCCGCACTGGCGACAGCGACATGGCAACCATCTTTGCCTTGCTGATCTTCGCCTTCGCCGCAGTGGGGGTTGGCATTGCGCTACGAACGCGCAAGGCCTAGACCTGGGCGGAACGAGGAGGGGGAGCGCGACGTTGGTCACGCTCCCCCTTCTTTGGCTATCTGGATTGGGGCGCAGCAGAGTGCCGGTTGGGGCTGCTGTGCCGCTTTAGGGCTTGAGCGGGCGGGCTGCTACCCCTTGTGGGCCGAAGCGGGCGGCCACCAGTGCGTCCAGGCGGGTGCGGTATTCGCCAGCCGCCTTGAGGCTGCCAATATCGCGGCCTCGCCGGGCGAGAACGGTGTTGGCCCACAGCAGGCAGAGTTCCGCCGCCTTCAGCACCAGCCAGAGGGCGTACTGCTCTGGAGCGTCGCTGCTAGCCGGGAAGCCGTCACTGAAGTGTTGCAGATCGTAGGCGGCGTAGACGGTCAGGTTGGCCGCGCCCGCCTCCGCCGCAAGCAGCGGGTGGCTGAACAGCAGCACCTGGCCGAACATCCGATAGCTGAGGGCTGCACTGCTGGCCGTGTTGGGGTCGGCGGCCTCGTCGCGGTTGAGCCTGCGACCCGCCAACTCTACACTGATTACGCTGCGGCAACCCGGCACGGCAACGGCGCGTTGGCCCAGCACCGTGCTATAGCTGTCGTCGCGCAGGCTGGGTAGATATTGCGAGAGCCAATCAATCGCCTCGTCGAGCTTCTGCTTACGCAGGCTATCATCCCAGATGTAGCCGTCGCGGTCGCCCAGTTCGTTCGCCAGTAGTGCGCTGGTGGTGGTCAGTTCGATAGTCATCTTGTTGCTCCTTTCGAGCCAGGGGGTTGCTGGTTGGTGCGGCTGCTGCCTCGGCTAGAGGCGGCCCATACGGTAGGCGCGGACGTGTTGCAGGAGGCTGCCGGGGCAGGTGGTGTCGTTGTGCGGCAGTTCGCAGTGGCCGTAAACCTCGTGGTCGGTAACGAGTAGGGCGCGCTGGCGGGCAAGGGCATCGAGGTACCAGCGCAGGCTGCGTAGCTGGGCGGCGGTCGGCTGCTGCCAGCTACCATCGGGCAGCACACCCGCATCTACCAGGATTGCCAGGCTGCGCTCGTTGGCGGGCGAGTGGGCGTGCCAGGTGACCACTTCGAGAGGCTGGGTGAGATAGACGACCCCGCTGGCCCCAATCACGCGGTGGTACATCAGGCCGAAGCCGCCGACCCCGCCGCCCCAGTCCTTGCGGATGTGATAGCGGGCGAAGTCGCGGATGCGGGCGATCTCGTCGTGCGGCTGGTCGGGGCGGGGCGGGTAGCCCGTCCAATGTACGGCCACCTCGCTGATCTGGCTGAGCGGTCGTAGCATCAGGTTGGGGCTGGCCGCTATGCGCGGTATGTCGTTCACGATGTTGACGATCTGGGGCATCACCCACCTCCTTGCGTGGCGGCTTCGCCAATAGCATCCTCTACCTGGGCCGCATCGTGGATACCACGGTCGAACAACTGGCTCTCCACTGCCACGCGCTGGGCCAACTCCTGGGGCAGCAGCGGCGGCCAGGTGATGGTCAGCACGGCTTCGCTAACGTCGGCGATGCGGCGGTGGCCGAAGCGTCGCCACTGGTCGAGGATCAGCCAGGCCCGGCGGCGCACCATGCTGCCCCAGCCAATCTGCTTGCGGGCCACCTTTTGGGTGAGCGGTTGCAGTTCGAGTTCGAGGGCTATGCCGCTGCGGTTGCCGCCGCTGACTTCGCCGAAAGCGATGCGCGGCATCTCCGCCAGGTCGTGGAAGACGCGGTAGAGGGCTTCGATGTAGCGCAGGTGTGCGCCAGCCGAGCCGCCGCCCAAGAAGTCGAGCAGGTAGGCGCGGGCAGCGGGGTTCTCCAGGGTCCACAGTTGGCCGGGGCCAACGCTGAGGTTGGCGGTTGCCTCCTGGGTTGCCCCAGAGACGACGGCTGCGGGGTTGCCGCTGGCTTCGAGCAGGCGGCTGAGGGTAGAGAGGCGGCGGTTGAGTTCGGCCTGCACCCCTAGCAGCGGCTCAAGGTCGCTCATGCCCCAGGGCGATTTGGGGATCGGCTGGTTGGCAAAGAAGATGAAGGGGATGTAGCCGTAGGGGTTGGGGCCGTCGCTGGTAGCCGCGCCGTTCTCGCGGATGGTCAGCCGCGCATCCGTCCACTCCTCCTCGTAGGCCACGCCGCCGCTGGCATAGCGGTAGGTGAGGGCGGTCAGCCTGCGGTTGTTGCCGCCCCAGACCGGCTCTACGTTCATTACATCGCAGGCATCCACCTGCACTCGCCCATCAGCCTCGCTCCACAGCACGCGGTAGCAGCCATCACCGAGGACGGCAGCATCAACGGCGGTGGCGTAGTCGAGGGCGGGCAGGTCGTTGTCGTCGGCGGTCTGCTGGTAGAGGCGGCCAAACCAGGCGGCCTGCTTCGCCGAAACCTGGGCGTAGCTGACCAGGGCAGGCCGAGCGGTGAGGTAAGTGGCCGCCTTGAGGACAAAGGCTTGCACGTAGTTGAAGGTAAGGCGGGCTTCGCGGCCCCGCGCCTGGTCGGGCCACTGCTGGCCGTTGTAGAAGTCGAGCAACATCTGGTAGTGCGCCCGTCCCGCTGGGGCCGCCACGCCCTCCCCCCAGCCGCTGGGCGCAAACCCGCCCGCCGCCCACCGCCGCGCCAACTGCTGCGGGCTGATCGCCGTAGAACCATAGTAAGTCATCGCTATTCCCTCCCTTTGGGGCAAACAAGCGCGGCGCACCCGCAGATGTGGTGCGCGCTGCCTGGCCGCCACCGCCCGCTACTAGCAAGCGCAGGGCGGGTGGAGGGCAAACAAAAAGCGCGGTTCCACCCTGGTCTGGGTGGCCGCGCAGTGCTTGCTACGGTCAAATATTCTGGTTCAGTCTTGTCGAACCTGACTATATTGTAGCACAATAGCACCTAATTGTCAAGGGGCAGCTAGCGGACTGGGGCAAGGGGCTAGCATAGCGGCGGGGGCTGGGGGCAAACAAAAACGCGACTGCCATTGTCGGTAGTCGCGCCGTGTCTTCTTGTTTGTATTGCAGAGCTACAAGTCGGCGGCCAAACCCATCTTCGTAGGGCGGGCCGTAAGCGGCTTGTTACTTGTTCGTCGAGCGAGCTAACGGCTCTCCATCTTCGCAGGGTCGCGTCGCGGGTACGCACGATGAACGTCGGACTAGCATTATACGCTATGGCAGGGCAGGAGTCAAGTAGTTTAGCCTGAATTGGGCAGATTTGGGGGTCGCTGCCCGCAGCCCGCTCAGCAGCCGGGCAGTGGTGGAGTAGCTGCCACAATCTACACCTAAAGTTGGTTGCTGCGGGGTGGGGTAGGCTGCTATAATGGGGCATAGTTTGTACTTTGAGAGGAGACCAGCCCATGTCAGTCGCCACCCGCCAGTTTACCGCAGAGTGCGCCCGCTGATTTAGCTTGCCAGTTCTGGCTACCCCGGCAGCAACCTAGCGGCCAGGGCGTGACCACGCGCCCGCCTAGTTGCCTGCCCGCAAACCCTCTCTTTCAGCACGAGCGCACCCCACAGTAGCCATGAGCCATGAGCCATGAGCCTTCGCTACTCTGCACCCTGCACTCTGCACTCTGCACTCTGCACTCTGCACTCTGCACCCTGCACTCTGCACTCTGCACTCTGCACCCTGCACTCTGCACTCTGCACTCTGCACTCTGCACTCGTCAAGAAAGAGGTTTCTGCTTTGATTCGACGTATTGACCCCGCCCGCCTGTATCTCCTCGTAGAGGGCGTGACCGCGCTCGTGTTCGGCATCGCCTGGACGATCTTCTCGCTCTACTTGATCAAGGATGTCCACCTCGACCCGCTGCAACTGGTGCTGGTCGGCACTGTGCTAGAGGCCACCGCCTTCTTCTGCGAGATCCCCACCGGCATCGTCGCCGACGTGTACAGCCGTCGCCTCTCCGTGATCATCGGCTACCTACTGCTGGGGGCTGGCTTCCTCCTGCTCGGCCTCACCACCAACTTCGTCTTGATCCTGCTCAGTCAGGTGATCGCCGGGGTGGGCTTCACCTTCATCAGCGGGGCGTTTGCCGCCTGGCTCACCGATGAGGTGGGCGAGGACAGGGTGGGCGACATCTTCCTGCGTTCGTCGCAGATCGGCACCATCGCGGGGCTGGCTGGCACAGGCATGGGGGTCTGGCTGGCAACCGTCACGCTAGCCCTGCCGCTGGTGCTGGCCGGGGCTATGCTAATCGCGCTGGCGGGCCTGATGGTCGTGATCATGCCCGAACACAACTTCAGCCCTATCCCCCGCGAGGCCGGGCAGGGCCACCTGCGGACGATGCTAGCAACCGCCACTGTCGGCCTCTCGGTGGTGCGCGGGCGGTCGCTGGCCCTCGTGATCGTCCTCGTCGGCTTCTTCCTCGGCCTGTTCAGCGAAGGGCCAGATCGCCTGTGGGAGGCCCACATCCTCGGCAACTTCCGCTTCCCCGCCATCGGCTGGGACACAGTAGTTTGGTTCGGCATCGTGCGGGCGGTGGGCAGCATCCTCGCCTACTTCGCTGCCGGTTACGCCCGCAAGCGGGTGAACACCAGCAACAACGCCCACCTGATCCAAGCTTTGTTCGTGATCAGCAGCCTGATGACCGGCGCGCTGTTTGGCTTCGCCATCGCGGGCAACTTCCTGCTCGTGCTTGTCACCAAAGAGGTGTTCACTATCAGCCGCTCGGTGCTAGGCCCGCTCTACGACACCTGGATCAACCAGAACCTCGAATCGCGGGTGCGCGCCACCGTGCTATCGTTCAGCAGCCAGCTTGACGCGCTGGGGCAGTTCGCCGGTGGCCCGGCTATCGGGGCGGTCGGCACTGGCTTCGGTGTGCGTGCCGCCCTACTGTTCGCCACCAGCCTGCTGCTGCCGGTGCCGCTGCTGTTCGCCTACGCCAACCGCCGCCAGCACCCCCGCCCGATAATGGAAGCGGAGGTCACACCGTGACCAGACTCGACCCTACCCGCCTCTACCTGTGGGTAGCGGCGGGCTTCCGCTTCGCTATGGGCCTGACCTGGACGACCTTCGCGCTCCACCTGATCAGCGATGTTCACCTCGACCCGCTGCAACTGGTGCTGGCTGGCACCGTCATCGAGGCCACCTCCTTCCTCGCCGAAATCCCCACCGGCATCGTCGCCGACCTGTACAGCCGCCGCCTCTCCGTGGTCATCGGCTACCTGTTGCTGGGGGTGGGCTTCATCCTGCTGGGTATCGCCGCCGACTTCGCGGGCGTGCTGGTCGGGCAGGCCGTCCTCGGTTTCGGCTGGGCCTTCATCAGTGGGGCGTTCACCGCGTGGCTGACTGACGAGGTAGGCGAGGATCGAGTGGGCGACATCCTCTTGCACGCAGCGCAGATCAGCATCCTGGGCGGTTTGTTTGGCAACGTGGTGGGGGTCGCTTTGGGGCTGATCAGCCTACCGCTGGCACTGATCCTGGCCGGTGCGCTGTTGATCGTGATCGCCGCGCTGATGAGCCTGCTGATGCCGGAACACAACTTCAAGCCGATCCCCCGCGAGGAGGGTGTGGGCAACCTGCGGGTGGCGTTCACCACCGCCCGCAGCGGCCTCAAAGTGGTGCGGGGCAGGCCGCTAGCCTTCGTGGTCGTGGCGGTCGGCTTCTTCCTCGGCCTGTTCAGCGAGGGGGTGGATCGCCTGTGGCAGAAGCACTTCATCACCAACATCAGCTTCCCCATCCCCGGCTGGAACGTGATCATCTGGTTCGGGTTGATTGATACTGTCACTGCTATCCTCTTTTACTTTGTCGCCGGTTACATCCGTAAGTGGGTGCGGACGGAGAGCAGCAGTCACCTGATCCAAGCCCTGCTGCTAGTCAGCAGCCTGATGACCGGCGCGCTGTTCGGCTTCGCCAGCGCAGGCAACTTCCTGTTCGCCTTTATCACCATAGAGGTACTAACCGTCAGCCACAACGCCCTCGATCCGCTCTACGAAACCTGGATCAACCAGAACCTCGACGCACGGGTACGCGCCACCGTGCTGTCGTTCAGCAATCAGCTTCGTGCGTTCGGCGAGATTACCGCTGGCCCCATTGCCGGGGTGGTCGGCAACAGCTTCGGCCTGCGGGCGGTGATGCTCCTCTCCACCGCGATGCTGCTCCCTGTACCGCTGCTGTTCGCTTACGCCAGCCGCCGCGCAAAGGGGCAGGTGGGCGCGCTAGCAGCGGAGGGAGCGGAGCTAGCCGAGGTGGAGGAAGTGGCTTGAGGCGCAAGCTGCCAGTCAGCGGCTAGCAAGAGGGGGTCAGCAGTGACCGCCTTCCGCCGCCCGGCAAGTTGGCGGCGCGAAACCTGCTAGGATGCTGCCAGTCAAGATGGCTAAGGAGGGACGAGCATGGACACGATCTACCTGATACGGCATGGGCAGTCTACCTGGAATGCAGAGG
>JBBROH010000185.1:0-8154 GCA_038229595.1 Chloroflexia bacterium | reverse complement strand
GGCTTTTTTGTTCATGCCACAAGTTTACCAAACTAGCAATGGCTATCGCCAATTCCCCAACGGTATAATGGGGTTAGTGATTAACAACTGGACGGGATTACCAAACTGGCAATGGCTATAGCCAATTCCCCAACAGGCTCTCTGGGAAGGAGCTAGGATTATGCTAAACTTTGTTCGAACGAAAACGCTGCGCCTAGCGTTTACAGTCATAAGTACAACAATAGCTATACTTGTCTTCGCTGCTTGTGGTGCAAGCACGCGCTACAGCAGCGTTCAATCACAATCTGGTAGCGGCAACCAAGCAAGCCATCTTCCAACTGCCGTGGAGACCGTTTACTCCTCTGAGCCAAGCCAAGAAAACCTACCAAGCCCTGGCTACACACCACCTGCCTCTGAAGCTGACTCAACGCTACTGCCGCTACAGCCGAAGCGGATTACTGCTGCCTCCTCTGTTGAGGAAGTTACACAGGCAGCTTTGCGACAGGCAAAAGGAGAGTACAGACCTACACTCCCTCCCCGGATTGTTGTTGCTCAACGGATCAGCAGTAGCGACCTTCTGAAACTAAATCTAGGGATTGGTTCTGGTGCCATCCCAAGTTCGCCAATGGTGGTGGTCGTTTTGGAAGGTGATTTTGATCTTAGCTCCGATCTAGGTTACGACCCGACGAGCAACCAACCTTACCGTGTCAAATACTTGGCTTACGTGTACGACCTTCAACTGGGTAGTCCTTTCCTTACTGCTACGTCTGACGGACAACGCTTTGAGACTCTGCTGAACCTCTCATCTCCAAAGCCTTGAGTCTAATTTTCTCAACATGCAGACCACGCCGACCGCCTTCGGGCCGATGTGGGTGCCGAGTACCGCGCCGATGTGGGCGGCGCGCCAGCCTACAGCATCACACTGCTGGATACACTACCAACCTTCCTGACTAACACCGTCTGCAACGCCCGCGGCCTCGGCACCTGCACTGTGGGTAGCTTCAATGGCAGCCCCACGGCCAGCTTTAATATCAGCAGCACAGTAGGACAACTGGGTGGAGGCTACGTACTACTAGGCGGCACCGTAGTCACCCCCACCGACCTCACCAATCTCACCCTGACCAACCGCCTGGCGGCTGGCTACCGCACTGCTGCTGGTGGCGGTGGCGATCTGCTGATCTCGCCAGAGGCAACCGACGTTGACCAGATCGTGATCCCGCCCAGCTTCGCAGTCGGCAAGTCGGATGGTGTGCGCTATGTCAGCCCCGGCCAGACTCTGACCTACACCATCGCCACCACCAACACGGGCATCGTAGCAGTGAACTATACCAATGTAGGGCTGGAAGATCGCCTGCCCTTCAGCACAACCTACCAGAGTTGCAGCGTTGGCTTGCCGAACGCCCACTGCACCTACACCCCACCCTACTTCAGCTACGGCTACCGCTACCCTGGCTTCGTGAACTTCTTCCTCAACGACACGCTTACGCCCACCCAGTTCCTGCCCGGCCAGAGCTTCAGCGTCAGCGTCACCCTGGCGGTAAACCTGACCGCCACCAACGGCCTTACCATACCAAACGTAGTCAACGTTTACGCTGGATACTACAATGCTGCCGAGCAGGCGGTAGACAACGATGTGGTGGAGATCGGCGGGCCGAACAACTGCACGCGGGGCTTCCTGGACGTGCCAGAGGAGAACATCTTCCACGACCCGATCACCTTCCTCGTCTGCCGCAGCGTGGTAGATGGCTACCCGGATGGCGGAGTGGGCAACTACCTGTTCCAGCCCAACAACTACACCACGCGTGGTCAGTTCGCCAAGATCGCGGTACGTGCGTTCAACGTTGCCCCCTATACTCCGACGGTACAGACCTTCAACGACGTGCCGAGCAGTTACATCTTTTATCCCTACATCGAGGCAGCGGCCCACGCTGGGTTGATGGCGGGCTTCCCTGGCGGCGGCTTCCGACCAGGCGACAGCATCACGCGCGGCCAGGTGGCGAAGGTGCTCAAGCTGGCTCGCCAGTACCCTGACCTCACCCCCCTCTACGGCCCGGTCTACGCCGACGTGCCAAGCGACAACCCGTTCTACACGGCGATCAACACCCTCTCGCTAATCGGGGTAGTCAGAGGCGCACCCTGCACCATCGTCGGCCCTGGCACCCCCACCCCCTACCCCGGTTCAGGCCCGCAGTGCTTCCGGCCAAACGCCAGCATTCGGCGTGGGGAGATGGCGAAGGTGATCAGCAACGGCATCAACTACAATGTACCATCCTACTACACCACCCCGACCGTTACGCCATAGATCGCCACTTACCGAGCAAGAAAGAGGGGCGCACCCGCAATGGGTGCGCCCCTTCCTTTGCACTCTACTGGCCTGCCACGTTCAGGCTTCTGGTTGGGCGGCGGCTTGCTGGGCCTGGCGCGTGGGCTGATCGAGGTCGATGTGCAGGATTTGCAACTGGCGGTCGTCCACAGCGGCGGGCGCGGCCATCAGCATATCCAGCGCACTAACTGTCTTGGGGAAGGCGATCACGTCGCGGATGCTGTCGCTGTCAGTGTAGATAGCGATCAGGCGGTCGAGGCCGTAAGCGAAGCCTGCGTGGGGTGGCGCGCCATACTCAAACGCCTCCAGCATGGTGCTGAACCGCGCCCAGGCTTGCTCCCGTGTGTAGTTGAGTAGCCCGAAGACGCGCTCCTGCAACTCGCGTTCGTGGATACGCACGCTGCCACTCATAATCTCGTAGCCATTGCAAACTGCGTCGTAGCTGGCGGCGCGCACGCTGCCGGGGTCGCTATCCAACTGCGCCATGTCCTCTGGGTTGATCGAGCAGAAGGGGTGGTGTTCGGCATCCCAACGGTTCTCCTCTGCGTTCCAGGCGAACATGGGGAAGTCAAGGACGAAGGCGAAGGCGAGCGTATTAGGGTCGGCCAGGTTGAGGCGGCGGCCCATCTCGCTCCGCAGCCTGCCGAGCGCGTTGGCAGCCACCGTCTCCCGGTCAGCAACGAGCAGCAGCAGATCGCCCAGCCCCGCGCCCATCTGCTCTACCATCGCGTCTACTTCATGCTGAGCGATGGCCTTCGCTGAGGTACGAACCTGCCAATGACTGCCCCCCTCACCGTCAACCGTGCGGTTCTCGACCGCCAGCCAGACGAGGCCGCGTGCGCCAAACCGCTTGACCAACTCTGTCAGTTCGTCAAGCTGCTTGCGCGTGTAGTCGGCGCAGGCGGGGGCGACCAGGCCGCGCACAACGCTGCCACCCGCAACCGCCTCGCTAAAGACCTTGAACGGGCTATCCCTGACGGCCGCGCTCAGGTCGCTGATCTCCATAGCGAAGCGCAAATCTGGCTTGTCGCTGCCGTACCGCTGCACTGCCTCGGCGTAGGTCAGGCGGGGGAAAGGCTTGTGCATCACCTGCTTGTTAGAGACTCGCTCACTGGTGGCAGTCAGCAGAGCCTCCGCCAGTTGCAGCACCTCCTCTTGACCAACGAAGCTCATCTCTACATCCAACTGGGTAAACTCAGGCTGGCGGTCGGCGCGCTGATCCTCGTCGCGGAAGCAGCGGGCGACCTGGAAGTAGCGTTCGATGCCGCCGACCATCAGCAGTTGCTTGAGTTGCTGCGGCGACTGGGGCAGAGCGTAGAACTCGCCCGCGTGTACTCTGCTAGGCACCAGGTAGTCGCGCGCGCCCTCTGGTGTGCTACGACCGAGGATCGGGGTCTCTATCTCGTAGAAGCCGCGCTCGTCCAGGTAGTCGCGCATGAACTTGATCGTGCGATGGCGCAGGGCTATCTTCTCGTGCATCACTGGGCGACGCAAGTCAAGGTAGCGGTATCTGAGGCGCAGTAGTTCGTCTACCCGGTCGCCCTCGGCTAGCTCGAAGGGCAAGGGCTTGGCCGTGTTGAGGATTTGCACCTGCTCGACAATGATCTCGATGCCACCTGTGGCAAGGTTGGGGTTCGCCATGCCTGGTTTGCGCTCGACCACCGTGCCGACCACAGAAAGGACAAACTCGTTCCGCACGTCGGCGGCCAGATCGGCGGCCTGCGGGTTGCGCGAACGGTCGCAGACTACCTGCACCACACCGCTGCGGTCACGCAGGTCAATAAAGATCAGCCCGCCCATGTCTCGCCGTCGGTTGACCCAGCCCGCTACGCGCACTGTACGCCCGGCTTCCGCCGCCGTGAGCGACCCACACCACGTCCGCTGCTCTGCTGCCACTAGAGAGTCCTCCTCAAAGATGCAATAACCCGCTCCCCGGTCCTGGAAGCGGGCGGCCATGCCCGAATGTGGGGGTATTATAACGGATCAGGTGAGGGTGTGCAAAGCAGCAGGCTACTGCTTGGCACGGACACGCACTGCCACCTGCTTTGGGAGCAAAAGAAAAGACCCTCCCGAAGGAAGGTCTCTGCTTACCTGGCTGGTGGGCCAGATTAGAGGGCGCTGGCGATGGTGCTGAAGGTCTGGTTGACCTTGGTGCCGAGCAGGGTGAGGATGACGATGACGATGATAGCTACCAACACGAGGATCAGGGCGTACTCGACGAGGCCTTGACCCTTCTTCTTGAGGTCCTTCATGGGATAAGCTCCTTCTGGTTTAATACCTTGATGATGATTGCGTCCGGTGCGTCCCGGTGCTGTATGTATTATAACATATTCGCAACGGTTTGCAATAGCTCTGTTGGGCTATTTTAGCAAATGGTACTTAAGTCCTATATGCCGCTCCAGCCCCGCCGCTTTCGGTAAGGTTTTGGTAAGGTCGCTTGTTGCCAGGCACAATGAAGCCCCCTCTGGTGGAGGGGGCTGGTTGTGGCTGATGGGCTAGACTGCGAGCCGCGCCAGGTCGTTGAGGTCGCTGAGTTCAAGGCGCAGCACGCGCCGCTCGTGCGCCAGTAGCGACTGGTAGTCACCCAGAGCCTGCGCCTGCTTTAGCACGCTGAAGCCGTAGGGCTGACCCGCTATCTGCTCATCGTGTGGGTCGGCGGTGACGATCTGGAGGAACACGCCGTTGTTTGCCCCACCCTTGTGCAGTTGGCCGGTGGAGTGCAGGAAGCGCGGGCCGAAGCCGAGGGTGGTAGCTACCTTGTACTTGCTCTGGATTTGGCCGCGCAACTCTTGCAGCAGCCGCTCGTGGTCGGCAGTCGGGTTGGTGTAGGCCATGATCGCCACATAGTCGCCTGGCTTTACCCCCGCCAGCAGGTCGGCTAGCTGCTGGGCAGAAGGTTGGGCGGGGGGCAACTTGCCCTCGGCCACAAACTGCTTGAGGATCGCGCTCGTGTTGTTCTTGCTCTCGGTGACGTTGGGCTGATCGAAGGCGTTGATGCCTAGCACTGCGCCAGCGACAGCGGTGGCATACTCCCACAGGTAGAACTGCGCGCCGAGGTCGCTGGTGTCCTTGATCGGCAGGCGGTAGACTGGCTGGCCGCTAGCCTCAATCGCCTGCAACTTGCGCTGGCCCTGCTCGTCCGCCTCCGGTAGTTCGAGGCTGACGAACAGGCGGTCGTTACTGTACGAGGCTGGCTGGGCGGGTGGCTCCCCCGCGATGGGGACGATGCCTTTGCCCTCCTTACCAGTACTCTCAGCGATCAACTGCTCGGCCCAGAGACCGAAGCTGGCAAGGGCGGGCGGGACGATGATGGTCAGCTTGTCGCGCTTGCTCTGCCAGGCCGCACCCATGCTCGCCCCCAACAGCATGCCGGGACTCTGCGCGTTGCATTGGTTGCAGCGGGCGGCCATTGCGCTGGCGCGAGTCAGCAACTCGCGCACATCTACCCCGATCAGGGCGGCGGGGACGAGGCCGAAGTAGGACAGAGCGGAGTAGCGGCCTCCAATCGTCGGTTCGCCGTGGAAGGTCTGGCGGAAGCCGTCGCGCTCGGCCAAAGCCTCCAGGCTGCTGCCAGGGTCGGTGATCGCCACAAAGTGCTGGCCGGTTGGCATATCGGAACCCTGTTGCTCCACAAACTGCTTGAAGTGCTGGTAGAGCGAGTTCGGCTCGATGGTGCCGCCCGATTTGCTGCTAACGATAAAGAGGGTGAGACCCTGCGCGATCTTCTGCTCCACATCGTTGATCGTGGCGGGGTCGGTGGTGTCCAGCACGTGCAGGGTGGGGTAGCCAGACTTGCTGCCGAAGGTGCGGTTCATCACCTCGGCGGCCAGGCTGCTGCCACCCATGCCCAGCAGCACCACGTCGCGGTAGCCTTCGTCGCGCAGGGTGTCGGCCAGCAGAGTCAGTTCGTCCACCTTCGTCAGCATGGTGTCAGCGATGGTCATCCAGCCCAGCCAGTGTTCGGGCTTCTCCTCCTCGCTGGCAGTGGTCGTCCAGAGGCTACTGTCCTTCTGCACAGCACGAGCGCAGAAGTGGTCGGCGATCAACTTGTCCAGTACGACTTTGGTCTCAGCGTGCAAGTCCATATGGTCTCCTCTCTAGTTCTTGGGTGGCTAGCAGAAAGGTAGTTTACTTGTTCGCTGCTACGTAGCTGTCCTTCGCGGCGGCGGCCTGGTCGCTGGCTACGGCCTCCTTGTGGTCAGCCTTCGTGTCGTCCCCCTGTTGGCGGGCAATGATCGCCTCGCGCTTGGTCGAAAGCGACTGGCGCAGCTTGTCGAACGCATCAGCGAACAGCTTGACCCCCTGGGTTTGCAATTCGGCGGCTACTGCTTCGGTATCAACACCCACGGCAGCCAGCCGCTTGATGTACTCGTGCTGCTGCGGCAGGTCTTCCCTGATGCGGTCAGCGGGGTGGCCGTGGTCGCGCACCGCATCCACCGTCACCTGCGGCATGGTGTCCACCGTGTTCGGGCCGATCAGCGCGTCAGCGTAGATGGTGTCGGGGTAGGCCGGGTTCTTGGTGCTGGTGCTGGCCCAGAGCGGGCGTTGCAGGTTGGCCCCATGCGCCTTAAGAGCCTGCCAGCGCGAGCCGCTGAACTTCCGCTCAAAGTTTTGGTAGGCGATACGTGCGTTGGCGATGGCCGCCTTGCCCAGCAGGGCCTTCGCCTCCTGCGCCTTCGCCAGGTCAGACTTGGCTATCTCGTCCAACCGCTTGTCGATCAGCGTATCTACCCGACTGACGAAGAAGCTGGCGACCGAGTGGATATGGTCAACCGGCCTGCTCATCTTCAGGCGATCTTCCAGCCCGCTGATGTAGGCTTCCATCACATCCTCGTACTGCGCCATACCGAAGATCAGGGTGATATTAACGTTCGCACCCTCGGCGGTCATCTGGCGGATGGTGGGGATGCCCTCTGCGGTGGCGGGTATCTTGATCATGATGTTGGGGCGGTTGAGCAAACCCAACAGGGTGCGCGCTTCCTTCAGCGTTCCCTCGCTGTCGTGTGCGAGTTCGGGACTAACCTCAATGCTGATGTAGCCGTCCAGCCCGTTCGTGCGCTGGTATACTGGGCGCAGGATGTCGGCGGCGTGGCCGATGTCGTCTACGCTGAGAGCCTGGAAGATCGCGTTAACGTCCTTGCCCTCGCTCACCAGTTCCTCAAAGGCCTCGTCGTAGTCGCTACCCTCGCTCATCGCCTTCTCGAAGATGGCGGGGTTGGAGGTCATGCCGACGATGCCCTCGTCGATCAACTTCTGGATGCCACCACTAGTGATCAGCCCGCGACTAATGTTGTCGTACCAGACGCTCTGGCCGTAGTCGCCGATCTGGGCTAGCAGGCTCTTGCCATTACTGCTGTTGCTCATCAGAAAACCTCTTTCTTGCGTGTGTTAGGCTATTCGTCATCAACGATGTTACACCAGCTACCAGCCTACGAGTCGCGGCTAGTGTCTGCTCCACCAACGCTGGTGCTACCGTCTTGCGACTGCACCTGCTCCTGCGCCTTGTTGTTAGTATCCTTACTCTTGGCGAGCATCTTGGTCACGGTCTGCACCACGTTGTCCACGTTGAAGCCGAACTTCTCCATGTTGACGGTGCTGGAGGCGGACACGCCGAAGCGATTGATGCCGATCACGCCACCTTCACTGCCAACCCAGCGTTCCCAGCCGAAGGGGGAGCCAGCCTCGATAGCCAGACGCAGCTTGACGCTCGGTGGCAATATCTGGTCGCGGTAGCTTTGCTCCTGCTCCTCAAAGAGGTTCCAGGCAGGCATACTGACCACCCGCACCTTGAGACCCTGCTGCTCAAGCTCTGGCTTGCTCTTGATCGCCAGGCTCACTTCGCTACCCGTGGC
>JBBROH010000184.1:0-8154 GCA_038229595.1 Chloroflexia bacterium | reverse complement strand
GTGGGGGTGCTGGGCCTCGGCCACCTTGACCCTGACCGCCAGTTTAGCCACGAGATGATAGACCTGCTGCTGCGCTTTGCCGAAATCGCCGCCATTGCGCTCGACAATACAGCCCTCTACCTGGCCGCGCAGCAGGAGCTTGCCGAGCGGAAGCTGGTAGAGGAGGCCCTGCGCGAGAGCGAAGAACGCTATCGAACCGTCTCCGCCCTCACCTCCGAGTTCGTCTACTCGCTGGCTGTGGATGAGCTGGGCCACACGCGGCTGGAATGGGTGTCTGGTGCCTTCCCTGGCCTGCGCCGCTACAAGGCCGAGGAACTGAACGCCCGCGGTGGCTGGATCGCCTTCGTCCATCCCGATGACCGCGCCTATGTCCTACGCATGACCGCCCAGGCTCTGCACACAGAGACGCTGGTTTGTCAATACCGGCTGCTCACCCGCTACGGCGTGCGCTGGGTGCGTACCTATTCGCGCTCAGAGAAGGATGTAGGGCTGGGGCGGGTGGTACGTATCCTCGGTGCTGTGCAGGATATTACAGAGAAGAAGGAGGCGGAGGAAGCCCGCCAGCAGGCCGAGGCCAACTACCACAGCATCTTTGAGAACGCGGTAGAGGGCATCTACCAGACGACTCTGGATGGTCGCTACCTGACGGTCAACCCGATGCTCGCCCAAATCCACGGCTACGCCTCGCCAGCGGAGATGATCGCCCAGGTGACGGATATCGCCCACCAATGCTACGTTGACCCTCGCCGCCGCCAGGATTTCATCAGCCTCATGGCCCAGCACAACACGGTAAACAACTTCGAACTCCAGGCTTACCGTAAGGACGGTAGCGTGATCTGGATTGCGGAGAACGCCCGCACCATGCGCGACCTTGCAGGCCGGGTGGTCGGCTTTGAGGGAACGGTGGTGGACATCACAGCCCGCAAGCAGGAGGCTTATCGGCTGCACCTGCAAGCGACAGCCCTGAACGTCGCCTCCAGCCCCATGTCGATTGCCAACGCCAGAGGGCAGATTGAGTGGGTCAACGCCGCCTTCACTACCCTGACTGGCTACTTGATCGGCGAGATTGTCGGTAGGAACATTCGGGTGCTTGCAGCAGCAGGCGACAACGACCCGCGCATCTACGAACGGCTGTGGCAGCGGGTGTGCGGCGGTCAACTCTGGCGCGGCGAACTGATCAACCAGCGCAAGGACGGCAGCACGTACAGCGACGACGTGACGATCACCCCGGTGCTAGACGAGCGGGGTCAAATCAGCCAGTTGATCAGCGTCCACCAGGACGTGACCGAGCGCAAACACTACGAGCAGGAACTAGCCTATCGCGCCAGCCACGATCCGCTGACCAACCTGCCCAATCGCCGCATCCTGCTTGAGCGGCTGGAAAGGGCGGTCGAACTGGCCCGCACCTGCGCGCAAAGCAGCGTCCTCCTCTTTCTCGATCTAGACAAGTTCAAGCTGGTCAACGACCGACTGGGCCACGGCGCGGGCGACCGCTTGCTGGTTGGCCTGGCAAACATCATGACCAGCCAGCTACACGCAGGCGATCTGCTGGCCCGCATGGGTGGCGACGAGTTCGCAGTGCTGCTACCCAACATCCAACTGACCGAGGGCGCAGCCATCGCCCGACGGCTGTGCAGCAGCGCGGGCAGCATCACCCTCAACCTGGGCGGTAGCATCTTCCACCCCCACCTCAGCGTGGGCATCGCCCTGGTGGACGGCTCAGAGACAGCCACAACGATCCTCGGTCAGGCGGACGCAGCTATGTACTACTCTAAGCAGCAGGGTGGCGACCGTACTACCCTCTACCAGCCCCCGCCGGGGCCGTCAGGCGCGACCGTAGACGGGGATCGCAGCACCGCTGATCAGGTCGCTGGCGGGCGAGGCGAGGAATAGTAGCACCTGAGCGAGCTGCTCTGGCTTCGGCCAGCTCTCATAATCGGCATCGCCCATTGCCTTGCGGTTGGCGGGGGTGTCTATGATGCTCGGCATGATCGCGTTGACCTGGATGTTGCGGGCGCGGCCTTCGTCGGCCAGGGCCTCAACCAGCTTGTTGAGGGCTGCCTTGCTCACCCCATAGGCGGCAGCATTGGCAGCACTGCTGACCGCAGCCCGGCTGCTGGTCATGATGATCTTGCCATGCCCCGCCGCGATCATCGGCGGCAGGCAGGCGCGGGCGGCAACGAAAGCAGTCCGCAGGTTGCTATCTAGCTGCCCATCCCACACCATGTCGTCCAGTTCCTCTACCGGGTTGCCCGCCGCATAGCCGCCCGTGAGATTGAGCAGGATGTCTAGCCGCCCCCACTTGTCCAGCACGTACTGCACAAACTCGTGCATATCGCGCTGACTGTTAACGTCCACTTCGCTGCCCACAATCAGGGCGCGGTCGAGGTGGGCAGGCCAGGCCTTGACCAGCTTCTCCCAGTCGCGCTCGGTGCGGTAGGGGATCGCCACGCGCACACCCGCAGCCACAAAAGCCTGCACTACCGGGCTGCCCAGCCCGCCTGCCCCACCCGGTATCACAGCCACCTGCCCTGCCAACGCATCGTATGGGTTCTGCATCTACGCTCCTCCTCTAAGTCTGCGCTCAAAGCTCGTTGCTCGTCAATCGCCCCGATAGAGGGCGTAGTTGTTCTCGGTCTCATAGATTTTGACTTCGTAGAGGCTGGTTAGTTCGCGGGCCAGTTCGCGCCAGCAGACGTAGGCGATGTTCTCCGCCGTCGGCACAATGCCCTCGAAGAATGGCACCTCCAGGTTGAGGTGGCGATGATCCATGTGGCTCAGTAGCCGCCGCTCGATGATCGCCTTGAGGTCGGTCAGGTTCATCACCATGCCATTGGCGGGGTCGATCTCCCCCTTGACTGTAACTTCCAGCACATAGTTGTGGCCGTGGCCGTAAGGGTTGTTGCACTTGCCGTAGAGCGCGTCATTCTCCACCTCGTTGAGGCTGTCGCTGTGCAGGCGGTGGGCTGCGCTGAAGACGGCCCGCCGCGTAATATAGGCTACTGGCATCTAAGTACACCTTTCGTGGCTGAGCGGTCGCCAATTTGGACTGCCAAAGTGGTGGGCTGGACTGCTGCTGATCCTGGGCTAAGAAGCCACCCCCGCTTATTCGTTGCTGAAGATAATCATGTTTGCGCCGCTGATGTGCCTGGCCCGGTCGCTAACCAGGTAGAGGATGGTGTCGGCAACGTCGGCGGGGGTGGTGCTGGTCTTGAGGTGGGGGGCAGCAGCACGCAGCATCTCGGTGTCCACTGCCCCAGGGCTGACAGCGTTGACGCGGATGTGGTGCGGCTTGCCTTCAACCGCCATGATCTCGGTCAGGCCCAACACACCATATTTGCTCACGTTGTAGGCACTGAGGCCAGGGAACTTCTCGACGTTTGGCACGCCAGAGAGAGAGGCAAGGTTGACGATGCAGCCCCCACCATAGGTTTGCATCAGGCGGAAGGCGCGCTGGCTGCACAAGAAGGTGCCACGCAGGTTGGTGTCCAGCACAGCATCCCACTCGGCCACGCTCATCTCGGCGAACGGCTTGAGCAGAATAGCGGCGGCGTTGTTGATCAGGATGTCTAGCCTACCACCCAGGCTGGTAAGGCTGGCGAACAGCGTATCCACATCCCGCTCGTCGCTGATGTCGGCCTCGACTGCCACCGCCTGGCCGCCTACCGCGTTGATCGTCGCCGCAGTGTCAGCGATTTGGCTGCCGTTGCGCGCGCAGCAGACGACCGTTGCCCCTGCTGCCGCTAGCCGCTCGGCTGTAGCCCGCCCAATGCCCCGCCCTGCACCAGTGACGATAGCCACGCGCCCTTCAAGCTCACCCATCGCCATACCTCCTTGCCGTTGCCCTGATTATAGCACAATTTGGGCAAGGCGACGGGGCGGAGGGGCGTTGGTCAGCTACAAGTTTCTTCTTGTATCTACTGCTGGCAGTAGCTACAACTTTGCAACAGGGATAGGCAGGTTGGTTGCACTACGAAGCAACAAATCAGGCGTTAGAGCGCGCAATCTTCGCCTTCGCAAGCGTCGCCGCCCGTAGTCGCTACCAGGGTGAGCGGCGGATGAGCCTCGGCCCAGGCCCGCTCCAACACCGACTTGAACACCGCAGCAGGTTGCGCCCCCGATACGCCATACTTCTCAGCAACCACAAAGAACGGTACACCCTGGATACCGAGGTCACGCGCCCGCTGCTCGTCGGCCCGCACCGCGTCGCTGTGGGTTGTACTCGCCAGTACCGCACTTGCTTCAGCGGTGGGTAGGCCAACCTCGACCGCCAGTTGTAGCAACGTCGCTGCGTCGGAAACTACCGCCCCCTCAGTGAAGTAGGCGTGCAGCAACCGCTCCTTCAGCGCATCCTGCCGCCCATGCTGCGCCGCGAAGTGTAGCAGGCGGTGGGCATCAAAGGTGTTGGTGCGCCGGGCGCGATCCAGATGGTAGGTCAACCCCTCTTGCGCTGCCAGTTCGCTAACCTGCTCGATAGTAGCGGCGGCCTGGGCCAGGCTGGTGCCGTAGCGGTGGGTCAGGTGTTCAACGACGGTGGCACCCGCCTCACGAGGGGACTGGGGGTCTAGCTGGTAGCTGCGCCACACCACCACCACCTGATCGCGGGCGGCGAAATCAGCCAGCGCACGCTCAAAACGCCGCTTGCCAATGTAGCACCAGGGGCAGACTACATCCGACCAAATCTCAACCTGCATCATTCTATATCTCCTGTCTATTTACCTGTTTGTTTATGTTTGTTCAAGAACTGCTTTATACTCTGGCGATCACTGCCCGTGCCGCCCGCTCGCCACTGCTGATCGCCCCGTTGATGCTGGCGAAATCGGTGTACTCGCCTGCCAGGTAGAGGCCGGGCGTGCCAGTGTAGTTGGCAGGCAGGCTGGATTGCTGGCCTGGTGGCTGGGCAAACTGGCCGAAGGGAATGCGGATCACCCGTAGCGGGCGCACCTCGTCGGCTGCTGAGCCGAAGATGCGCGCCAAATCCTCACGCGCCCGCGCCACAATCTGCTCGTCGCTCAACTCTGGCAGGGCGATGATCGAGCAGGAAAGCAGGTGTTGACCAGCAGGCGCGTATTCTGGCGCGACGTTGCTGATCTGGATTAGATTGTTGATAAACAGGTCACCATTTGCGTTGAGCAAGATCGCCTTCTCTGGGTGCAGGCTGTGGGAGCTGGCGAAGTAAACGCAGGTGGAAACCAGGCCAGCGGTTGGCAGTTCAAGGCCAGTCAGTTGCGCGGCCATCGGCGACTCGGTAGCAACCACTACGGCTTCTGCTGCGATCTGCTCGCCGCCCGCCGTCTGCACACCCACCACTCGTCCGCCCTCCCGTAGCAAGCTAGCGACGGGCGTGTTCAGGCGGATGCAACCAGGGCTGTGGCTGGCAAGCTGCTCACTGATCGCCCCGATGCCCTGCGCGGGTACGACAGTACGACCCTGAGCCAGCATCTTGAAGTCGAAGCGGAACACTCGCGCCGCCGTAGTCAACTGGCGGTTGAGGGTCTGCCCGCCGACGAAGGGCTGGATGAAGCTGTGGATGAACCTGGCAGAGAAGCCGTACCGCTTGAGGTAGCCGTAAGTCGTCTCGTTGTCCCGCCGCTGGTTGGTCGTCTCCGCGCTTTCGCGCAACAAACCGCCGACCAGCTTCGCCAGCCGCAGCCGGTCGCCCAGCGTCGCATACGGGGAAGTCAGCGTCTCAAGCAGATATTGGGGGGCGCGCAACGGGTCGCCCAGCCGCGACCACTTACCTGCTTCAGCGACGATGCCCGCAGGGTCGAAGGTGCGGAAGTCCAGAGCGGCGTAGTCAAGGTGCCGCTTGCCCGCCGGGTAGGCAGTGAAGTAGACCTGGAAGCCGCGATCCAGGGTGAAGCCCGCCACTATGTCGCTCCGCACCCGCCCACCCACGCCGTCGCTAGCTTCCAGCAGTAGGACAGCCCGCCCCCGCTCACGCAACACCTTCGCGCAGGTCAGCCCCGCCAACCCGCCGCCGACGATTACGATCATCTGTTTTCGCTCCCCAGTTGTTTTGTTACCCTTATTATAACAACTTTGCCCCGCTAACTGCTCACAATTGCCGACGACGAGCCAGCCTAAGCCGCTCACCCCTTCGCCCACTGGCCCCTTGAGCAGCGGGTCGGTGCCGAGGCGGGTGTCAGGCGGCCAGCCGCTGCGCCACTGGTAGCCGCCCAGCCCCAACTGGCCTGCCGCCCAACGCACACCACTGAGGGCTTCCACGTTGTCTGGCTCATCGTGCAAGACCTGTTCGAGCAGCGCGAGGGTTTGCTCCGGCTGGCCGCAGACCCCAGCGAGGTAGAGCCAGGCCCGGCGGCGGGTCAGCACCTCCTCCAGGCGGCGTTCGTTGACCGGTAGAGCGGCAGCCTTTGCAAAGCAGTAGCGGGCGTAGATGCGGCTACCATTTACTGCCGCGCTGACCCCCAGTTGCAACCAGCCTAGCGCATCCGCTTGCAGGCTACCGAGGGCGGGAGTGGCAGTGCGCTGGAAGCTGCTGGGCAGGCCAAAGCCGGGGGTCGCTACCCCTTTGTCCAGGGGAGATGTGGCCTGCTCAAGCGGCCTGGTGATCAGCCCTAGCCGATAGCGCGCCCAAACCAGGCCGGTGCGAATCTGCAAATCGTCGGGGGCAAGCCGGTAGGCACGGCGCAAGGCAGCCAACGCCTGGGCTGGTTCGCCGACGATGCCGCCCAGGTAGAGCCAGGCGCGAGCGAAGCTGGGATCAGAGCGCGCCGCCTGCACAAAGCAGTGGGTGGCTTCCTCCTGTTCGCCTGCCAGAGCCGCGCTAACCCCCAGGCGCAACCAGCGGTCGGCCAGGCGACGCTTGGGGTCGTCAGCGGGGGGCGGAGCGGGGGCAGGGTTGGCAACGGCGCGGCGGTCGCCATTACGGGGGCGACGCAAACCAAACCAACGGCCCAGGGTCGAAAAGATCACCTGCGGTATGATGAGCAAGCGGCTATCCACCTATCTGCTTTAGTCACGCAAGCGCACGTAGATCGGGTCCCCGTTGCTCAAGTTCAGCTTCGCCATCGTCAGCGGGGCCAGCAGCAGGCGGTCACCCAAGTCCTGCAAGCCAGCGACCTGCATGGTCTCGCGCCGCAACTCGTCGTCGGTCAGCAGGTCGAGGCGCGGTTCGCCCGCCAGCCCCGCCCGCTGCGTCAGCACGTCGAGCGCGAGGTCGTCCATAGCGGCCACCTCTGGCGATTGGCTATCTTCGCCGGTAAAGGCGTGCAAGCGGTGCATCTTCTGGCGGAGATCCACCCTCTCCACCAGGTCGTTCTTCAGCATCCGACTGGCAACCTGCCGCCCACGCAGATCGTCCATGCCCAGCATCTCGGCAATCGCCTGCACATCGCGCTCCCCATCCACCATAGTGAGGAACCGCCACTCCATAAAGTCCAGGTTGATCGACTTCATGTTCTGGCCGGGGGTGTGCAGCAAGCGCAGCACTATCGCCCCACTCGGCACGCTCTGCTGCAACTCGCGGGCGGAGGCGGCCCGATTGCGCCCTTCCATTACCAGCGCAGAGTTTCCCTGGGTGATATTCGGCTGTGGCACCTGCAAGTCATACTGCTCGAAGTGAAACTTACCCTCTGCCCAGGTAAAGGGGGTAAGGGCCAACTCAAAGCCGTCGCTGGGGGCATTCGGCCCGCGCAGGGTGTTGCTCTCCACGTGAACGACGCGCCCATCCTGAACGTAGAGACGCACCGTTTGCTGCTCGTCGTTTTGCAAGGTCAACTCACCAGTCTTGCGCTCGACCTGGAGCAAGGCGACTACGTTGACCAATTGGAACTCGGAGAGCATACCGACCAGAGCCACAGGCCTCACCTGCCTTCCACCTTAGTTGATCGGACGTGACATAAAAGAGGGACGGTTACAGTTTAGCGCAGCCCGCTTACCTTGTCAAGGCAGCGATGCCAACACTAGCTAGCGGCCCAGCCACATCTACCCTCTTGTCAGCGGGGCCAAGCCACTAGCAACTGCTGCCCGCAGCCACAAACAGTCGTGTTGGGGCTTGCAAAAAGGGCTGGCTTGTGCTATAATTCTACCTGTCAGCTAACGCGGGTGTAACTCAGTTGGTAGAGTACCTGCTTCCCAAGCAGGCTGTCGTGGGTTCGAGTCCCATCGCCCGCTCCAGATCGCAACAGCTAG
>JBBROH010000183.1:0-8166 GCA_038229595.1 Chloroflexia bacterium | reverse complement strand
TGTTCTGCCCACCCTGGCCCATGTTGGTCAGTTGCGGATTGCCAGTATAGTTGCTCTGTGGGGCGCGGTAGCCAGCCTGTTGCACGGGCGGCTGCTGGGGCTGTTGCGGTGGCTGGTTCTGGTTGCCCTGGCCGCGCAGTGAGTTGGCAATGTCGCTGAAGGCTTCGCTCAGGCGGCGACCAACTTCGCTGAAGACGCTGCCCATCTGCTGGCCCATCTCAGGCTGCTGCTGGTAAGGCTGCTGGTAGGGCTGCTGCTGGTAAGGCTGCTGGTAGGGCTGCTGCTGGTAGGGCTGCTGCTGGTAGGGCTGCTGGGGTTGCTGGACGGGGCCACTGGTGTAACCCTGCGGCATCATTACGGCTAGCACCAGATAGATGAGGAACACTGGCACCACTGCGGTGATCAGGCCGAGCAGCACAAAGCCGATCCGTACCAGGGTAGGGTCAATGTTCAAGTAGTCGGCGAGACCGGCAGCGACCCCGGCGACAGCCCGGTTGTTCATACTGCGGTAAAGGCGTTTCTGCTGCACGTCTGTAATCCTTTCAATGCTGGGCCGCTTTAGGCGACCATAACTCTGTTTGCGCTTCTGCCTCTTGTGACAGCGGGCTGGCGGTCAATGTTTCAGCCTTTCGCCACCAACTTCAAGCCCCACTCACCCGTTCTGCGCGCTAGCCGTTGGCCTAGATGTTGCGAGATAGATGTTCGGCCCTTGTGCTATAATAGGATTGTACCACCGTTCAGCAACCGAGACAAGAATCCCCGCAGCCGAAGGAGTAGTTGCTTTGACCGCACTGACGACTGCCAGCAACGAGGCTGGCCCCCAGACCGAACTACAGTGGAGCTACCTGCCCACCGCCCATACAGTCCCCCTGCTCGATGTCACGCGCGGCGAACTGGTGGAGAGCGTCCACCTCGGCAGCCTGGCCGTGGTCGGCACCGATGGTCGCCTGCTCTATGCCCTGGGCGACCCGATGCTCGTCACCTACCTGCGCTCGGCGGCCAAGCCGTTCCAGGCCTTGCCGCTGGTAGAGAGTGGCGCGTTTGAGCGGTACGGCTTCACTACCCAGGAGTTGGCCGTGATCTGTGCCTCGCACAGCGGGGAGGACATCCACGTGGCGGCGGTGCAGAGCATCTTGGATAAGATCGGCCTCAGTGCAGAGTACCTCAAGTGTGGCACCCACCAGCCCTTCAGCAAAGAAGTCGTGCGCCGCCTACGCGAACAGGGGCAGCAGCCAACTGTGCTGCACTGCAACTGTTCTGGCAAGCACGCAGGGATGCTGGCCCTTGCCTTGCACCACGGCTGGTCGCCAGAAGGTTACTACCGCCCTAGCCACCCCGTGCAGCAGATGATGCAGCGGGCGGTAGCTGAAGTCTGTGGCCTGCGCCCAGAGCAGCTTGTGGTGGGGGTAGACGGCTGCACCGCTGCTACCTTCGCCTTGCCTCTCTACCACATGGCCTGGGGTTTCGCCCGCCTGGCCCAGCCCCAGCAAGCTGACTTCAGCCCTGGCCGTCAGCAGGCGGTCAACACGGTAGTGGCGGCGATGCGGGCGCACAGCGAGATGGTGGGCGGCCTCAGCCGACCCTACCGCCTGGACACCGACCTGATGAAGGTTGGTCAGCCTGGTAAGGAGGGTTCGCGGGCGATGCTCAGCAAGATCGGGGCGGAGGGTCTGCACTGCCTCGGCCTGCTGCCAGTCGCTGCGGAGGCGGGGCTGCTGCCTGGTGGCGGTGTGGGTCTGGCGGTCAAGGTGGCGGATGGCGACAAAGTGACCGACAGCGAAGGCAACTACCGCGCCCGTGACCAGATCATGATTGAGTTGCTGCGCCAGCTACGAACCCTCGACGCGCCGACCTGGGTAGAGTTGCGCGAGAAGTATGCGGTGCTGATCAAGAACAATCGCGGCGAAGTGGTGGGCGGCGTGCGGCCCAGCTTCCGCCTGAGTGCGGCTCTATAAGTGAACCTACACCCCAACGCCGTCCATGCCGCGACTACGACGACGCATAGCAGCCCCGCTTGACCCACCCCACGGGCTGTTTGGTATAATCGCTACACAGGCTTTAGCAACTATTTGGCAAACCGAGTCAGCAAAGGAGAACAGCAGTGGCAAGTGTAAACATTGGCGACCGCGCTCCCGCCTTCAGCCTCCCGGCCAGCGGTGGCAAGCAGGTGCGGTTGAGCGACTACCTGGGCAAGATCGTAGTCCTCTACTTCTATCCAAAGGATAACTCTGCCGTCTGCACCGCCGAAGCGTGCAGCTTCCGCGATAGCTACGAGGTGTTCCAGCAGGCAGGGGCTGAGGTGATTGGGGTTAGCTCCGATAGCGCGCAGTCGCACGATGGCTTCGCAGCCAAGAACCGCCTACCCTTCACCCTGCTCACCGACGCGGGCGGCGCATTGCGTAAGCAGTATGGGGTGCCAAAGGCTCTCGGTCTGCTACCTGGGCGGGTCACCTACGTGATCGACCAGCAGGGGGTTGTGCGCCACATCTTCAACTCGATGAGCAACGCCGAGTTGCACGTCAGCGAGGCTCTGCGCGTAGTCAAGCAGATGCAGGAGACGGTGGCGGCCTGAACCGCAGTCAGCAGCCAGGCTGGTTCACGACTGCTTCGGCGGCTGCCAGCAGATTGGTTGGTAGCGGATAGAAGCTGGGCGTTACTAGCTGACCTTAGCCGTGCGTAAGTCCTACCCACTACTTGTCCGCTTCACCCATTACTGTGTCCCTGAACCCTCACCGGCCACATTCCCCTTGACATAGCCAACAAAGCAGGCATATAATGGTAAAAAGTGGCGACGCTGTAGCCGCCACCTGATAGTTTGCGCTGCTGCACGTCTACAATGGGGTAGAACGTAAGCCAGGATCACGGACAGCCGTCCGCTCTTGTGGGTTAGCCTCTCCTTTCTCATGCTTTACTCCCCACCCCTTCTGCTTGATCTGCTTGAGTAGAACCCCTGCGGCTGCGCGACCACGCAGAAAAGGAGTCCTGCTTTGAAGTTTGCTACCCGCCTGAGCAACCTGCCCCCCTACCTCTTTGTCGAAGTCAACAAGCGTCTCGCTGCCAAGCGCGCCGAGGGCATGGATGTCCTGGACTTTGGCATGGGCGACCCCGATGTACCCACCCCCAGCAACCTGCTCGATACCATGTGCGAGGCTATCCACCACCACGACCAGATGCGCTACCCCAACTACTTCGGGATGCCGAAGATGCGCCAAGCGATCAGCGACTGGTACCGCCGCCGCTTTGGGGTGACGCTCGACCGCGACCGCGAGGTGTTGCCGCTGATCGGCTCGAAGGAGGGGATCGCCCACATGGCCGTCGCCATGCTCGACCCCGGCGAGATCGCGCTCGTTCCCGACCCCGGCTATCCCGCCTACCAGTTTGGTACGCTGCTGGCCGACGGCGTACCCTATATGATGCCGCTGCTAGAGAAGAATGGCTTCCTGCCCGACCTCGACGCGATCCCGGCCCACATCGCGGAGAAGGCGGTGATCATGTGGCTCAACTACCCCAACAACCCCACTGGCGCAACCTGCGACATGGCCTACCTTGAGCAGGTGGTCGCCTTCGCCCGCAAGCACGATATTGGCCTCTGCTTCGACAACGCCTACTCCGAAATCTACTACGACGACTACTGCCCACCGAGCATCTTGCAGATACCGGGGGCGAAAGAAGTGGCGGTTGAGTTCAATTCGTTGAGCAAGGCCTACAGCTTGGCTGGGGCGCGCATCGGCATGGTGGTCGGCAACGAGCGGATGATTGAGGCTCTGGGCCGAGTCAAGAGCAATATTGACAGCGGTATCTTCAATGCGGTGCAGACGACCGCCATCGCCGCCCTGGAGGGGGATCAGAGTTGGATGCCCGCCCGCAACGCGATCTACCAGCGGCGGCGCGATTTGCTAGTCCCTGCCCTCTGCAAGCTGGGGCTAGAGGTGCAGTCGCCGAAAGCCAGCCTCTACCTCTGGGGCAAGGTGCCAAAGGGCTACAACTCGTGGGACTTCAGCTTTGGGCTGCTGGATCGCACTGGCGTGTTCTTCACCCCTGGCAGCGGCTTTGGGCCGAGCGGCGAGGGCTACTTCCGCCTCTCACTCACGGTGCCAGACGCGCTAGTGGAGCAGGCTCTGCTGCGCCTGGAGAAGGTACGCTTCTAGCCGCCAACGTCGTGCAACTTACTGCTGCCCCAGATCGTCTATAATAGCGCAAAGGAGGGACTAACAATGCCAGAACTGAGCGCGCCCATCGTGGCCGTTACCGTCTACACCGACCGGGCGCAGATTACCCGCCGTGGTCAGCTTGAGCTAAGCGAAACCGGGGCGCAGGAGTTGACCGTTGGCGGCCTGCCTGCCAACCTGCTGAGCGACTCGCTGCGGGTCAGCGGGGTTGGCACTGCACAAGTGCTGATCCTGGGGGTGGACAGCAAGACCCAATATTTCACCGACTCGCCCAGTGGCGACCTCAACGCCCTGCAACAGCAGCTACTGCAACTTGACGACCAAATCGCGGCAATCAAAGGGCAGGCTGGCACCCTGACGCAGCGGCTAACTATGTTGCAGAAGATGGCAGAGGAGGCCGCCAGCCGCTACGTCCGCGCCCTGGCGACCGGTAAAGCCAGCATAGAACAGGCCCAGGCTTTGCTCGACTTCATCTCCGCGCAGACCCAGGCGGCGAAGGATGAGCAAACGAAACTCGCTCTGCAACTGCGCGAGATCGGTCGCCAGCGCGAGGTGGTGCAGGCCCAGATCAACCAGCGGCAACACCCGCGTTCGCGCCAAAACACGCTCGTCACTGTGCCACTCGAAGTGGGCAAGGTTGGCGACCTGACGGTGGAGCTTACCTACGTGGTGCTGGGCGCAAGCTGGCAGCCGCTCTACGACTTGCGGATCGCTTCGCCCCAGCAGGGCAGCACGCCCGCTAACGCCCAGCCGCAGTTGGACGGCACCCTTACCCTCAACTATCTAGCCAGCCTCAGCCAGAACACGGGCGAAGATTGGCAGGCGGTGACGCTGACCCTCTCTACTGCCCGCCCCAGCCTCGGCACCCTGCCGCCCCGGTTGGATCCAACCTACCTGGACATTTACAGCCCACCCGTAGCCCGCATGATGATGCCGATGGCTGCGCCTGCGCCACAAGCGGCCAAGCGGTTGCGCTCAATGGCAAGTGCGGATAGCGCAGCCCTGGGCGGGATGGCCGATGACGAGGAGCCGATGGTGATGCAGGCAGAGATGAGCGTGGCCGAGGTAAACAGCAGCGGCGCGAGTGTCACCTTCAAGCTGCCGCGCCCCCTGGACGTGCCAGCCGACGGCCAGCCGCATCGCACGATGATCACCGGCCACGACTTCCCCTGCAAGCTAGACTACAGCAGCGTGCCGAAGCTGGCGAGCCTGGCTTACCTGCGGGCGACGATGACCAACGACAGCCCGCTAACCCTGCTGGCTGGCCCGGCCAATATCTTCCGCGACGGCGAGTTTGTCGGCAACAGCAGCCTGGAGAACACCGCCCCGCGTCAGGAGATCAAACTGTTCCTCGGCCCCGACGACCAGGTACGCACGGAGCGCGAGTTGGCGGGCCGCGAGGTTGAGCGCAACTTTATCGGCAGCAATCGGCGCAGCAGCTATGCCTACCTGATCAAGTTGGAGAACCTCAAGCCCTACCCGGTGCGCCTAACCGTGCAAGACCAGATACCAGTCAGCCGCCACGAGTCGATCAAGGTGAAGCTGACCAGCAGCGACCCGCAACCAACTGAGCAGAGCGACCTCGGTTTGCTGCGCTGGGCGCTTGTGCTGCCCGCCAGTAGCAAGCGCGAACTGCGCTACGCCTATCAGGTCGAGCAGCCGCGTGACGCGCAGGTGACGGGCATGGATTAGGCGGCCCTGCAACGTTAGACTCGTCTAAGATACATCTTCAGAAAGTGGCTATCTGGCCCGTAGTGGGGTAGAATTAAGGGCCGCGCAAGGTGATCACACCTTAGTGCGTGCTGGCCCGTTCGCTTAGTGGAGGGTGTAAAGTGTTGAGATTGCGCTATCTGAGTTAAGCGGCAGGCGGAGGCAGCCTGCCATACCGTCATACTCAACGCTGGCCCCGACCAGCCACCAGCCACAAAGGAGCATCGCTATAAACTCTGAAACTAGCAGCAACAGCCGCGCTAACCTGTTCATCAACGACGCAGCTACCCCCGTCGCCACCCCCCGCCTTGCCCGCCCCTTCGCTACCCAGGCCGCACAGGAGCGCGCTATCCTGATTGGTGTGGAGTATGGGGCGAAGGGGCAATGGGCAGTGGAGGACTCGCTGGCCGAACTCGCGCAACTGGCGGAGACCGCTGGGGTCGCGGTGGTCGGCACCATCTACCAGAAGCTAGACAAGCCGCACCCGGCTACCTTCATCGGTAAGGGCAAGCTGGAGGAGGTTGACCTGCTCAAGGACGAACTGCACGCCGACGTGCTTATCTTTGATGACGAGCTTTCGCCCAACCAGCTACGCAACATTGAGGAGCGGATTAGCCTGAAGGTGATCGACCGCACCGCCCTGATCCTGGACATCTTCGCTGCCCGCGCCCAGACCCAGGAGGCGCGCCTGCAAGTGGAACTGGCCCAGATGGAGTACCGCCTGCCGCGCCTGACGCGGATGTGGACGCACCTTGCTCGCCAGGGCGGTGGCGCAGGCGGGGCGGGTGGAGGCACCGGCGGCATGGGCGTGGGCCTACGTGGCCCCGGTGAGACCCAGCTTGAGGTTGACCGCCGCGAGATCGGTGGCCGCATCGCCAAGCTGAAGGTGGAGATCGCCGAGGTACACAAGCACCGCGAACTCTATCGCCAGCGGCGCAAGAAGGAAGGGCTGCCTGTAGTAGCCCTGGTCGGCTACACCAACGCTGGCAAGTCTACCTTGCTCAACAAGCTGACCGCCGCGACTGTGATGGCCGAGGACAAGCTATTCGCTACCCTCGACCCTACTACCCGCCAGCTTGACCTGCCGCTGGGCCGCGAAACGCTGCTGACCGACACGGTGGGCTTCATCCAACGGCTGCCCACCATGCTAGTCGCCGCCTTCCGCGCCACGTTGGAGGAGATCAGCGAGGCCGATGTGCTGGTTCACGTCCTTGACATCACCCACCCGAACGCCGAGGAGCAGGCGCGCACGGTGCAGGAGGTGCTAAAGGAACTTAAGGTGGACGGCAAGCCGCGCATCGTCGCTCTCAACAAGATCGATCTTTTGGAGGAGCGGCAGGAGGACGGCACCAGTCACAAGCTGAATGGCAGCGCGGCTGGTCTCAGCGACAAGCTAGTAGCCGAACTGGGTTTGCCGGGCGACTACGTGCCGATTTCTGCCCAGCAGGGTCTTGGCCTCGACAACCTGAAGGAGGCGATTGCTACCCAACTCGACCACGACCTGGTTGATGTGCGGGTGATGATCCCCTACGCCCACAACGAACTAGTCTCCATCTTCCACCAGCGCGGGCGGGTGGCCGAGGAGAGTTACGGCGAGGCGGGCGTGCTGATCGTCGGCAAGCTGCCGAGCCGCTACCAGGCGCAGTTTCAGCCCTACGCCAGCTAAGCCAGCCGCGTCGCTGCTCAAAACTAATCCAACTCTAGCCCCGCTTTCTTGCCAATAAAGAGAGCGGGGCGTATACTTGTCTGGCATGATTGGCCTGCCTGCTAGAGAGGTTCCAACTTTGACTTCGCTCCGCCGCTATGCTCGCTTGCTGCTGCTGCTGCTGTTGCTCGGCCCCCTGGTCGGCTGCGACCTTAGCTCTAACGACCCGACTGTGATCCCGCTGCCGCGCACTGGCACGCCCACGTTCGCTGGTACGGCTACTACCACGCTGCTCGCCAGCCCCACGCCGCTCGAACTGCCCGACGCACTGCCCACAGTAACGAGTGCGGCGGAGACGGCTACTGCCCTGCCAACCACTGAGCCGACCCTTGCGCCACCGAGCAGCACGCCGCTCCTGCTACCCACCGCCACCCCCGTCTACATACCACCGCCCAACACGCCGCTCCCGCCAACCGAAGTACCACCACCGACTGACGCGCCGTTGCCCACCGCCACCCTGATCCCCCTAGCCACCGCTACGCCCAACGAGGCTGAGCCACCAACGAAGCAGCCTGGCAATCTGCCACGAGCGACAGAGCGACCACGCCGCAGCGGGGACACTGGCGGGCTGCCGGGTGCGCC
>JBBROH010000182.1:0-8264 GCA_038229595.1 Chloroflexia bacterium | reverse complement strand
TTTTGCGGAAAGTACAGATTGCTGCTGGCTTGAGAAAGAATGATATGCAAGAGCAACAAAACAGGATCGTGGTGCTAGAAGGAGATATCACCCGACTGGCGGTGGATGCCATCGTCAATGCAGCCAACAACAGCCTGCTGGGAGGCGGCGGGGTAGACGGCGCGATCCACAGGGCCGCCGGGCCGGGATTGCTGGCAGAGACGCGCAAGCTAGGCGGCTGCCCAACCGGAGAGGTGAAGATCACTGCTGGCTATAACCTCCCCGCCCTCTATGTAATCCACACCGTTGGCCCAATCTGGCAGGGCGGCGGGCAAGGCGAAGCGGAGTTGCTGGCTAGCTGCTACCGCAACTCCTTGCGGCTGGCAGTGCAGCACGACATTCACACTATCGCCTTCCCCGCGATCAGCACCGGTGTGTACGGCTACCCGCTAGCCGCGGCTACCCGCATCGCAGTGCGCGAGGTGGTCAGCTTTCTACGGGGCGTGCCGAGCATCGCGCAGGTGATTTTCGCCTGTTTCGGGCGCACGAGTAGCGAAACCTATACAAATGTCTTGAAGGAGACGGGTGAGTAGTCCAAATAAAACAAAGTCGGATCAAAAGGATCAAGGGAAAAGTGATGAACAACAACGTTGCGGTAAACACAACCGCCTGGCTGGTGGACATTGGCTACGTGGTGCGGGCTAGTGAGGGGAAGTTCAAGCTGGACTACCTCAAAGCAGAGCGGTTTCTGCAAGAGACGTGCGGCCCCACCCGCACCTTCCTCTTTAACGTCTTCGACCCCACCCTCGGCATTCAGCCGGGCCTGCGCGCCTTCTACGACGCGATGAGCAGGCAGGGGATGACTATCCTGCTGCACCCTGCCCAGTTGCAAGGCAGTCAGCCGCGCACCCATCAGTGCCGACTGGATGTCGACTTCAGCGCGCACCTGCTCTGGCAGGCGGGCTTGCCCTTCGTCGAAACGGTGGTGATCACCACGGGCGAAGCCGACTTCGTGCCGCCGGTCGAACTAGCCCGCGCCGAGTGCGCCAAACGGGTGATCCTTTTCTCCTACAACGCCCTTGTTCCCTATGAACTGGCGAGCGTTGCCAATGAGTGGTGGCAGTTCGAGTACCTCGCCGAGCAGGTGATGCGCTAAACTTTCACCATTCTCCCTGCCACCTGCAAGAGATATGTGCCGGGGCTATTGACAGCAGGCGCGGGGTTGGCGTATAATCCTCATGTAGACATAACATTGCGTGCTTACAAGGGGGTCACGATGAAGATTAGCCTGCGTCCCATCCACTTTATCCGACTGCTGGCGGTGCCGCTGCTGTTGTTGCTGATCCTCTCGCCCCTCGCGCCACCTCGTAGCCCCGCCCACGCCCAGCAAGCAAGCGGCAGTACCCTCCCTGATGCAACCCTCAGCCCCAACCTGTTCAGCCCAGAGCAGGGTGCTGGGAGCGGCACACCGCTGGCTGGCGATAGCATCCTGATCCCGGCTGGCGCAGCCGAGGCCAGCTTTATCAGTGCCGCCATCGCCACTTCGCGTCCCTTCAGCCACCTGCTGCCCCATTATGTCGGTGAGGTGCCGAAAGGTGGCAGTGTAGGCCTGGATGTGCGCTTTGGCAAGGACGGGCAGAATTGGGGCGACTGGCAGCCAACTGACCTGGAGGATGTGAGCAACCCCCTGCGCGACCGGGCAGGCGAACGCTTCGTCAACCTGGTGACGGTGCCACGCAGCAGTGATACAGTGGGCGGCACCAATGCTACTGCTAGCTTCGCCCAGGCGCGTCTCCGCTTGCGCGGCAGCGGCAATCTCAGCCCACGCATCAGCAAGCTGACCCTCAGCTTCATCGACGCAGGCAACAGTGGGGCCGTCACCAGTCAGCCCGCTGGCGGCCAGAAGCCCCCCGTGATCAGCCGCAGCAGTTGGGGCGCGCCCGACGGTCAGCAGTCACCCACCTGGCTACCCCTCTACCAGCAGGCTACCCATATTATCATCCACCAGACTGGCACCAGCAACACCGCCACCGATTGGGCTGCCGAGGTGCGCGCCCTCTGGTTCGCTCAGGCGAAGGTGCGCGGCTGGGGCGATCTAGGCTACAACTTCCTGATCGACCCGCTCGGCAACATCTACGAGGGGCGGGCGGGCGGCGACAACGTGGTGGGCGGGGCCGCCTATCCCTTCAGCAACGGCAGCGTCACCGTCGCCTTGCTTGGTAGCTATCTCACCAACGCGCCCAGCGATGTGCAGGGAGCAGCCCTCGTGCGCCTGCTAGGTTGGAAGGTCAACCAACTTGGCCTCGACCCCCAGGGCAGCAGCAAGATCACCGCCTACCTCGCTTGCGGGCAGAGTACCACTGTGGACAAGCCTAGTATCGCGGGCGCACGCGACTACGCTGGCGAAGGCTGCAATAGCACCTTCAACAACAGTACCAGCCCTGGTGACGGCGTGTACAACCAGCTAGACCGCATCCGCGCCGCGATCATCACTGCCCAACCGCGCTACAATGCTCTGTTCCTCGGCACCGACAGCCCCACGGTGATGGCCGCTGGTGGCACTTACAATGTCAACCTCAGCGTCCGCAATGGCGGCTCGCTCACCTGGTCACCAACGGTAACGAACCCGGTGCGCCTGGGCTACCGCTGGTTCAGCGGCGACAAGCTGATCGAGGGCGGCATCCAGGACTTCCGCGCCAGTCTGCCGCAGGCCGTACCATTCGGCGGTGTCCTTAGCCTCTATGCGAAGGTAAATGCCCCCAGCACCCCTGGCAATTACACCCTACTATGGGATATGGTGGAGGAGAATGTCACCTGGTTCTACGAGCAAGGCTCTACCCCCCTGCGCCTGGCAGTCAGCGTAGTCAGCGGCAACGCCGGGGCGGGCGACACCGCGCCACCAGTCAGCCGCATCTTCGGCCTCAAGCCCTACCAGACCAGCGAGCAGTTTATCATCCGTTGGAGCGGGCTGGACGATGCAGGCGGGAGCGGCATCTTCAACTACGACGTGCAATACAAGATCGCACCCAACGGCGAGTGGCAAACCCTGGTTGGCAATTCGAGCGCGAACGAGGCAGGCTTCAGCGGCAAGAACGGCTACACCTACTACTTCCGGGTGCGCGCCCGCGACCGGGCAGGCAACACCGAACTATTCCGCAACACGCCCGATGCTTATACGACGGTGGACGTGGTGGCCCCTAACCTGGCGATCAGCCGCCCGCTGAATGGCGCAATCCAGCCGAACGGGGCGATCACCGTCACTGGCGAAGTCGAGCCGGGCGCACTGGTGATGGTCAACGGCAAAGCAGCGCAGGTGAGCGGCGGTAGCTTCACCGCGACGCTGACCACTACGCAGGCGGGTCGCAACCTAGTGGTCAGCGCAGAGGCGATTGACGGAGCGGGCAATAGCAGCCAGCAGGCGGTGATCGTCCGTTTGCAGAGCAACTTCAGCGACGTGGAGCGCGACAACTTCGCCCGTGAGGCGATCATCTACGTGGCTGACCGCAAGATCATGGCTGGCTACTCCGACGGTAGCTTCCGACCTGGCAGCCCCCTGATCCGTAGCGAGGCGGTACGGGTGGCAGTCTTGGCCGCAGGGGGCAAGGTGATCAGCACGACGCGGGCCAGCTTCAGCGACGTGCCGACCAACGACGCGAGCTTTGCCTACATTGAGACGGCAGTGGCTAAGGGCGTAATCAGCGGCACCGACGGCCAGTTCAAGCCTAAGGAAGCAATCACCCGCGCCGACTTCCTGCGCCTGCTGATCGGCACGCACGGATACGCACTGGCAAACCCCAACAAGGCGACCTTCACCGACATCTCCAACAGCGCAGCCGACTACCAGTATGTGGAGACGGCGGTGAAGAACAATCTGCTACCGCCCAGCTATCTCAGCGGCAGCACCTTCGACCCCACTACGCCCATCACCCGCGCTGAAGCCGCCTGGATGCTGCGCCAGTCGTTTCGCTAGCCTGCAGTAGCAACAAAGAGGAGGGGATCGCCGTCTGGCGATCCCCTTTGTGCAGCCCCAGCCCCGCCGCAGCTACGGCGCGCTAGCCTTCCAATCGCGCTCGAAGACAGAGCGCAGGCGGTTGACTAGCGCACCGTCGTTGAAGATGATCCCCAGTTCGCGGTTCTGGTCTAGCGAAGTGGTGCTGATGTTGACCGAGCCGATCCAGGCGAGATTACCATCTACGATGAAGGCTTTGGCGTGCATATAGACGCGGTTGCGGGCCATGTACTGGGCCTGACCGCCTGCGCTGGTGATGCGCGCCAGGTCGGGGTTGGTGGCCTGCTCAGCACTGGGCGCAGGGGAGATCAGGCGCACGGCTACCCCGCGCCTTGCAGCATCAGCGATATGCTGACTAACTTCCTCGTCGTTCACCTCCTCTGCCTCAATCTCCAGAGTGCGCCTTGCCCTATCGATCAGGCCGAGGAAGGTGCGCCGCGAGTTGAGGTTGCTCCAGACCAGGTTGGGGCGGTCGAGACGCGGAGTTTGGTTCAGCCAGTCTGCATCGAAGACGGTGCTAACCTCGCGCACATCGTCGGGGTTACTATCCAACACCCCGTACTCGCGATTCTTGCTGAAGGCCGAGCGGCTGGCGTTCAGGGTCATGATGATCGCCAGTTGGTCGTCCACCACCACTGCCTTTTGGTGCGTGAAGCGAAAGACAGGATTTGACCAGTGAACATCTACGCCAGCGGCGGTCAGTTGGTCGGCAACCATCTGGGTGCTGTCACCACCGCCGAAGGGGTGTTGCTCAAGCATCACGCGCACTTTCACCCCACGCTGCTGGGCTGCAATCAACGCGTTGATCACCTCGCTATCACTGAGCAGATACATGACCATACGGATGCTCTTGCGCGCCCCGTTCAGTTGGTCGAGCAAGGGGGCATAGCTGTCGTCTGGCTCAACAAAGAGGCGCAGCTTACTCTGCGGCCCCGGCGGGTAGGTGCTAACTGGGGCGACGGTGCCGACTTCCACCGGAATGGAGACAGAGCTACTGTCGCAGCCAACCAACAGCAGGATCAGTAGCAGAAGCAAAGGAATACGGCGCATCGTTCCTCCTAAAGGTCGCTGGCACTGACCCGCCCACCCTCACTGCCGTTGTTGTCGTCCACGTTCTTGTCGTGGCCGAACGAGCCGGAGAGGCGGATGGGTGGGTCGTTGGCTTCGGGCTGGTTGTTGGTGAAGGAGCCGCTGACCCGCTGCGGTAGCTGCACCTGGTTCTCTGCTTGGCCCTGTGGCTGGCTCTGCCCTTGCTGCATGGCACTGCTGCCGCCCCGCCACCGCCATGCCTGCTTACCGCCGCTGATCGTCTCAATATCATTGAGGATGTCGTCCAGTTCTTCGGCCCGCCGCAGGGTGATCGTGATGTTGGTCTTGCGCTGTTCGCTGCGGGTGACGGTGTAGTTGCGACCACCGTAGCCAGGGTGGTCGGCCTGCTCGTCACCCGCCTCAGTGATCTCCACGCGCAGGCTGCCACCGTCGTCGAGGGAGATTTCGCTATGCAGGCCAGCCTCGTCCTTGCTGCCCTGGATTAGATTGCGCTGCTCACCCAGCAGGTCATAGCCAGAGTTCTGCAAAGTGCGCTCAATCTGGCTGCGGTCGCTGTACATACTGAAGCTCATCTTGCTTGCTCCTAACTTGAGTCGCTGGGTGTCACTGACAAACCAGCGGTTATCTACCTGCCCTGCGACGATCAGCAGGGTGGGGCCGGTGGTGACGCTCATCGTCAATATTGCGCTGGGCCGTAGCGGGAGGGTGTTGAGGTTGAGGAGTACACCGCGGTCATCGCTGATCGTGATACCCTCGTAGGTGGGGTTGGGCAGGCTGTCCATGCCCAATCGGGTGCGCTCCTCGGTAAAGTAGGCGGTATTGAAGGCGACGATGCGGAACTGGGCAGGCAGGCGCAACGCCCTCGCTCGCTCAAAGTCACGGTCGCCCAAGGCCGCCACGTAATTCTGGGCAGCCAGCAGTGGGCTAGGCGCACCAGTGATCGCCACGCTACCACAGCCGCTCAGGGTGCAGAGCAAAACGAGCAGCACGAAGGCGGGCGCGAGCCACTGCTTGATTAGCCGAAGCAGCCTCACGCCGCTTGCTCCGCCCGCACCACGCGGATGTCGGGGGCGTGTATCTGGTCGTGCAAGCCGACCACACGCAGGAGATTGCCCACACTGATGTCAAGGTAGAGGGGGTGGCTGGTGTGAAGCTCCAACTGCTCGTCGCTAAACTGGTCAACCAGGGCAGCGGCCCGCTCGTGCGCCTGCTCAAACTGGGCCAGCAAGTCGGGGACGCTGCGCCCACGCTGCTTGCGAATCTGGCTGGCGTTCCAGCGGTCGAGGTCGAGGGTGGGGTCGAAGGGAGCTTCACCACGCACGGATCGCTCAACCATATTGCACAGTTCGTTATTGTTGACCGCCAGGTGCGCCAGGTTGTCGATCACCAACCAGCCGGGGTTGCCGCTCGGCTGCCCCCACTCGTCATCCTGGATCGCAGCGAACGCGGCCAGCGCGGTTTCGCGGCCTGCGGTCAGGGTGCGTTTGATCTTCTCGCGATTAACAGCCATCTTTAGCCCTCCTCAGTGGGTAGTTACCCTTGCCCAGTCGTCGGCCTGTAGCCCCTGGGCGGTATAGGTCAGCCCCTTGACGCGGGGGTTGATCAGCGCATTGGCCTTGCCATAGTAGAGTGGTAGCCAGCCCACCTGGTTGACCGCGATCTGCTCGGCCAGGCTGTAGAGGCGCAGACGCTCGGTAGCGTTCGTCTCTACGTCGGCCTTGTCCACCAGAGCGTCAAACTGCGGGTTGCTAAAATGCCCGTTATTGTTGCCCGCCCCGCTGCGTAGCTGCTGCGAGAGGAAGTTTTGCGGGTCGGGGTAGTCGGCAGACCAGACGCTGAGGTAGACTTGCAGGGGGCTACTCTGGGGGTCGCTGGTCAGGGCGTTGAGGCTGTTGTTGAAGTCAGTCAGCCCCACGCTGTCTACCTGCACCTTCACGCCCAGGTTGCTCTCCCAGGTCTGTTGCAAGTAGTTGGCTACCTTCAGGTAGCTGGCATCCTGGTCGTTGATCGTCAGGCGGATGGTATCGCCCGCCTTCACTCCCGCCGCCGCTAGCAGGCTGCGGGCGGTAACGAGATCGAAGGGCAGCTTCTGGATCGCGGAGTTGTAGCCAGGCATCCCTGGAGGGATGATCGTGTCGGCGGCGATCACCAGCCCGCTGAGAGTATTACTGGCTATCGTTTGCTTGCCCACTGCCTGGGCCAGAGCCTGCCGCGCCCCGGCGTTGTCGAAGGGAGCGCGGCTGTTGTTGAAGCCCAGGTAGGTGACGTTAAACTGACTGGCCTGGAGGTAGCCATCGAGCTTGCTGGCCGCGTCCACGTCGCTGGGGTCGAAGGCTATCGTCCCCATTACGTCCAAGCGGTCGGCCTGGTAATCGGCAAAAGCAGTGTGAGCGGCAGGGTAGAAGATGAGATCGATCTCGGCCAGCCCCGGCTTGCCAAAGCTGTAGTAGGGGTTGGGCTTCAGCACCAGGCGGTTGCTGTCGGTAGTCACCGCCCGCACGAAGGGGCCAATGCCGAAGGCCCGCGCCTGCCAGTTGCCACCCTGCTCTACCAGCTTGCGGGGGACGACCGAGGAGGTGGCATAACTTAGCTGATAAAGGAAGTAGCTAGCCGGATGGTCGAGGCTGATTTGCAAAGTGCTGTCGTCAACCACCTTAATCCCGCTCACCGTAGTGCTACTACCCGCGCTAACTGCCTTGCTACCAGTGATATTGCCCAGGTAATAACCAGCATTACCACCACTCTTGTCCAGGCTGAAGGCACGGTTGAGGCTGTAGGCAAAGTCGGCGGCGACCACTGGCGCGCCATCGGCGAACTTGAGGCCAGGGCGCAGGTAGAAGGTGTAGACCCTACCATCGCTGCTCAACTCCCAGCGTTCAGCCCCGAAGGGCCGCACGTTCAAGCGGCTGTCGAGCCGCACCAGCCCGCCGAAGATCAGACTGTTGATCATAGTTTGCTGGCTGTTACCGGCCAGTGGTGGATCAACATCGGGGGGGACTGCCATACCCTCAATTGACCAGCGTAGCACTTGTGGCCCCGCCGCCGGGTTGTCGGGGGCGGCACCACAGGCCGTCAGCAAGGGGCAGAGCAAGGCCAGAGCTAGCAGCAGAGTTGGCAAACGACAGGGCATAAGTTCTCCTCCAGTAGCAAAACAGTTTTCGCCGCTTATTATAGCACATCCAGGGGCTAAGTCTAATGGCTTTCTGGCACGTCGTTAATGCGAAGC
>JBBROH010000181.1:0-8336 GCA_038229595.1 Chloroflexia bacterium | reverse complement strand
TCAATCGGCATCTGCTGATACTGTAGGTACTTCTCCTTCAACATCGCCACCGCCGCTGCGTGTTCCACCGTGCCTGGCACAATCAGGGTGGCTGGACCGCGTAGTTGCACGAAGGCCAACCGCTCCCAGTGCGCGTCATCGTAGTAGTCCACCAGCAGGGCAGCGGTGGGGTGGGCGAGGATGTTGCGTACCCGCTTCAGTTGGCTCCGCTCCACCCCCTTTGGCTTGGCAACGAGGGGGATGTAGGCGCGCTCGCCATCCCAGGCATAGCAGACAGTAACAAGGTATGGGTCGCCCGCTGCGTCGCTGGTCGCCAGCCGCGCCACCCGTGCGCCCGCGACGAATGCCTGACCGCTTGCATCGAGTTGGTTAGCCATTACGGTACTCTGGCATCACCTCGGTGGCGATTCGGCGCACGGTATCCCAGTGGCTCTCCGCTGGTAGGTCGAAGACAAAATCGCTGATCCCCAGAGGGATATAGGTTTCGAGGTGGCGGCGGAAGCTGTCTACCGACTCCAGGTTGTGGCCGCCGCCCGCCAGTTCGTAGCGGATTTGGAGCGGGTCGCGGCCAATCTCGGCAGCAGCCTGCTCCACCAGCCCCCGCTTCTGGCTGAAGTCCTCTGGTGTGCTAGCCAGCGTGTCCCAGATGTCGGCGTACCTGGCGACGTAGCGCAGCATCTTCGGGCCGCCCGCGCCGATCAGGATCGGCAGCTTTGCCTGCACTGGCTTCGGCTGGAAGGGTGCGTCCTTCAGGGTGTAATACTTACCGGCGTAATTGCTTCGCTCGTTAGTCAGCAAGCTATCGATCACCGCCAGAGCTTCGCCGAAACGCTCTACTCGCTCCTTCAGCGGGGGGAAGGGGATGCCGTAAGCGTCGTGTTCGCGCTCAAACCAGCCAGCCCCAATGCCAAACAGTACGCGCCCTCCACTAATGTGGTCAACCGTCGTCGCCTGCTTGAGCAGCACTGCGGGGTTGCGGTAGGTGTTGCCAGTGACGAGGATGCCAAGTTGCAGCTTGCTGGTGTGCGCCGCCAGCCCCGCTAGCAGCGTCCAGCCGTCCAGCGACGGCCCATCCTGGCTACCGTAGAGGGGGATGAAGTGGTCGAAGATGAACGCGCTGTCGAAGTTCAGTTCCTCCGCCAGCTTGAAGCCGTTGAGTATCCACTGCCAATCGCGCTGGTGCTGCGCGGCAAAGAGGCCGAAGCGCAGAGGGTGGCGGGGGGTTGTCATGTAACGTTCTCCTATGTACAAATGTGTTATATGCTAGTTTATATATCCTGCGCCTGCAAGCCGTTCGCGCCCAGCGTCAGCGAGACTTCGCCGCCATGATGGAGGTCGTGTTCCAACAGGTGCCAGATCACCCAGGCGCGGCTAACCTGGTACTGCGTACCGTCGGTGTCGTCGGTGTCGGTGAAGGTCTGCTTGAGGTCGTCATCCGACCAGCGGGCCAGCGCATCACTGATCATGCGCCAAGTTCCGCCGAGGCCATACACCAGTTGGACGGCGGTGAAAGTTGGCAACGGTTCTTCGCCGAAGTGAGCGAGGTCTTGAATTGCCGCCGTATCCTCACCAAGCGTGTAGATGAACCAGCCGATCCGCGTCCTGATCATGTGCCTGACGATTTCGCCGATTGAGCGGAGGTGCGGTGCCGCCCGTAGGGTCAGTTGCTCGGCAGTCAGCGGGGCAATGGCGACGGCTACCTTCTCTTGATAACCCTTCCAGTTGTCGTAGATCGTGGTGATCATGTAGTTGTCGGTCATTGTTCTCTCCTTATTAAATATCCGGTGCCTCAAGCCCATGTGCGCCTAGCGTCAGTGACACTTCGCCGCCGTGATGCAGGTCGTGTTCCAGCAGGTGCCAGATCACCCAGGCACGGTCAAACTGCTGCTGCTCTCCGTTGTGACGGGTGCGAGTGAACACCTGCTCCAGATCGGCGGCAGACCAGCGGGCTAGCGCATTGGCGATCATCTGCCAGGTCAGATCGAGGCCAGCTACTAGCTCGGCAGCGGTGAGGGGCAATACCTCATCCTCCTTATCCCAGTGCTTGAGAGATTGTACCGCCGCCCCATCTTCGCCGAGTCGCTCGATGAACCAGCCGACTCGTGCGCCGACCATGTGTTCGACGAGCTTACCGACCGGCCACAGGTGCGGTGCCGCCCGCAGGGTCAGTTGCTCGGCAGTCAGCGGGGCAATCGCCTGGTTGAGGCTGTCTTGGTAGAGCTTCCAGTTGTCGTAGATCGTGGTTAGCAGGTGGTTGTTGGGCATTGTTCTCTCCTAAGCTGCGGCGGCAGCAGGTACGTTGGGTTCGCTGATCGCAGCGTCGGCACTGGCCCAGTTGAGGTTAGGTAGCACCTCGCGGCCATAAGCGGCAATGAAGGCTTCCTGGTTGCGGCCTACATTGTGGACGTAGACCTCGTTGAAGCCGAGGTCGATGAAATGTTGGATGTGGGCGCGGTGATCTTCCAGGTCGGGCGAAATCAGCACGCGGCCCTTGTAGTTCTCTGGGCGCACCAGCTTCGCCATTGCCTCAAAGTCCTCTGGATTGCGGATGTCGGCCTTCGGGAAGTTCATGCCACCGTTGGGCCACTCCCTGACCGCGTTCTCCGTCGCTGTCTCCACGCTGTCGGCCCAGGAGACGTGTAGCTGGATCATGCGCGGCATATCGCGGGGGTTCTTGCCCGCCTCGCGTGCGCCCTTGTAGAAGCGTTCCAGCAGCATCTTGATTTTGTCGTCAGCCGCGCCAACCGTAATGTAGCCGTCGGCAATGCGTCCGGTGCGTTCGCTGTTGATCGGCCCGCTGGATGCGATGTAGATCGGCGGTGGGCTGCTCGGCATGGTGTAGAGCTTGGCACTTTCCAGCGTGAAGTAGGTGCCGCTGTGCTTGACTACCTTGCCGGTAAATAGCTTGCGGAGAATCTCGATAGCCTCCTCCAGGATGAGGGTGCGGGTAGGAGCTTCGGGCCAGCGCAGACCTACGATATGCTCGTTCAACGCTTCGCCTGCGCCAATGCCGAGGTAGAAGCGACCAGGGTACATCGCCTCCAACGTGGCAGCAGCCTGGGCCAGGATCGCCGGGTGGTAGCGGAAGCCAGGGGCTGTTACCCCAGTGCCGAAGCGCAGGTTGGTTTGCGCCCCAACCGCCCCCAGCCACGACCAGACGAAGGCCGATTGGCCCTGACTTGGCACCCAGGGGTGGAAGTGGTCGCTAGCCATGATCGCCTGGAAGCCCTGCTGCTCGGCCAGCTTACTATAGGTGATCAGGTCGTTGGGGTGGAACTGCTCGAACATTGCTGCGTAACCGATAGTGCCGCTCATGTGTAACTCCTTTACTGTAACTGCGCTTAATCTATGTCCATCCTCGTTTGTCGCGCCCGGCTGGGCTGAAAGTCGGGTTCACCTAAACATATCGCGTGAGGCTTCCATCACGATCTCTTGGCCGCTACCCACGCCGGGGGTGTACTTGTAGCCGCGCACTACCGCGAGCGGTACGCCATCTATCTTGTTCATTACCAGTTCGGCGGCAGAGGCGATCTCGTCGGCAACGGCGATGATGCTGGCGTGCATCAGGTAGCCATGTGCATCAGTCGTGCCGCGATAGTCGAGCAGTGGTTGCATCCCGGCTACGCCAATAGCGATGTTGGTGATCCCGTTGCGCCAGGCGCGGCCAAAGCTGTCGGAGATGATCACCGGGATTTCCAGCCCCAGTTGCTCGCGCAGGCCGTGGCGGATGCACTCTGCCGAAGCGTCAGAGTTCTTGGGCAACAGGCAGGCGTAGTCGTAACCAGCCACATTGCTCATGTCTACCCCGGCGTTGGCGCAGATGAAGCCGTGCCGCGTCTCGCTGATGATGATGCCGCGCTCCATCTTGACGATGCGGACGCTCTCGCGCAAGACCACCTCCACCTGACGTGGGTCTTTGTCCCAGGTGGCGGCGAACTGTTTGGCGAACTCGCCCGGCTGCACCTCGCGCAGGTCAACCAGCATCCCCTCTGCCTTGCTGACGATCTTCTGGGTGACAACAAGGATGTCGCCCGCCTGGAAGCTGAAGCCGTCGGTGGTGGCAGCGTCGAGGACAAGCCGGGTGTAGTCGTCACCAACCTTCACCTCTGGCACCGCGCCGAGGCCGATCACGCTGATTGCATTTAGCATACAACTCCTCTCTACAGCCCCAGGATCGGGCGCAGGTAACGTAGCTCGTCGAGGTCGTCGGGGGTATCCAGGTCGAAGGAGAGGCCAGGGGCGCGGTGGATGACTACGCGCAGGCCAGCAGCCTCCGCCGCCAGCCGATGGCGGGCATAGCTGCCGCCCTCAAACTGGAAGGCTATTGCTGAGGGGGGATTGAGTAGCATGGCGTTCGTCCCCTCGTCACGGCGGTCGGGAGCAAGCACAACGCTGCCAGGGGTGGTGAGGGCAACCATCGCGGCAAGCTCACTGCCGACCAGCATTGGCAGGTCTGGTAGCAGGATCAGCAGTGCGTCGGCCCCCTGCTGCTCGGCCCAGGCGCGACCGAGGGCTAGCCCGTCGTTCAGCCCGCCCGCGCTTTGCCAGATCGGGGTAGCTTGCAAGCTGGCGGCCACATCCAGCACGGCGCGGTCAGGGCTGATCAGGGCCAGCCCGTCAATGCTGGCACAGGCGTGGACGGCTGCAACCGTGCTACGCAGGAGACTGCTTGCCCGTGCGCTGCGCTGGCTGGGGTCGAGGCTGGCACTGAGGCGACTCTTGGCCTCGCCCAGCCGCTTGATTGGGATTATGGTCAGCACTTTCATGTAGTTACCCTGTTGTGGGCTACTGTTCTTTTTGGGTGTGGTTAGTATGATGCAAGTCTGTGCCAAACCGGGTTAGCAGGGTGTGCCATCTGCAACATGGCACATACTGTCTTCCTCTTCACATCTCGTTGTGGCGCACCTGTAGGGCAAAGTCTAGCACCTCGCGGGCGAAGCGAGCGCGGTCAGGTTCATCGTGCATCACTGCGTCGGTCGCCAGCACTTGCATACCGAGCGCGTGGATGCTGTCGTCCTGCTCCGCGTCGGCATGGTCGATCACCATCGCGTTGACCGTGCCAGCGTAGAGGCGGGCCACGCCATAGGCCGAAACCTCGTGGCCCAGGCTCGCCAGCATCTTGTCGGCTGGCCCCTTCAAGGCTTTGCCGCCCACCAGGGGGCTGACTGCCACCTTTGGCGCGGGCGACTCAAGCAGCAGTTCGCGCATCCCCGGCACCGCCAGGATCGGGCCGATGCTGACGATAGGGTTTGAGGGGCAGAAGATGATCACGTCGGCGGCCAGGATCGCCTGCCGCGCCTCCTCGGTCGGGCGTGCCTTCTCGATGCCGAAGAACTCTACTCCCTCCACCGTATCCTGCTGCTGGCGTTGCACGAAGTAGACCTGGAAGTTGAGCTTGCCGTTGGGGGTGTGGATTACGGTGCGGACTGGCTCGTTGCACATAGGCAAGATGCGGCTCTGCACCCCGATAGAGGCGGCTAGCTCTGCCGTCACGTCGGTGAGGCTGAGAGCAGCCTCGCGTAGCTGCTGGGTGCGGACGATGTGGGTGGCGAAGTCGTAGTCGCCAATGTTGAACCAGCCGTCGGTTGCGCCGTAGTCGGCCAGCATTGCCATAGCGTAGAACTTGTCGCCCGCCACGCCCCAGCCGGTGCTGGCGTTGGCCCGCCCCGCCAGGGTATACATCACAGTATCCAGGTCGGGGCAGATACGCAGGCCGAACATGGTAAAGTCATCAGCGGTGTTGACGACCACGGTCAGGTCTTCGGCTGGGATCACGGCGGCCAGGCCAGCGGCTAGCTTCGCGCCACCCACCCCACCAGCGAGAGCGACGATTTTGGGTTTTCTCTTTGCTGCGGGCATGAACTGCCCTCCATTTAGTTTGTTATGTGCTTATTATACCTTACTCTGGGCTAGAAGCCGCTGCTGACTACGTGTTCGATCTTCAGGTGCAGGGTGATGCGCTGCTGCCCGCCCCACTGATCGCGGATGCGCTTTTCGAGGAACTCCATTGGCTTGTAGCGTAGCCCGATGCGCTTAATGTCGGCCATGTCGCTGTCTGCGCTGATCGTCACTCGACCGCTGAGGGTGAGGTAGCGAAAGTCCTCAAACACGCAGAAGGATGCTCGTGGCTCGCGCTCAAAAATCCTGCTCTTTGCCCGCTCCCGTGCCGTGTTGATCAGGATTTCGTCGCCTTCTAGCAGGAACCAGATGGGGGTTAGCTGCGGCGAACCATCCTCCTTGATGCCCGCCACTACCCCAATCCGTGCTTCGCCGAGGAACTCGCGCATTGCGGCGGTCAGTTCAGTTGCCATGCTATCTCCTTAGTTGCCACAGTCAGCACCACGCCCTCGATCTTCAGGCGTAGATAGTGCGCTGTCAGATACCGTAGGTTACTATATGTTCGGGGCTGAGGCGCACTGTCACACTGCCGCCGCTGTTCTCGTCGCTGGCTAGCCAGACTTTGCCCTCGGCAGGGGTAAGGTAGCGGCTCGCAAGATCGCGCAGCAGGGCGCGGGTAGTTCCTTCGTCCTCCTCGATCACCGCCAGGCCACTGAGGGTAACGTAGCGGTAGCCATCCTCGACGCAGGCAGAGAGGTAGGGAGCGCGGCGTAGGTTCTTCTCCTTCGCGCTCCCCCGACTGAAGACGAACAGCAAGTGGTCACCGTCCATGCGGTACCAAACCACGCTTAGTTGGGGCGGGCCGTCGGCAGGGTTGGTGCCGACGACCGCAAAGCGGGGTTGTTGCAGAAAGCGGCGGGCGTTCTCGCCCAGTTCGATAGCCACCCTAGCGACCGGCGGGGGTGAACTTTGCGACGGCTAGCACGATCTCGTTAGCCCACACCTCAAAAGCGGCTGGCTCGTGGACGTTAACCAAGCTGACCAGAGCGTGGTCGGTGCCGAGTTCAGCAAGCTGGTGGAAGTGTTCGATCATCTGCTGGCTGGTGCGCGCCTGGATGCGTTCTGGCAAGCCAGCGGGGGTCTTGCCGTCAGCAGTGATCAACCCTATGCCGAGGGTAGTCTTCTCGATCTCGTTGTAGTCGCGCCCTTCTTCCTGGCAGCGTTCGCGTAGCACGTTGTACTTCTGGGTGATAAAGTCCACGCCAGCATCATAGATGTTGCAAGCATCACCGTACTTGGCAACGAAGCGCAGCGTCTTCTGCTCGCCAGTGCCGCCGATCAGGATGGGTGGGTGCGGCTTGCTGAGGGCGTTGGGCGAGTTGAGCGTCTCCGCGAGGTGCAGGTGCGCGCTCTCGAAGGGCTTGGCTTCGCCGCTCCACATCTGATGTGCGAGTTGCAGGGTTTCTTCCAGTAGCTCGAAGCGTTCCTTGAGCGGTGGGTACGGCACCCCCAGGCCCATATGTTCTTCCTCGTTCCAGGCTGCACAGATACCGAGGTAAGCCCGACCGCCGCTGAGGACATCCAGGGTGGTCACGGTCTTGATCAGGATGCCGGGGTAGCGGTAGGTAACACCGGTGACCATCGTGCCTAGCTTGATGTTCTTGGTCAAGGCAGCGGCATAGGCGAGGGCAGAATAGCCTTCCAGCATATCCATCCCTTTTGGGCCAACCATCTGAATCTGGAAGAAGTGATCCATCACCCAGAAGGAGGTGAAGCCTGCCTGCTCAGCGTTCTTGGCAATCTGGCCGAAGGTCTCGCCTAGCATCGCCGGGCCACCAGGGTAGGTGAAGACGGGGACTTGCAAACCGAGTTTCATCTGATGCTCCTGTTTACTATGATATGGGCTGATTGTGCGCCGCTTGCTCCTGCGCTGCGTGCATCTTATCACAGGGCGCAAGGGTCGGCAATCTGCCGATCTACAGCAAAAGTTGTATCTGGTGGAGCTGCTTGGGGCTGAACGAACAGGCGGTGGGGGAGGAAGACGGCGGATTATAACAATCCTCAAACACTTGGCGGCAAAAGACGAACCCGCCCTCGTTTGGGGGCGGGTTGTTCGGCGCACTGGGCGCAAAGTGCAAGCTGGCCCTAGACTACGGCCTGGGTCTCGGCTACGCGCACTTTGTCGAAGCAGTTGCTGCAATAGACAGGCCGCTCGTTGCGCGGGACGAAGGGGACGGTGGCTTCTTTGCCACACCCGGCGCAGACGACGGGGTACTGGATGCGAGTGCTGCCGCTGGCAGTAACGACTTCATTCCGCAGGCGACGCTTGTTGGCGCGGCACTCTGGGCAGCGCGTCGGCTGGTTGGTCAGCCCCTTCTCGGAGTAGAAAGCCTGTTCGCCAGCTGTCCAGACGAATGCGGCACTGCACTCGCGGCATTGCAGATCGATATCCTGATGACCCACCTTGAACCTCCTTGAATTGCACGGGTAGCCATGAT
>JBBROH010000180.1:0-8406 GCA_038229595.1 Chloroflexia bacterium | reverse complement strand
AGTAAGCAGAGCGGGCGCGCTCCTTCATGAACATATCTGTCTCTACCCCATGCCCGAAGCTCTCATGAGCCAGCACGCCAGTCACTTCTGGCCCACCCACAATGTCGTACTCGCCAGGGGGGATCGGCTGGGCCGCTAGCAGGGCGAAAGCCTCCTCGCGCAGGGCGGCCAAATCCCAGTCGCTATCCTCGACCAGTTCGTAGCCGACTGTCTTGGCGGTGATGTAGTAGGCACTACGTACCTGCTCACCATCGGTGGCGTAGACGTTGACGTAGTAGCGGCTGCGTGGCACCGCCTGGGTCAGCAGGCGGCCAGGAGCGGCAAAGATACGCTGGCTAATCTCCTCGGAGTAGACGATCTGTACATTGGCGATGCGCGCCTCACCACGCACCCGCTCTCGTTCGCTGCCGCTAACCAAGCGGTGGATCGCCTGCATCTGGGCCAGCGAGTCGCGCAGGTCTATGCTACCCACGGGCAGACGGGCGGGCATCACGAAGTCGCACACCAGCGGTGGGAGCGCAGTAAAGGGAGCGATCCCAGGGTGGGGCTGCTGGTGCAGGTGGAGGGTCGCCAGCCACTCGCGTCCCTCGCGCAGCAGCGCAGCAGCGGTCAGTGTGGTAGTTGAATACTCCTCGAAGTAGAGGCCGTTGAAGGCACGCAGTACCAACCCGGTTGAGGAGTCGCGGGCTGTCACGCTCTGTTCGCGGTCGTTGACCATTACGTTGCTACCCTGGGTGGCAGTGACCAGGGCTGTAATGTAAGGCTGCTGCCCATCGCGGCTGGCGGCCTGGCTGAGGCTCTCTAGCAGGTCGGGCAACCAGCCCTTGATTGCGGCAATGTCCACTAACTTGTTCCTCGCATATCCGATAATCTGGGACTGGATCGCGTCCACCAGACGCGTGGGGGCCATACGCAGCAGGCGCAGTAGGGGGCTGTAGCGCACTGGGGCGACGTAGCGCGGGTGGGGGGCGCGGCGGGTGGCAGCATAATATATTACTTCTGCCACTTCTTCGGGGGCAGCAGCCATCCGCTCCAACCGTTCAGCGAGACGTTCATCCTCCATCCGGTCATAGATGCCAAAGTAGGAGGCGTAGCGGGACTCGTCGTCGAAGCAGGACTCCATGGTGCGCTGGGCGGCACTGAAGTTGGTACGCACCGCCCCTGGCTGGATCAGCACGACGTGGATACCAAAGGGCTTGAGTTCCACCCGCAGGCTGTCGCTCACCCCCTCCAGGGCGAACTTGCTGGCAGCATAGGCACCCTCGAAGGGCGGGGCGATCTTACCCGCTATCGAACTGATGTTGATGATCTTGCCCTTACCTTGCTGGTGCATAGCGTCTAGCACGGCCTTCGTACAGGCAATTGCGCCAAACACGTTGGTCTCAAAAAGCTCGCGGAACTCATGCAGCGAAGTCTGCTCGACCGCGCCGAAGATGCCATAGCCAGCATTGTTGATCAGCACGTCGATCCGCCCCACCCTGCTACGCACCTCGTCTACCGCCGCACTGATCGACGGCTCGCTGGTCACATCCAGCGGCAGAGCGACGATGTCGCTGCCTGCATAGTCGATCTTGCGGGGGTCGCGCGCGGTGGCGAACACCTGCCAGCCCCGACTGGCGAACTGCAAGGCGGTGGCCCGCCCGATCCCGCTGGCCGCCCCAGTAATGATCACCGTCTTCTTTGCCATGCTCTCCCCCTTCTCCTTCAGCTTTGTGCTAGAACGCCAATTGTACAAACCACACCTCGTCTGGCCCACCGCTATGCTTTGCTGCCAGCTACCAGCGCAGGTCGCCGGGGCCGCGCTTGCGCTCGCTCTTGGCGGCGCGGCGGCTGGGGCCACGCTTGCGCGTGCCACGCTGGGCGGGAGCTTCGTCTGGCTCGTCTTTGTCCTTCACCCCACCCTTACCCTGGCTGCGGAGGTTGGCGGCGACGCTGTGGCGGTGGCTGGATCGCTGCTGATCCTGCGGCGCGAGGTTACTCAGGCGCGCATCAAGGTCGTAGTAGCTGGCAGCTTCAGCCACCGCCTGACGAATCTCGTTGTCGGCGGTAACAACAACCAGGCCAAGCTGGCGATTGCCGTCGGCCAGCAGGTCGGCAGCGATCCGCTTGATCACCTCGTCGGCGATCTGGCCGCTGGCCGAGTAGACGACGCGCAAGCGGGGACTGCGTCGCTCGATGCTGTCGCTGCTGCGCCCTGGTACGTTGGCCGCATCAAAGACCACCGTCAACTCGTCGCGTTGCAGGCGGGCCGAGCCAGCCAGCCTGATCAGCAGTCCCTCGCGGGCGCGCTCCAGGCCACCGCTGCCAGCCAGCAAGCGGCTCAGCCCAGGATCGCGGCGGATCACATTATAACCGTCAACAACGATGTGGCGCATGGTTTTTCACCCTGCTCTGTGCTGCGTAACCTGTGGCTAGCGGCAGACCGCCTGCGCGCTCAAGTTGTGTTGTGTATAATGTATACCAACTTGTAGGCCACCGTCAAGGGAAGGTAGCGAAGGCGGCTGCTGCTTGTGCATTGTGCTATAATATGGCAGCAAGCAGCAAGGTGGAGGAGAGCAAGTGTTTCCCAATCAGAAGCGCAAGGGTCGCGAGACCGCCGAGAAGCCAGTCATCTTCGGGCGTGAGCAGGAAGTGGCGACCATCACTGACTACCTCGACCGCCTGGGCAGCAAGCGTAACGGCTGCGTCGTCCTCGTCGGCAGCGAAGGGAGTGGCAAGGGTGTGATCCTGCGTCAGGCGGTCGCCGAGGCGCGGGAACGCGGCTTCCTGGTCTACGATGGGCGGGCCGATGAGGATGCGGATAGCAACCCCTACCAGCCGGTCTTCAACGCCCTCAATCTTGCCTTTGGCGAAGGGGGCGAACTGGTGCAGGGGGCCGACCAGAGCGAGAACATCACCGTCAGCATGGAGTCTATGAGTTCAGCCTTCCAGACGCTTTCACTGCTCAGCAGCGCGATCCCCAACCCGATTGGCTTTGCTCTCGGCGTAGGCGCACTGGTTTCGCGCCTCAACCAGTACACCAAGAAGCAGCGCAAGGAGAAGGAGCAGAGCGGCGAAGCGAGCGGCGGCAACAAGACCTTCCAGGCGGTACATGAGAAGCTGCTAGAAATCCACGAGAAGCGCAAGCAAGCCCCGCTGCTGGTGGTGATCGAGGAGATGCAGTACGCAAAGGAGACGACCTTCAAGCTGCTGGATGCACTGGTAACACCCAGCTTCCCGATCCTATTGCTGCTGGGTTGGAGCGGCGAGCAGGGGCAGATACCCGCTACCTTGCAGCGAGTGGTCGCCCGCGTGCAGGGCGAGATCGTAGAGGTGCGGCCCCTGGATCAGGCGGCCAGCTTGCAGGTGATTACCCAGATCGCCAGCGGAGAGCGCAACCGCCCCTTCAGCGCAACGATCCTGGCGGTGGGCCAGCAGATCGCTCGCTTCAGCGGCGGCTCGCCGGGGCTGATCAGCGACAGCATCGAGTACATCGTGCAGGGCGGTGATGCCCAGGTCTTCAATGACGTGGAGAGCGAGAGCGGCGACCTGCCACGCAGTTCTGCCCTGGTCGGCGCACTAACCAGCCGCTACCTGGCCGCGCTCAGCCCCGAAGTCTACAACTTGCTAGAGTACGCTGCGGTGATCGGTCGCCGCTTCCCCATCGATCTGCTGGTCAACCCCAGCCTCAGCGACTACCATAGCGTGGCCGGGGGTCGCCGCCTGCTGCTCAAGCAACTGGTAGAACTGGCTAGCCGCAAACAGGTGGTTGCCACCGACGAGAAGCAGCCGGAGATGTTCAGCTTCACTTCGCCATACGTCTACAACCGCCTGCGCCAGAACGTTGCCAGCCCGCTAGCCCGCAGTGACCACCGCGAGATTGCCCAGAGTTGGGAGAAGCTGGCCGAGGAGCAGGGCAAGCTGCAAGAGGTAGCCCTCGACCTGGCCGAACACTTTGCAGCGGCGGGGCTGCCAGAGCGGGCCTTGCGCTACTACCTGGCTGCGGGCGGCGACCTGTTCAACGATGCGGCCTACAGTGAGGCGGTAGAGGTCTACGCCGCTGCCCTCACCAGCCTGGATCGCCTGCCCGCCAGCCGCGAGAACCTGCTGGTGCGCCGCGAAGTGTTGACCACCCGTAGCCTCGCCCACGAGTCGCTAGGCAATACGCGGGCTGCCATCGACGACCTCGCCGCCGCCCTGCCGCTGGCGACCCTCAGCCTCGAAGGAGAGGAGAGCGAGGGCCAAAAGGAGCAGGCAAAGCTGGCCCTCGCGGAGATGCGCGGCCACCTCGGTTGGCTCTACTTCAAGCTGGGTGACTACGCCAGTGCAGAAACCAACTATGGCGAGTGCGAGACGATCTACACCCTGGCGGGCGACCTGGCCGGCATGGTGCGGGTGGGGGTCTACCGCGGCACGCTCCTCAGCCAGCAGCGCAACTATGGGGCGGCAATCGCGGCTCTGCAACGCTGCCTCGACCTCTACGCCGGGGCGGGCATTACCGCCGAGCAGATCAGTGAGGTGCAAGCAGACGACACGCAGCAGGTAGCCCAGGCGACTGACATTGACCGCGTTTACCTCGAACTGGGGCTGGTGCATAACAGGATGCGTAAATTGGGCGAAGCAGAGGGCTACCTGCGGAAGGCACTGGCGATCAGCGAAGCGCAGCACGACACCGCCAGCAGCGTGCAGGGTAAGCACTACCTCGGCCAATGCCTCAGCTTCCAGGGCAAGGAGGAGGCGATCACCTACCTCAAGCAGGCCCAGGCCGCCGCCCGCGACCAACTGAAGGATCGCTACCTGCAAGCGAACATCAGCAACACGCTGGCCTACGCCTACCTCAATCTCGGCCACGAGCAGGAGGCGGCCCTGACCTTCCAGCAGTCGATCCCAGTCCTGGAAGGCTTGGGCGATAGCTACGGGCTGGGGGCCGCTTACGGCGGCTTGGGCGGGCTGTACGCGCGGATGTGGAAGGTGGAGGAGGCGATCCACTACCTGCAACAAGACCTCGATCTGGTCAACGCCGACCCGCAACCTTCGTTGGGCCTGGTCAGCAAGCTGACCAACCAGATCGCTGACCTGGAGCGGCTGCGTGAGAACTACACTGCCGCCCGCGCCAATCTTGCTGCCAGCCGCGAAGCCGCCATCCACCTGAGCGACCCGCAGGCCCAGAGCCACAGCGAGGGCTTCGTCGCTCTGACGGAGGCGCGCCTCGACCTTGACGAGGGACGATTGGACGAGGCGTTGGCGAGCCTGGCTGAAGCGAACAGCAAGCTGGCTGACATCCCCGATACCCGCGCTGCGATCCAGACGCTGGGCGGTGCGCTGGCTCGCAAGCGGGGCGACTGGCGGGCGGCTAGCCAGTTCCTCACCGACAATCTGACCCGCCTCGGCAGCGATGGGGATAGCTACGAACTGGCGATGACTTACCTCGAACTGACCCGCCTGGCCCGCGACGCTGACGACTCCGCCCGCGCCCTCCACTTCGCTGCCGAGACCGAGAAGTACGCCGCCAGATTGCACAACGAGCCGCTAGCGAAGCTGGTACAAGCCGAAATAGCGTAGTCAACTACCGTACAAACCGCAAGCTACAGACTTACACGGGAGAGCCGGATGCCACCCAGACCAGATGCTATCATCCTCGACGAGTACCCCTACCCTCTTGCCCGCTCCTATCAGCGCGCCGCTCGTTCGACCCGCGACGATAGCCTGATCCACGACTACCTGATGGACTTGTACGAGATGACCGTCAAGTACCTGGCGATTGTGGTCATGGCCCAGTACACCAACGACCCAGACGCGGTGGACGAGCGGATCAGCCAGAGTTTGCAGGGGCTGGTGCGCCCCAGCCTCGGTATGTGGGTCGGCTGGTTGCGCGATATCATCCGCTATTACGACAAGCAGCAGAAGCCACTGCTGGTCAGCGAACTGACTGCCTTCTACTCAATGAAGCTGCGTTTTGACAACAAGAAAAGCAAGGAGGAGCAGGAGCCACTGATCGTCTGCTTCACCAAGATCAAAGAGGTGCTGAACGAGCAGATGGGCAAGGGTGATGGCACTGTGCCGACGGTCTTCACCATCGCCGACTTCTTCGACGCGATGCTGCAATACCGCAATGGCCTGGCGCACGGCACCAACCTGGGGGCGAACCAGAAGAAGGAGCGGGTCAACTTCATGCTGCCTGGCTTCGAGGCTTTGTTGCTGAAGATGAACTTCCTGGTGCGCTACCGCCTGATCTACGTCAACAGCGTCAACCGGGCTGCCAGCCGTGAGAAGAAGTACGAACACTACTACACCGAGCTTTATGGTGACAGCATCGCGCCCGCCCGCGACCCCAAGATCATGACCAATGATGATGCGCTGCCAGAGACGCTCTACGTCTGCAACGCCGACCATGAGTACGACCCGATCCTCAGCCTGCGCCCCTTCATCATCTTTCGGCTCTGCAACCGTGATGGCACCGAGCAGACCTTCGTTCTCAACGAGGGCAAGGAGAAGGAGCTAACCTACCTCAGCTACCAGTGCGGCCACGCCTTCAAACTGACCGAGTACGTGGACGACCTGAATGCGCTGATCAGTGGGGTGAGCGGCGGCGGCTTGATCGGCGAAGTCCACGAGTCGTCACCGGCTGTTCCCCACAGCCAGCCAGCGCAGGAGAGCCAGCCCGCTAGCAGCCCAGCCGCGCCAGCCGAGCGCGAACCTACGCCAGCCGCTCAGCCGCCTCAACCGCAACCTAGCCAGCCGCAACCCAGCCAGCCGCAGCAAGGTGGCTATCCAGCGCAGCCGCAGCAAGGTGGCTATCCAGCGCAGCCGCAGCAGCAACCCAGCCAGCCGCAACAGCAACCGCAGCCGCAGGTGATCTGCCCAAACTGCCGCACGGTGAACCCAGCCAACCGCAAGTTCTGCGCCAACTGTGGCTACCCGCTGGCTGGGCAGCCCCGCCCGCAACCGCAGCAGCCTAACCGCCCAGCACAGGGCTACTCACAGCCGCAGCCAGCAGCAGTGATCTGTCCAGTATGCCGCACGGCTAACGCGCCCGGTCGCAAGTTCTGCGCCAACTGTGGCACGCGGCTGGGTTGAGGTCTAAGCAATATTGGCTTGTGACAAAGTTGGCTGTGAGGGCGGCTCAATGCCAGCCTCTACAGCCAGCACCGGGGGCAAGGTGGCAGTAGCCCAACCCCTGCGTCAAAGTAGGAAACAAAACGACCGTTCCACTGCTGGAAGGTCGTCTGTGTGGGTGAGCCGCATAGGACTTGAACCTATAACCCGCTGATTAAGAGTCAGCTGCTCTGCCATTGAGCTAGCGGCCCGGATGCCAGAGCATTATAGCAAATTGCCAGCCCGCTGTCAAGGTGCAACCGTAATGTTGACCAGCCTGGACTGCTGCTGGTTGCCCGCCTTGTCCAGCACTGTCACCCGCAGGCTGTGGCCGCCGACACCAAGACGGGCGAGGCTGACTGGCAGACTGTACGGCCCATCGCCCTCAACTACGCCAAGCAAGCTGCCGTCGGCGTAGAACTGCACCTGGGCCACGGCGTAGTTGTCGGCTGCGTCGGCAGTAAACGGCTCCTCCAACCCCTCGTTCGCCTTGATGCTAAACTCTGCGCCATCGCTGGGGTAGATGATGCCCGCTCGTGGGGGCAGGCTGTCCACGGCCACGCTGATCGTTTCGCTGAAGCTCTCCCCCTTCAGGCGATAGTGTAGGCGCAAGGCTAGCTGCCCCCCCTGCCCTGTCGTCTCCCAGCGGGCGAGGGTGCCAGCCTGCTGCTCAGCAGGGCTGGCGAGCGGGAGGGGGTCGCTGACTTCCTCCGCGCCCGCCCGCCCGACGTAGAGGCCAGCGTCGGTCGCCCCCGCTGGTAGCAGCCCCTTGACCAGCACCAGCCCGCCAACGTACTGGCCCTCCTGCGGGCTGGTGATTACTGCCGTGCTGTCGGCCTTGCCTGCGCCAGCAACAGTGCCGAGCGGTGAGGAGGCGGTTGGCGGTCGCGCCCAGCCCTGCTCCTGCGCCCACTCGTTGTACTCTGGCGGCAACTGGATGAATATTTTCTCCACCACTTCGGCGGGTGGGGTCTGGCTGGTGGCCCGCAAGCCGTTGCGCCGGTCGATCTTCAGCCCCTGGTAGAAGTTGTCGGTCAGGTGCGGTTCACTGCCCGCGATGAACCACTCACTGACCCGCTCGGTGCAGTAGCGGGTGGGCAGCAGGCCAGAGAGGGTACAGAGTTCGATGCGGCGCAGGCCAGGTGGCAACACGAACTGGCTGATCGGCTGGTTCTTGCTGGCGGCCACGATCACCTCGTGCCAGATCGGGGCGGCCCCGGTCACGCCGCTGCTATCGCGCATCGCGCTGTTATCACTGTTGCCCGCCCATACCCCGACCACGTAATCGGTGGTGTAACCCAGCGTCCAATTGTCGTGGTAGTCAGTAGTAGT
>JBBROH010000179.1:0-8416 GCA_038229595.1 Chloroflexia bacterium | reverse complement strand
GGTTGACCCCACGGCTCCGCAGGTGATCTACGCCGCCCTGGACTATGCGCCCCCACTCTGGCGGTCGGTGGACGGCGGCGCGAACTGGCGCAGCGTCAGCAGCAGCCTCCCTGCTGGCCTCAAAGTAGCAGCCCTGGCGGTGCGCGGGCAGGTGGCTGCGCCCGCTCTCGCGCTCAAGGTGGCCGAGCCGTCGCCCGTCACCGTCTACCTGGCGGCGGGTGGCGCACTCTACGCCAGTGCGGATGCTGGCAACAACTGGCGGGCGATAGCTCTACCCACGGCCCTACGAGGCAAGCTCCTCTACGACCTGCGCCTGCTGGCAAGCGATGACCTCTACCTGGCGAGCAGTGGAGGGGTGTTCGCCAGCAGCGACGGCGGGGTAAGTTGGTTGACCATCAGCAGCCAACCGACTGTCGCGCTGGCCGCGAACGTCAACGCCCGCAGCGTGACCGTGTATGGTGCGGGGGCGGCCAATACGGCCATCGCCAGCTACCAGGCTACGCGCCCCCAGGCCACCACTAGCCCGCAAACCAGCCTGCCGACTGACCGGGCCGAGCCGCAGGTGGGCGCGATCTACTTCAAGGAGACAGGTCACAACCTCAGCGGCGACTTCCAACGCTTTTGGCAACAGCATGACGGCCTGCGCGTCTTTGGCTATCCCCTGACCGAGCAGATTAGCGAGACAGTGGCGATCAGTCCGACCAGCAGCCCCAGCGGTCAGCGGCTAACTGTGCAGTGGTTCGAGCGGGTGCGCCTGGAGTACCACCCAGAGTTGACCGCCACCGAGTCGGTCGTCATCTCCCTGCTAGGGGCCGAGTTGACGCGGGATCGCTACTTCATCGCCGCCCGCTTCCGGGCTGGGCCAGAGATCGAATACTTTCCACAGACCCGCCACGTGGTGCAGGCGGGCTTCCTCAAATACTGGCGGGCGAATGGCGGCCTCTACACCTTCGGCTACCCCGTCAGCGATGAGCTACGCGAGGGCGACCTGACGGTGCAGTGGTTCCAGCGCACCCGCTTCGAGTACCGCCCAGAGTACGCTGGCACTGCCAACGAGGTGCAACAGAGCCAACTGGGGCGGCAGCTGCTGCGCGAACGCGGCTGGCTGCGCTAAAGTCACTCGCCAGCCCCAACATACAGCGCAAGGCTGATAACCGCAAGCAGCCGCTTCGGGTACACTGTTGTACGAGGGGCGGCACAAAGCTGCGCCAAAAGGAGCGCAGAGGTTGAAGCACAATCACCTGGGGCAGAATGTTGACTTTCGGAAGTTGTGGATAGGCAAGCTCGTCTCGGCCTTCGGTTCGCAGATCAGCAGCATGGCGATCTACTACGTCGCCCTACTGGTGCTGAAGGCGGGACCAGAGCAGCTTGGCTGGCTGACGGCGGCAGGGTCGCTGCCCTATCTGTTCGTCAGCTTGTTCGCTGGGGTGTGGGTGGATCGCCTGCGCCGCCGTCCCCTACTGATCGCCGCTGACCTCGGTCGGGCGGTGCTGCTCGCCTCGATCCCCCTGGCCGCCACCTTCGGTCTACTAACCTTCAGCCAACTAATGCTCGTCGCCCCACTGGTTGGCACCCTCACCATCCTCTTTAACGTAGCAGAGCAGGCTTACCTACCCAGCGTGGTAGAGCGCGGGCAGTTGGTGGCAGCCAACAGCAGGCTGGCGGCCAGCGATGCCGTCGCCGAGGTAGGTGGGCCAGCAGTGGGCGGCGTACTGGTTAGCCTGCTCAGCGCGCCCTTCACTATCCTCCTCGATGTCGCCAGCTTTGTCTTCTCTGCCGCCTGCTTCTGGCTGGTACGCAAGCCAGAGCCAAGAGCGGTGGTGCGCGACGAGCAGAGCAACCTCTGGCGCGAGATCGGCGCGGGGCTGCGCCTGGTAGGCAGCAACCAGATCGTGCGAGCGATCACCCTCAGCATGGCAACTTCCGCCCTCTTTGGCAACTTCATCGGCACCCTCTACACCTACTATGCGATCCACGACCTCGGCCTCGACCCAGCAGCGGTCGGCGTGGTGATCGGGGTAGGCGGGGCGAGTGCGCTGCTCGGCACGCTGCTGGTTGGCCCCCTCAGCCGCCGCTACCCGCTGGGCAAGCTGATGATCGGCTGCATGCTGGCCCACCGCCTGGTTCAGTTGACGATCCCGCTAGCGGGGGGGCCGCCGCCGCTTGCCTTCGCGATCATGCTGATCGGGCAAGTCGCCGATGTGTTTGGCACAGTGTACATGATCAACGAAGTTAGTCTGCGCCAGAGCGTGGTGCCAGACCACTTGCTGGGTCGGGTCAACGCCAGCGTCAACTTCCTGGTGGGGGGGCTGGTGCCAGTCGGCGCACTGCTCGGTGGCTGGCTGGGCCAACACCTGGGCGCAAGGCTAACCCTCTGGCTAGCTACCCTGGGACTGCTGGCCGCCACCCTCTGGATCATCTTCTCTCCAATCCGCGACCTGGTTGAGCAACCGGGGCTGGTAGAGGAGAAACAGGTTGCGCCAGCCATGTTCGAGGGGTAAGTGGCGGTTTAGCACCTGGGTAAAGAGCATGGTTGACGGCTAACGCGTCACCACGCTCACCTCGTCCACGTAGAAGCTGGTGGGGCTGCGTGCGCCGTTGGTAGCGGCGAAGGCGACCTGGATCGTCTGGCCCTGGTACTGGCTCAGGTCGTAGCTGGCCGCCTGCCAATCCGCTGCCGCGTTGCCGTCGCTGACCGTCTGCAAGGTGACAAGGGGGCTGCCGTTGCGGTCGCGCACACGAACGTAGAGGAAGTCGTAGGCATGGGTTTGCTCTGTCGTCTGCGCCAACCAGTAGTAGCGGAGGCTGACGCTGGTCGCGCCCTTTGGCACGCTGATCGTCTGGTAGAGGCTAGCGGTGCAGTTGTTGTAGCCGCAGAAGTGCGCGCTGCTGTTGCCCGCGTGCGGCTTCTGGCCGTCAACCAGCTTGCCGCCCTGCTTCTCCTTAGCCGTCCAACCGCTTGTCCCCTGCTCAAAGCCGCCGTTCTTCAACAACTCTGCGCCGCCGCTAGCAAGGGTGGGGCCGGGGCTGGTCGGTTGGGGCAGCGCAGTGGGGTTGCCAGCCTGAGTGCCACCACTGCCCGCCAGCCACTCGGTGGCGTTGAGAAACAGGGGGGCATTGCTGCCAGCCGGGTCGTCCCAGCCGTTGTAGCAGATGGCGGCTCCGCCACAGGTGCCGTCATCGAAGGCAGAGCTATCACCGATAGCGACAATCCGCCCCTTGCCGTAGCTGCTGCGGCTGACGAACGCGCCCTTGCTCCCCTGGTTGTCGAAGCCGCTACGGAAGATCACCCCACGTGCAGCAGGGTTAGCGGTGGTGTCCAGCGTTTCGGTCGTGCCGTTGCGGATGATGCTGGCCTTCGCGCTGCCAAACGGCCCTTGCAGCAGCGGGTCAGCAGCGGGCGCGTCATTGTTGGGGTTCTCACGGCCCAGGTTCAGCACGTCGAAGGTGATGCCGAAGGGGTTCTTCGCCAGCCCATTGTTGGCGATCAGGTCGTTGAGGACGCGTAGGGAGTCGGCCCCATCGTTGTTGCGGTCGCTACGGTCATGGTCAGCGACCATAAAGAGGCCGCCACCATTCTGCACAAACTGGATCACTGCCTGCTTCTCGCTGCTGCTCAACAGCTTGTTTGGCTCTGGCAGCACCAGGACGTTGAAGCGGCTGAGGTCGAGCGGGTTGCCAGCGACCGCGTAGGTGAGGCTGCTGGTGTTGGTCTTGAGCGTGTACCGCCCCGTCTTTTGCAGAGCCACCCCCCATGCGCTGATGCCGCCCGTCCAATCACGCTCCTGCTGAGGGCTGGCGTTCTCGCGCAGGGGATCGGGCTGGCTGCTACTGATCACCCAGTCTGCATTGCCCGCCGTCTCCGCATGAAAGTTGTCGAACAGGACGCTGTAGCTGGCGGTGCTAGAGGCTGGTTGCTGGGTAGCGATCACGTGTGTTTCACTAGTCAGTATCCGCTCGCTGCCACAGCCAGTCAGCACGAGCAGCAGTAGAGCAGAAAGGAGTAGGCGGGGCAGTCGGTTCATGGCGGTTCCTTTGGCAGATGCGAAGGCAGGTGGAGCGGGGTGGGGCTGCGTTGTTGCTAATATACACTATGTTAGCGCACCGCCGCAATAGGTCAGGCAGCCACAAAAGGCAAGCCCCCAGCCTGACCCCGTGAGGAGCAGACCAGGGACTGTGGGCAGCAGACTAGCGGCTGATCAGGCTCACATCGTCTACGAAGAAGCTGGTGGTAGCCGACGAGTCGGTAGTGGCGGCGAAGGCGATCTGGATCGTCTGGCCGCGGTAGCTACTAAGATCATAGCTAGCAACGGCCCAGTTGCCTGCGCTGCTGCCATCATTCACCGTTTGCAGGGTGGCGAGGTTCGCGCCGCTACTGTTGCGTACCCGCACGTAGAGGTAGTCGTAGGGGTGCGAAGTCTCCTGGGTGGACATCTGCCAGTAGTAGCTGAGGCTGGCGGACGAAGCAGCCGCCGGGATGGTAATCGTCTGGTAGATGCTGTCGGCGCAGTTGTTGTAGCCACAGAGGTAGGCACTGTTGCTGCCAGTGTGCGGGCGGGCGGGGTCTACTGTCTCATAGCCGCCGCTCGAACTCTCCACCCAGGGGCTGCTGCCACTCTCAAAGCCGCCATTCTGGATCAACTGCTGGCTGCCAGAGCCAGGGGTAGGTGTGGCCGTTGGCGCAAGCGGGGTGCGCGTGGCGGTCGGGCCAGGCGGCGTATTCGTGGCGGTTGCTGGAATGGCTGTGCTGGTAGCCGTTGGCGCAAGTGGCGTGTTGGTGGCCGTTGCTGCAAGCGGCGTGCGCGTAGCAGTGGGTACGCTGGACGTGCTGGTAGCGGTGGCAGCAGAAACGCCGCTACCTGCCAGCCAGTCGGTGGCGTTGGGAAAGAGGATGCTGTCGTTGCCAGCAGGGTCGTTCCAGCCGTTGAAGCAGTTGTTGCTTGAGGCGCAAGTGCCGTCGTCAATCGCCGAGCTATCGCCCACCGCGACTACGCGCCCACTGCCGTAGCTGCTGCGGCTGACGAACACGCCAGTGTTGCCAGTATTGGAGGCACTATTGCGGTAGATCACCCCGCGAGCGTTGGGGTTGGCGGTGGGGTCGAGCGTTTCAGTCGTGCCAGCCCGGATGATGCTGCTGCGCGCAGTACCAAACGACCCTTGTAGGATCGGGTCGGGGTTGGGGGTATCATTGCTGGGGTTCTCGTTGCTGATGTTCACTACGTCAAACTGGATACCAAAGACGTTACTGCCCGCGCCGCCATTGTTCATCAGGTCGTTAAGCACGCGCAAGGAGTCGGCCCCGTCGTTGTTGCGGTCACTACCGTTATGGTCGGCGATCATAAAGAGGCCGCCGCCATTACGCACGAAGTTGAGGATCGCAGTCTTCTCACCGCTGCTCAGCAGGCTATTAGGCTCTGGCAGGACAAGCACGTTGAAGCGGCTAAGGTCGAGTGGATTGCTGCTGTCGCCGTAGCTAAAGGTACGCGTGTTGGTCTTCAGGCTGTAACGCCCCGTCTGTTGCAGAGCTACACCCCAGGCACTGATACCGCCCGTCCAGTCGCGCTCATTCTGGGGGTTGGCGTTCTGCTGCAAGGGATCGGGTTGGCTGCTGCTGATCACCCAGTCGGAGTTGCCAGCAGTTTCGGCATGAAAGTTGTCGAACAGAACGCTGTAGCCCGCCGCGTGAGCAACGGGCTGTGCTGGCAACCAAAAGGCAAACAGGCCAGCCAGCAGAAGGGCAGTCAGCAGCAGGCGAACAGTAAACAAAACACGGTTCTTCATTCTCAACTCTCCACTTCCTTTCTCTAGGGCAGACCAACCACGGCGGGTGGCCGCCGATCAGCCGAAGGGCCAGATCAGGTTGGCCCAGCCACGCGAACACCCCCACTATAGCTGTGGCGAGGGCTTGCTGGATAGAAGCCGTTATACAGCGGCACAAGCAATACAGCTTGTACGCTGGACAAAAACGAACCCCGCCAACGGTTGGCGGGGTCAGTGGTTAGTCGTAGTAGCCGAGTTCCTCTTTCGCGTCTTCCGACATCATACTTGGGTTCCAGTAAGGCGACCAGACGAGTTCCACGTCTACCTCCTTAATGTCCTCGAAGACTTGCAGAGCGCGATGCACGTCGGTGATGATCATCGGCCCAGCCGGGCAGCCAGGGCTGGTCAGGCTCATCTCGATATGCACGAACCCTTCCTTCTCCTCTGGCTCCACGTCTACGTTATAGATCAGGCCGAGATCAACGATATTGACCCCGATCTCCGGGTCGTACACATCGCGCAAGGCGGTGCGTACCATATTCTCTGTTACCATAACTTGAGTGTACCTTTTCTAGTAGCGGGGCAGGGTAGGGTCGATCTTCTCAGCCCAATCTTCGATGCCGCCGTTCATGCTGTGCGCCTTGTAGCCAGATGCTTGCAGGTAGCGGGCGGCTTGCAGGCTGCGGCTACCATGATGGCAGTAGATCACCACTTCTTCGTCCTTATTCAGTTCACTGACCCGCTGCTGAAGCTGGTCTAGCGGGATCAGGGTTGCTCCTTCGAGGTGAACGACCTCATACTCGTTCGGATCGCGCACATCTAGCAGCACAAACTTGTCGCCGCGATCCAACTTCTCCTTGACCTCTCCGGTGGTCATCTCCATCTCTTGCATAGGGTTGCTCCTTCTTGTGGGTGATTGATGGTTAGCTAAGGTCGCCGCCAGGGGTGTAGGGATGGTCGGCAGCGATCTGGCGCAACTGGGCCGGGGTAAGCTGGCTAGCCTGTTTGAGGGCAGCGACCAGCACATCTACGTCGTCCTGGTTGTTGTAGAGATAGAAGCTGGCGCGGGCGGTCGCGCTCACGCCGAGGTAATCCATGATCGGCTGGCAGCAGTGCCGTCCCGCCCGCACTGCGATCCCTTCGCTCTCCAAAAAGGCAGCAAGGGTGGCCGCGTCATGGTTGCCCAGGTTGAAGGGGAAGGTCGCGCCCCGCTGGGCTGCATCGGGGTGGCCGTAGACTTGCAGGCCAGCCACTTCGGTGAAGCGCGCGAGGGCGTACTCGGCCAGGGCGCGTTCGTGTTCGCGGATGTTGCCCATGCCGATCTCGCTCAAGTAGTCCACTGCTGCACCGAAAGCGATAGCTTCGGCAAAGGCAGGTGTACCGGCCTCGAAGCGGGCGGGTACCGGCTCGTAGGCACACTCGCGCAGGCCCACATGGGTGACAGTGCCGCCGCCAGTAAGGAAGGGCTGCATGGTATCCAGCAGCGCGAATCGCCCCCACAGCGCACCGATGCCGCTGGGCGCGCACATCTTGTGACCGCTGAAGGCCAGGAAGTCGCAACCAAGCTCCTGCACATCCACTGGCATATGGGGGACGCTCTGTGCGCCATCCACCACCACCACTGCGCCGACCGCCTTAGCCCGCCGCGCAATCTCGGCGATGGGGTTGATCGTCCCCAGCGTGTTGCTGACGTGTACCACGCTAACCAGCTTGACCGGCAGCTTGAGTAGCTCGTCGAACACTTCCAGGTCGAGGCTACCATCCGCCTTGATCGGGATGAACTCAAGCCGTGCGCCTGTCTCGCGGGCGACCACCTGCCAGGGGATCAGGTTGCTGTGGTGTTCCATCTCGCTGGTCACGATCACATCGCCCGCGCCCAGGTTGGCCCGCGCCCAGGAGTGGGCAACGAGGTTGAGGGCTTCGGTAGCATTGCGGGTGAAGATCACCTCGCGTTCGTCGGCGGCGTTGATGAAGCGGGCGACCTTGCGACGGGCCTGCTCGTAGAGGTGGGTGGCCTCCTCGCTGAGGGTGTAGGCACCGCGATGGATGTTGGCGTTGCTGGTACGATAGAAGTGACTAAGCGCGTCGATCACCTGCTCCGGCTTCTGCGAACTGGCGGTGCTATCGAGGTAGACCATGCGCTTGCCATGAATGGTGCGGCTGAGGATGGGGAAGTCGGCGCACACTCGCTGCCAATCCACGCTGTCATGCGCGACCAGCGTAGTACAGGCGGCCTCGGTTGTTGGTTGGAAAGTGGCGGTCATTGTGGTTACTCCTTCGCTTTCGACGCTGAAAGGCTCTTGTCCGTCTGGTTGCCGCCCATTATAAGGCAAAGTGGCTGGCTGGTCAACGCTGCTATTATGCTGAAAATGGCGCGTAGCAGATCAGCCACGCGCCACTCTGACAACCCCACAACCAGCCTGTGGCTTACTGCCCCACCACGATTGGTTCGTTAAACTCGTTGCTGCCGGTGGTCGGCACCCCGAACTCGGCGCGGATGTAGTCGTAGCCCTTCTGCTCAAGCTCCAGAGCCAACTCGCGGCCTCCGCTCTTGACGATCTGGCCGTTGAGCATCACGTGAACAAAGTCGGGGCTGACGTAGTTGAGGATGCGCTGATAGTGGGTGATGATCAGCACGCCCAGGTTCGGCCCCTTC
>JBBROH010000178.1:0-8425 GCA_038229595.1 Chloroflexia bacterium | reverse complement strand
TGGCAAAGCAGAAGTTCGAGCGCAACAAGCCGCACGTCAATGTTGGTACCATCGGTCACGTGGACCATGGCAAGACCACCCTCACCGCCGCTATCACCAAGGTCATGTCCCTGGCTGGTCGCGCCAACTTTATTAGCTTCGATAACATCGACAAGGCTCCTGAGGAGCGCGAGCGTGGCATCACCATCGCTATCGCCCACGTCGAGTACCAGACCGAGAAGCGGCACTACGCCCACGTGGACTGTCCCGGCCACGCTGACTACATCAAGAACATGATCACTGGGGCAGCCCAGATGGACGGCGCGATCCTGGTCGTCTCCGCCCCTGATGGCCCCGCACCCCAGACCCGCGAACACATCCTGCTCGCCCGCCAGGTCGAAGTTCCCTCTATGGTCGTCTTCCTCAACAAGGTAGACGTGATGGAGGACGAGGAACTGCTAGAACTGGTCGAACTGGAAGTACGCGAGTTGCTGGTCAAGAATGGCTTCCCTGGCGACGAAACCCCGATCATTCGGGGCAGTGCGCTGAAGGCGTTGGAGAGCCAGAGCAAGGATATTACTGCCCCAGAGTACGAGTCGATCCTCGCGCTGATGGCGGCAGTAGACGACTACATCCCGACCCCAGAGCGGGCGATTGACAAGCCGTTCCTGATGCCGGTAGAAGACGTGTTCGGGATCAAGGGTCGTGGCACCGTAGTGACCGGGCGCATCGAGCGTGGCACGGTCAAGGTGGGCGACGAGATCGAGATCGTGGGCATGAGCGAGACCTCGCGCAAGACGATCTGCACGGGCGTAGAGATGTTCCAGAAGACGCTAGACAGCGGCATTGCTGGGGACAACATCGGCGCACTGCTGCGCGGAGTAGAGCGGGCGGACGTGGAGCGTGGTCAGGTGCTAGCCAAGCCTGGTAGCATCAAGCCGCACACCCACTTCATGGCCGAGGTCTACATCTTGAGCAAGGACGATGGGGGGCGGCATACGCCGTTCTTCAACGGCTACCGCCCGCAGTTCTACATCCGCACCACGGACGTGACCGGGGCGATCAAGCTGCCGGATGGGATGGAGATGGTCGTGCCAGGGGACAACGTGCAGATGGATGTGACGTTGATCGTGCCAGTGGCAATGGAAGAAGGGTTGCACTTCGCCATCCGCGAGGGTGGACGCACGGTTGGTGCAGGGGTCGTGACCAAGATTATCGCCTAACTGCCCTTGCGGGAGGTTGGGGGAGGTTATAGTGGGTAGCACGACAAAGTTTGTGCTACCCGCTCCTAGCAGGAGGCTGGACAATGGCGAAGAAAGATAATCGCGGCCTGATCAAGCTGCGGAGCAGCGAAAGCGGCCACGTCTACTACACTCAGAAGAACAAGAAGAACGACCCGCAACGCCTTGAACTGAAGAAGTTCGACCCCATTGTGCGCCGCAAGGTTATGTACAAAGAGGCCAAGTAACTCCCGTCCCACCTGCTTGCAAGAGCGGCTGGCACAGAGTACATGAGAGACACCACGCTGGTGTCTTTTTTGTTTGCCCGCCTAACTCTATTCGCTGCCGAGGTATGCCTCGATCACCTGTGGGTCGCTGCTGATGCGGGCGGGGCTGTCCTCGGCCAGTTTGCGCCCAAAGTTCAGCACCGCCACCTCGTCGCACACCCCCATTACCAGCGGCATATCATGCTCGATCAGCAAGATGGTGATACCTTCGGCAGCGAACTGGCGCAGCAGCTCACGCAGAGCGGCTGTCTCTGCGTTGTTCAGCCCGGCGGCTGGCTCATCCAGCAGCAGCATAGTCGGGCTGGTGGCGAGGGCGCGGGCCATCTCCAACCGCCGCTGATCGCCATAGGAGAGGGAGGCGGCTGGCTCGTGGGCGTAGGTATGTAGCCCAAAGCGATAGAGTAGCTCCATCGCCCGCAAGCTGTTGTGCTGCTCCTCTGCTCGCACCCGTCGGCTGAAGAACAGGCGGGCTAGCAGGCTGCCACGGGTGCTACCATGTAGGCCCACCAGCACGTTGTCCAGCACGCTGAGGGTAGGGAACAGGCGGATGTTTTGGTAGGTTCGAGCCAGACCGAGCGCACTGAGGCGGTGGGGCGGCAGGCCGTTGACCACCTGGCCCTTGAAGCTGATTTGGCCGCCGCTGGGGGCGAGTACCCCACTGATCAGGTTGACCAGCGTCGTCTTGCCTGCGCCGTTAGGCCCGATCAAACCGAACACGTCACCGTGTGCAACCGTCAGGCTCACGTCGTCCACCGCTGTCACCCCCCCGAAGCGGCGGCTCAGGTGGCTGATTTGCAGCAGCGGCTCGGCCAGTGGTTCAGGAGGGCGCAGGCTGGCTGGTTCGTTCCCCCCTGCTATGCCACCCGCCTCGCCGACCACCCCCGGCGGGCTGAACACAGAAGGTGTATAGACTGGAAGCGTGCGCCTGCTCCGCATAACCTTGCTGAACAGCCCGAACAAGCCGCCGGGCAAAAAGAGGATAACCAACAGCAGCACCGCCCCGCTGAACACCTGGCGGTACTCTTGCAGGAAGCGGAGCAACTCTGGCAGGCTGGTGATCAGCAACGCACCGAGGATTGGGCCAACAAAGCTGAAGGTGCCACCAACGACCGCGTAGGTGAGGATGTCTACCGCCCGACTGAAGCCGAAGTCGTTGGGGTTGATGAAGGCGTAGAGGTGCGCGCTGAGGCCACCCGCCCAGCCCGCAATGAATGCGCTGAGAACAAAGGCGATCAGCTTGTAGCGGCGCACATCAACGCCCATGCTCTCTGCCGCCGTCTCATCCTCGCGGATGGCAGCCAGGGCGCGACCCATCCGCGACCCCCGTAGCCGCCAGAAGAAGTAGATGAGGGCGAGCAGTGCGCCGTAGCTGTACCAGCCGTTGGTCAGGGGCGGCTGACTAAGGCGCAGCCCCTCTGCCCCACCGGGGTAAGCCTGGTCTATATTGCCGATCTTGTAGCCGAAGGCGGGGATGGCAGCGTTGGTGACGACCACACGTAGTACCTCGCCGAAACCGATGGTGGCGATAGCAAGGAATACCCCGCGCAGCCGCAGCACCGGCGCACCGAGCGGCAAGGCGACCACTGCCGCCACCAGCCCACCAAGCAGCAGGGCAGGCAAAAGCTGCCAGCCAAAATGCTGACTGCACAGGGCAGAGCAGTACGCCCCCAGGCCCATGAAGGCGGCGTTCGCCAGCGATAGCATCGCAGCAGAGAGGGTTATGTATACGCTGAGAGCCAACAGTGCGCTGATCGCAAGCTGGTTGAGCAACAGGCTATTCTGGCTGTAGAAGTCTGTCATGTACCCTCACCCTGACCCCGTGGAGGGAGGAGAAGCATCAACCCGCTCGCCGCGCCCGGCTGCCGAACAGCCCGCTGGGGCGCACCAGCAGCATCAGAAAGAGGATGGCGAAAGGGATCGCGTCGCTGTAGCCGCTGGCACCGAGGGCGATGGTCAGCACCTCGCTGATGCCGAGTAGGAAACCGCCGACCACACTGCCTGGTATGCTGCCCATGCCGCCGAGGATGATCACCGCCAGCCCCTTCAGTTCTACCTTGCTGCCCATGTCGTAGCTGACGGGTGAGGGCGCGTCCTTGACTGCGAACAGCAGACCCGCCACCCCACCGAGGGCCGAGGCAATGAAGAAGGTAATCATGATCACCCGCTCGATGTTAATACCCAACAGGGCTGCGGCCTTTGGCGACTCGGCAACCGCCCGCATCTCGCGGCCCAGCCGGGTGCGCTGCACCAGGTAGGTGAGGGCGACCATGCCGAGCAAGGCAGTGCCGAGGACGACTAGCTTGGCGAAGGTGATTGTCACCGCCCCCGCCCCGTTACCGAGCGTGAAGCGACCGTCTGGCACCACCGCCGCTGGCAGGTACTTGGTTTCTGTGTGCGAGAAGGCGAGAGCGGCCCCCTCTAGCATGGTGGCAACCGCGATGCTGCTGATCAGGGCCGAGAGTTGGGGCGCACCCTGACGGCGCAGGGGCCAAAAGGCAATCCTATCGAGCAGCAGCCCTAGCAGACCGCCCACCAGGGCAGCAACTAGCATGGCAACCAGCAGGTTTTGGCCGTAAGCCTCGGCCACCCACCAAGCGGCGAAGGCAGCTACCATGAAGATGGCAGCGTGCGCTACATTAAGGATGTCTAGCACGCCGAACACCAGGGTGTAGCCGAGCGCAAACAGGGCGTAGATGCTACCCAGGAAGATGCCGTTGACCACCTGCTGCGCGTCGAGTACCGCGAACGTCTGCCAGTGCATGGGCGTGGTTCCCTGCTACGGGTGCGTAGCCAGTGGCGCGGGGCTGGTAAACCAGCCCCACCCCAAACAGCTTACTTGTAGATGGCGAACTTGCCACCTTGCACGATTTGGACGACCGCCGCCATGTCAGGGTCCTGGTCGGCGTTGAACTTGAAGGCACCCATCACGCTGTCGTAGCTGACGGTGCGGAGGGCCGCCGCCACGTCTGCCCCGCTCATGCTCTTGGCGTTCTTAATGCCAAAGTAGGCAATGTGCAGTCCGGTATAAGCCTGGGCGGCAAACTGATCGGGGTTGCTGCCAAACTTCGCCTTGTAGCGGGTGATGAAGTCTTCACTCTTGGGGTTGTCGCTAGCGATGTTCCAGGCCGCACCGACGATCACGTTCTCGGCAGCGTCGCCCGCCCCCTTCTCCTTGCTGAACAAGCGCGGGTTGTTGAAGCCGTTGCCACCGATGATCGGCAAGGTAACACCCGCGTCGCGCAGTTGCTTGACTACGGGGATTGCCTCGGCGATCAGCCCAGAGACGACGATCACATCGGGGGCTGCCGCCTTGATGTTGCTGATCTGGCCGCTGAAGTCGGTTGCGCCCTTCTTGTAAGTCTCGGTCGCCACGATCTGCACACCGTTGTCGGCCAAAGCCTGCTTGAACACCTCGGCCCCCGACTTGGTGAAAGCATCGTCGTCGCCAAAGAGCAGAGCCGCTTTGCTGAAGTTGAGCTTGGCCTTCGCCGCCTTAATCGTCGGTGGGATCGCCTGCCGCTCGGAGAGGCTAGCGCGGAAGATGTACTCGCCGATGCCGTTCTTGCCGCTGATCTTGTCAGCCGTGTTGGAGATCGCCAGCACTGGGATGCCCGCCTGCTGGGCGATGGGGTCAGCGGTAAAGGCACCGTTGCTCAGGGTCGGCCCGATCACCAGCACCGACTTTGCACTGACCAGCTTCTGCATTACCTGCCCAGCCTGGTCAGCCTTGCTAGCATCATCCTGAATGTCCAGTTCGAGCTTGAGACCGCCCGCCATCGCGTTAATGTCGTCGCGGGCCATCTCTAGGCCGTTCTTCTGGCTGGTGCCATAGGGCGCAGCGGCTCCACTGAGGCTGAGGATCGCGCCGATCTTGGCCGTGCCAGTCTGCCCCCCGTCCATGGCCCCTGTGCCAGTCATTGGCATACTGTCGCCAGCCAGTGCGGTAGCAGCCGTGCTGAAGGTGGTGCAGACCTTGCCACTAGCAGTAACGGTGCAGTTCGGTTCGGCGGTAGGGTTGCTCATGCTGCCGCCGCTGCTTGCGCTTGTGTTTGTCGCCCCCGCCACCATAGGCGTGTTAGTGGGGGCTGTAGTTGCCGTCGTCGCGTTGTTGTCGCAGGCGGCCAGCGCAAGGCTGCACAGCAGCAGCGCGACCAGGTAGAAGCCAAACTTACGTCCTATCCTCGACATTGAAGTTCCTCCTTGTACGTAGAAACCTTCTGAGACCAGCCCGCCAATCCTGGGCGGTGACGCTGCGCTGATTATAGCATAGCTAGAGCATGGGCAAGCACGACATACGGAGCGCGCAAGGCTACTGCCCGTTCCCTGTTGTAGGCAGGGATGAACCAGTAGCTAGGCTAAACTTAGCTTGCAAGCAACAAGCCGCTGCCGTTCTACTTGCCCTCCACGGTGCGCCGCTGGCGGCGCAGGGTGCGCCAACCCACCAGCAGGCCAATCACCAGCAGCAGGGCGAACAGGAACAGTGGGGGGGCAAACTGTTCTACCGCCTGGCAATGGCCGCGATAGTAGCAGACGAAATAGCTGAGGCCACGCACGCGGAAGAAAGGGGCGGCGGGGCTGGCAAGCAGCAGCAGCCCAGTGTACAGCCATTCTGGGATGCGCTTGTTCTCCAACTCGTTGTCGAGGATGAAGGTGTAGAGGCCACCATAGGCCAGCCAGAAGGCAGCGATCACGAAGCTGACCGCAGCGAGGGTGACGAACTTCTCCAGCCACGAGCTATCCTCCACCGCGAAGGTGCGGCGGGCAATAAACACCTGGGCCAGCAGCAGGATCAGGATTACGGGCAACAACATCAGCGACAGGATGATGAACACGGGCGAACCTCTAGCATGGTTTGGCCTTATTATAGCACACTGCGCCTTGTGCTATAATAGCGGCACCGAAACTGGCAATGCAACCCATAATTGGAGGAGGCCAACGATGATCTTCACCAGCCCTTACCCACCCGTCGAGATACCCGATCTGTCGCTGCCCAGCTATGTGCTACGGCGGGCCGCTGCTCTGGGCGACAAGCCCGCCCTGGTGGATGGGCCGAGTGGCCGCACTATCACCTACCGTCAGTTGGCGTTGGCTGTCGAGAGCGTAGCCGCCGGTCTGCACCAGCGCGGGTTGAAGAAGGGCGAGGTGTTCGCCATCTACGCGCCTAACCTGCCAGAATATGCCATCGCCTTCCATGCCGTCGGGCGGCTGGGGGCGGTCTGCACCACTGCCAACCCACTTTACACCGCCGAGGAACTGGCCTTCCAACTGAACGACTCTGGCGCACGCTTTCTGCTGACCATCCCGCAACTGCTGGACAAGGCGCAGGCGGCAGCGGCGCACGCGAAGGTGGAGGAGGTATTCGTCTTTGGCGAGGCGGCGGGCGCGACCCCCTTTGCCAGCCTGATGAGCAGCGAGCCAGCCCCAGCAGTGGCGATCAACCCGGCGGAGGATGTGGTGGCGATGCCCTATTCCAGCGGTACCACTGGCGTGCCAAAGGGGGTTATGCTCACCCACCGCAACCTGGTTGCCAACCTCTGCCAGTCCGTCACCGAGCCGATGAACGAGCAAGACACCCTGATTGGTATCCTACCGCTCTACCACATTTACGGCTTGGAACTGATCCTCAACCTGGCCGTTGCCAGCGGCGCAACGGTGGTCACCATGCCGCGCTTCGACATGGAGCAGTTCCTCAGCCTGATGCAGGACTACGGGGTGACTCGTGCTTACGTCGCCCCACCGCTGGTCCTTGCCCTGGCAAAGCACCCCCTGGTAGACAAGTACAAGCTGGACAAGCTGAAGGTAGTGATGTCTGGGGCGGCCCCACTCAGTGCGGCACTGGCGATTGCTTGCGCCGAGCGGCTGGGCTGCAACGTCAAGCAGGGCTACGGCCTGACCGAGACCAGCCCGGTTACGCACATCAACCCCGACGAGAGCGAGTTGATCAAGCAAGGTTCTATTGGGGTGCCGATGCCCCTGACCGAAGTCAAGGTAGTTGACCCCCAAAGCGGGCGCGAGCTAGAGGCGGGTGCGACCGGCGAAATCTGCATCCGTGGCCCTCAGGTAATGAAGGGCTACCTCAACAACCCCGCCGCCACCGCCAGCATGATCGAGCCAGACGGCTGGCTGCACACTGGCGACCTCGGCTATGCCGATGCCGACGGCTACTTCTACATCGTAGATAGGCTAAAGGAGTTGATCAAGTACAAGGGCTTCCAGGTCGCCCCCGCCGAGCTTGAAGCGATCCTGCTCACCCACCCCGCTGTGGCGGACGCAGCGGTGATCCCGGTCGCTGACGAGGAGGCGGGCGAGGTGCCGAAAGCCTACGTCGTCCTACGCGGCGAGGCTACGCCAGAGCAGATCATGGCCTACGTGGCAGAGCGCGTCAGCCCCCAGAAGCGCGTGCGCCTGCTAGAAGTGACTGATGTGATCCCGAAGTCGTCCAGCGGCAAAATCCTGCGCCGCGTGCTGCGCGAACAAGAGCGCGCCCGCCAGCAGCCACAGACCGCCGCCACCAGCGATGGCATCATCTAAGCGCAGGCGGCGCAAGACTACTGGCGTAGCACCCCCTCGGTGTCGAAGCTGCGGATCAACTTGACCGTCGCCGCGTCAGGGCTGGGGGTGATTGGCACGGCAGCGGGGATCAGCAGGTCGAAGCCGGTAGCAGCCTGCACCTGGGCCAGCGTCACGCCAGGGTGCAGCGAAAGCAGCCGCATCCGCTTGCTGCTCTCGTCGAAGTCGAGCAGGGCCAGGGGGGTAGCGACCAGGGCGGGGCCAGTGCTGCTGAGCGGGGTTGGCCGTGCATACTCTACGCCGTCGGCCAGCAAGACCTGCTGGGCGCGGGCGAAGTCCACTGCCCCATGCAGGAAGCCAGGGCCAGTGATGAAGTCTACCTTCGGCACGAAGATACGCGGCGTATGCGCGCTGACGTAGATGATCGTG
>JBBROH010000177.1:0-8447 GCA_038229595.1 Chloroflexia bacterium | reverse complement strand
TGCTAGCAATAATGAGACTTAACTCTATCATCTCCTTCAATGTTACTGCTATGGCTCGAACTTGCCGCCACCTACACCGCTAGCGGCTCCGGCTGCTGGTCGCCGCTGTCCTCGGAGATGTCGCTCATCGTGGTGGAGACGTAGGCCGCCAGCCACTCCCGCCCCCAGTAGGCGCGGGCCAGCAGCCGCTCGAAGTAGTTGCGTACCTGCCGCTCATCTTCACGTTCCCCAGCCAGATGTTGGATGAAGTCGGCAACTTCCTGTGGCACAGGTTCAGCAGGCTGCGAGCCAGCCAACCTCAACCGCTCGTTCTTCGGGTCGGCGAGCCAGTTGTAGAAGGCGCGGGCTAGCTCTGCGTCGTACTGGTGCAGGATGGTGATCGCCAGCAGCCGGTAGGCCGCGTGCTGGTCGCCTGCGAACTGCCCTCCGGCACTTAGCAGGAAGTGGCTGAACTCGAAGTTGAGCAGGATGCGCTTGATGTTGCGGACGTTGCCGCCGACGTTGGGGAAGGTGCGGAGCAGCAGGTAGCAGTCGTGCTTCAGCACCGCCGCTGGGGGCTGCCCTTCGATGCCAACCGCTCGGCTGAAGCTGAGGTAGCCCAGCATCATCTGCGCCAGGTCGTGGCCTTGTAGCTGCGGCACGTTGTACTGTATCTTCACGATCTTGTCCAGGTAGTTCTTGCCATCGCTCTGGGCTGCGTCGCGGCCAAACTTGTCGGCTAGCCCGCGCTGGATGATGCTCAGGTCGGCGGCGATCATGAAGATGACCCCACGCACGTCGAGGAACACCTTGATCTTCTCGGTGATCTCCACCGCTTCCAGCGGCGTGATGCGGTCGAGGTCGTCCACGATCACGATCAGCCGGTCGGCAGGCTGGTTGTTGACGGTCGGGGTGAGCGTCAGCAGCTTTTTGACCAATGCCTGGAAGTCCTCTTTGAAGCTGGCTAGCCGCTCGGCCTGCTGGTTGGGCTGGGCGGTCATCACCTCGTTGACCGCTTCCGCTGCACCACCGCCCGCAACGATGCCCGCCCCCAGCGCGACGATCCCCTTTGCCGCCCGCACCGCCAGCTTTGCGCCGGTCTGCATGAAGCGTTGCGCCGTACTCTGCCCAGCGATTGCCACGCCATGCAGCTTGAGGTAGTCTTCGATGGTTTGCGCGAGGTAGAGGGGGAACAGGTAGTCGGCACTGTAGTTGCTTTGGGCGAACGTCCATGAGTTGAAGCGGATGACGTAGATGTGGCGACCGTCAGGGCGGCGGTAGGCGGCGACGTGGCTGGCTTGCGTCGTCTTCGCCTTTGTCTGCTGCTCCGGGCTGAGTTCGACGTGCTGGCCCAACTTGGCCTCAAACAGGTTGATGAAGCTGGATTTGCCGCTGCCCCAGTCGCCCTGGATGCCGACGGTGAGCGGGGTTTGGGCGACCCCGGCCAGATAGTCGCCGAGGACGCGGGCGCGCTCGCTCCAACCGAGGGTGTCGTTGTGCGGGTCGCTGATCTCGTTGTCGTAGTTGACCTGCTGGGGGCCGCTGGGCGCGACCGGCTGGCTGCTGGGCAGGCTGTGGCTGCTGGCACTCTTGGGGATTGGCATGGGTTGGCTCCCTGTTAGTTACACATCGTTGCCAGTGTCGCGCTCTTTGGCGGCTTCGCTGGCCTTGCGCTTGAGGCCGGGGGCGGTTAGCTTGCGGCTCTCCTGACTAAAGCCGTGCAGCCAGTAGACCAGCACGTTCGCGCCGTCGTCTTCGATGCGGTAGTAGAGCCAGTGCGTCTTGCCGATCAGGATGCGGCGGTGGTTGGCGGGCATCTGTAGCAGCGGCGGGCCAGCGCGGTAGGGGTTGGCGGCGATTTTACGCACCGCATCTTTGGCTTGCCTGTTCCACAAGGCGGCCCGCTCCTCGCCTGCTTCCCTGAGATAGTAGTCGTACTCAACCGTTATCTGCTGCTGGATGCTCTGGCGGATGTAGACAGTTGCCATCAGGCGGCCTCCGCCTCGGTCAGCCGCGCAGCACGTTCGGCGCGGCGTTTGGCGGCGTGCTGATCCAGGGCGGCTTCAAACTCGGCTATCGTCTCCTTCGGCTCATGCTCGGCGGCTTCGGCTTCTTGCAGCAGCCGCAGGGCGAAGGTGGCTTCGCGCATCTCGCGGTAGGCGGTCAGGTCGAGCAGCACCGCCCGCGGCTTGTTGCGGACGTTGAGGACTACCGGGTTGTCGCCGTGCAGCCCTTCAACCAGGGCAGAGAGGTTGGCGCGGAAGTCGGTGATGTTCAGCCCCTCGGCGGCGATGTCCGCCCGCTCAAACAGGTCATCCATCTGGCTGGTCTCCTTACATAATGTGCTACAGCTAGTTGTGCAACTACGGTTATTATAAGGGGGCAGGGTGCTGAAGTCAAGCGCGGCAATTGGCGGCTGGGTTGCTTGAAGGGCGGCTGCCAGCCGCCCCTACTCGGTTCGTCCGCTCTTAGCTTTCCACCAACGCGATTTCGGCGGCGGTCAGGGCATAGAGGCTGTAGACTAGCTGATCGATCTGGCGGTCGTTGGCGGCTAGCTGGGCGGCTAGCGGTTGGATGGCGGCGAGCGCGTGGTTGAAGTTGGCTTCCAGGTTGCGGCGGTCGCGGTCAAGGGCGAGGTTGAGGCCTGCTCGCTTCAGGACGGCGCGGTTACGCAGCAGGGCGGCCTCGAAGCGGGCGAAGTCGCCAGCGTAGAAGGTGCGGAACGTGTCCTTGCCGCTGAGGGTGCTGAGGTCTACCCCCAGTTGACGGCTGCGGTCGCTCAAGAAGGCGGCAATCTCGGCCTGGCGGTCGCGCTCTAGCCGCAACTGCTGCTCGGCCAACCCCGCCAGTTGGGCCGCCACCGCCGCCGCCGGCGTAGCGATTGGCACGCGCTCCATGTAGCTTTTGCGTAGCTCTAGCCGACCACCATGGGCAATGTTGCCCAAAGGTGAGCAAATCGGCTTGAGGTAGAACCAAATCAGCTTTGAGTTGAGGACGGCTAGCAGGTACTTGTCGTCGCGTGGGATGATGAATGCTTTGTCATTGCTGTAGTAGCCGTCGGTGTCTATCGTGAAGCGACGATCCTGTCCTATGACAGGATAGATGATCTTGGGCTGCTCAAAGTCAGCAAAATAGGCTACATTGTCCTGTAGCTCATACCAGTGGTAAGGGCCGGGCTTGCGGCCACGCAGGTCGCTGCTCTGCTTCTTGGGCAGCAGATCATCGTAGAACTGGCGCAAATATCGTTCAATGGCAGGGTAGCGGCTGATGTCCACACCGCGCCGCGTGAAGATAACGTGCTTGCCGACCGGCAGCGGGGTGTAGCGGCGCACGTCGTCACCGACCACGAACGGCTTGATGATCTCCGCGCTGGCTGCGTCCTCGGCAATCAGCCGGGCGCGGGTCGCCTCATCAATAACAAACGCCTCGTTGAAACCAGTCAGCAAGCCACGTCGGATGCTGCTGTTGACGTACTGGCCCAGCGGCACGCCGCTGGCTTCCAGCTTCGCCAGCAGGTCAGTGACCCCGACACTGCCCAGCGACCAACCCGCCGCGTCGAAGGCTGCGCCCGCCTGGGGCAGTACGTTGGCGGCGGCTTCGGCCAGCACAGCCAGTTCGTCGGCGGTGCTGGGCAGGCGTGGCATGGTGCTAACCTCGACCGTGTGGCCGTCCGCTGGCGGGCCGCCGCGCAACAAGTAGATGGCGGGGTCGGTAGTTGCGTCAGGAAAGACCGGAAGTGCGCTAAAGTCCACGATGCGCTCGATAGCGGTGCTGCCGGTCAGCAGGCCGCGCAGCTTCGCGCCGTAGCCCGCCCGCATGAACTTGTTGGAGGCGATGTAGGCCAGCCGCCCGCGCTCGCGCAGCAGCCCCAGCCCGCGCTCGAAGAAGTAGACGTAGAGATCGGCAATGCTGTTGTAGGTAGCGGGATATAGCCGCTCGAAGGCCGGTTTGTCGCCGGTCAGCAGCCCTTGCTTGACGTAGGGCGGGTTGCCGATCACCGCGTCGAACCCTCCCCCAAGCCCGCCCTCAAGCGGAGAGGAGGAACCCGACCCATTGCGGTAGAACACGTCGGGGAACTCCAGCCGCCAGTGGAAGAAGCGGCGGGCGCGGCCTATCGTGTGCGCAGTGGCGAGGGCTGCGCTGGCGGTCGGCCAGCCTGCGTCGGCGAGGTGTTCGGCGGCGGTGCTGAACTGGTCGTTGCTGGCGGTGGAGCCGTAGTAGACCGCCACCCACGCATCAGCGACGGTGCGGTAGCGGTCAACCTGCTGCTCAAAGTCGGCGTAGGCGGCCTCTTTAGCGTGTACCTCGGCGGCGGTGTCGCTCGGCATCTGGCGGATAGCCTCAAGGTAGCCCAGCAACACGGTTAGCTGCTGGTTGAAGACGGTCTCGAAGGTCGGTATCTGCCCGGCGGCGGCAGCAGCAGCCCGCTTGCGGTAGGCGGCCTTCTCCTTCGCCGAGGCGGTCGCGGCCAACGGCAACATCCCCATCGCCTGCAAGTCGTTGATCCCCAGCAGGCTGTTGCCGATCTTGAGGTGGTGGTCGAGGAAGCTGAGAGCCTTGTTGCTGCCCAGCGTGATGATCCAGAGCGACAGCTTCGCCAACTCCACCGCGAGGGGATTGAGGTCTACGCCATAGATGCAACGCTCAACCAGCAGTTGGGCCGAGTGCAACACCTCGTCATCGGCAACCGCCACATCCTCCATCCGGGTTGGGCGGTCGTCAGCCGTCTCACCGGGGAAGTACGGGCGCGCCTTACTCTGCTCAAACTTGGCAGCGCGGGCGTGCCACCCGGCGAGGCGCAGCAGGGCGGCGGCAAGGAAGTGGCCGCTGCCCATTGCAGGGTCGAGCAACCGCAGCCCGTCAATCTCCGCCGCCGACTTGCCAATACAGAGCGGATCGAGGGTGGCGGCCACCATGTACTCCACAATGTAGTCGGGGGTGTAGTAGCTGCCGCTGTCGTGCCGCTCACCGCGACCCTCGCCCGCCGCGTTGACCAGGCGCAGGCCGCCCGCCGCGTCCGACGCAAGCTGCTGTTCCAGCAAGCCTTCATAGATGCTACCGAGGTGGCGCACGTTGAGTTCCTGATAATCCACCCGCACGCCGTCGAGCCGTGCCAGCCGGTCAATCGCCCGCGCCAGATAGCGGTCAGGGACAGCAGCGTTGCCGATCCGCTCCGGCTTGAACAGGCCACCGTTGTACTGGTAGATCAGCCAGCCACCCGGCTTCGGCACGCCGTCGTTGAGCGCGCTGAAGAAATCGAGCAGTAGCCGCCAATAGCGGGTGCTAGCAGCATCGGCACCGAGGTTGAGGGCGGGGTCGTCCAGGGCGGTCAGCAGTTCGTTTTGCAGCTTGCTGAAGCCGTAGAGCCGCTGATAGTTGGGGTCGCTGAGGGGCAGGATGTCCAAATCCTCGGCAAACTTGATGAACAGCAGGCGGTAGAGGATGATCGTGGCCCGCTCGTAGACAACCGGCGGTGGCAGCGCAGGGTCGGCGACATGGATGCCGCGGGCCAGTTCCTCCACCACATCGAAGGCTTGCCGCCGCAGACCGGCCTGCAAGCCGACGGCGTGCTGCTGGCCGCCGCGCAGGACAGTATTGAGGAAGCTAGCGCGATCAAAGCGGTCGAAGGCGCGTTGGTTGAAGAAGGCGTAGAACCACTGGAAAGCGGCGGCCCTTGCATGGGGGTCGGGGGTCGCCATGATCTGCTCAAGGTTGACCTCGAAGTACACGTCGGTGCGGGGCGGGTCGCTACGCCGGTAGATGCGCCAGCGTGCGCCGTCGGTGAGGATGCCGAAGGGCAGTTCGGTGTAGGTCAGGTAGTTGACGATCTGGTAGCTGGGGTTGCTGTTGTCGCTGAGCCGCGTATCAAGGTTCGCGCCGAGGTGTTCGACCTCGACCACGCTGAAGGCGGGGCTGTAGCGGTCGTGGTTGTCGGCGCGGCTGTTGGCGTTGAAGCGGTCAGCCGCCGCTTGGTCAACAAAGAGGGCAACATCAGCCTTCATCGGGTTCTGGCTGGGCCTCTTGATCGGAGCCTGCAAGGCCAGGCCGAAGCCGAGCAGCCGCAGCACGCCATGCACGAACGGCTCGACGCTGGCCTCGTTCGCGCCCATCGAAGGACGGTTGGCGGCCCACAGCGCAGCGACCTGATGCGAGCGGCTGTCGGCCACCTGCGCGGCGGTGTCGTGGTCGCGGGGGTCGTCAGGAGCAAGGGGCAAGGTCTCGGCCAGCCGCCTTGTCAGGTAGTAGTCGGAGAACAGGCCATGATTGCTGAGGTATGAAGGTAGGTTATCCACGATGCACCACTCCTACGGTGTATTTGTTGGCCGCATTGTAGCACAAGACGTGGGGTTTTGGGGAGTCGGTGGAGGTGGTGGTGGTGCCACTCGGCCTCGTGGTGGTGCTGGGGCTGTGCGCCTTGAGTGCCTTGTATGCTATCTTGCTGACCCCCGCCAGCAGTTGGTCAGCGTCATGCAGCAGCAACGCTAATGCTACGGGCCAGCCACCGCCAACATCGGTGAGAGCGGCAGCCCCGTGGGGCTGGCTCATCTACCTCCGGCTATACCCAAGCCAGCGACCTCCTGACCATAGATCAGGAGGCCACTTTCGCCTTGCTTGCGACAAAAGGCTACTTTGGTTACTTACGCCGCGCTCGGTAAGTGTAGAGCCGTAGACCAAAGCCGAGCAGCAGCGCAAGAGCTACCAGTACCAACAGGCTAGTGCTGCCGTTACCACCGCCAGTACGTGGCAGACCGGGGGAGGTGCTTACCACAGTAGGGTTGCTCTCTGCCAGTGGTGTGCTGCTGACACTTGTTACTGTTGATGCAGCCATCGCTGTGGTAGGAGTGGCGGTTGCGTCGCTCGTCGCAGCAGGGGGGCTAACCTCCGCCTGGGGGGTGCTACTGACCGCAGCGGGCGGGTTAGCACTGGCGTTGCTATGGGCCAACACCCAGGCTACCCCATCAGCCATTGGCGGCGTAGCAATCGGGCGGAAGCGGTCGTCGATCACGCTGCTGGCTGGGCCTAGCGAGTGGCCGAGGTCAGCGTATTCCTTGTAGCTGTAATCAGCATTGCCCTTGAAGCTGCTGGTGAGTTGTTGGCTGGCTGTAACTGGCACGTTAGCGTCCAACTTGCCTTGTAGCACCAGCACAGGCTGCTTGATGTTCGCTGCCTGCTCTGCTACGGTCGGCAACGCTTTGTCTGGCGAATAGATGTAGAAGAATCCCTGGGGCGAGAAGTAGAAATCCAGGATGGCATCATAGTTGGCCTGCACCTCGGCGGCAGTCAGCACCCCATCCTTGTTGCTGTCCAGAAAGCCACTAACAGCCACCTTCTTAGTCTGAAAGTAGGAGGGGTCAATCAAGAAAATCACCTCGCTGCGGGCTACTGCGCCACCGTCACCCGCCAGTGCTTGCGACAGGGTATCGGCGGTGATGTTGCCGCCCTGTGCAAAGCCAAGAAGGTAAGGTAGGGTTACGCCAAACATCTGGTACTTGAAGGTTTCGCGCCACGAGGCTGCAACTGGCCCCTGTACGATCAGGCCAGCCACCTCTGGATGCTTAGCGACCAGGGCGGCAGCCACCGTGCTGCCCTCACTCCATCCATAGATGTAGATGTGCTGCTTGTCCACGTGTGGGTTGCTTTCGGCGGCAGCAAGTACCTTCTCCGCATCGCTGAGAAAAAGGTTGAGATCGGCCTTGGCGTACTTCACCTGGTCAGCCTGGTTGGGGCCGCTGACATAGTGCTTGTTGTAGCGCAAGACCGCCACCCCTCGTGCCGGGTAGTAGTCGGCTATGTCCTTAAAGATGTGCGAGAAGGGGATGGTTGACCCCTGGGTGAAGTAGTTGAAGTCCATGTCGGCAGCGGTCGAACCATGAATGAGAATTACGGTTGGGCTGCCCCCAGCAGCGTTGGTTGGGTAGGTTAGCTGGGCTTTACTCTGGAAGTCGCCAAAGTCCACGCTGAAATCCTGGCTACTAACGCCACCCGTCTGCGCGGCTGCGGGGCTGTGTAGCAGTGCGGTTGCCAGCACCAGCAGTCCGAAGCACAATGCTGAGGGTAGTATCCCTCTCTTACTTTTCATCATCTTCTCCTTTTATGCTTAAGGTAGGGCAGATCACCCAGTAGATAACCAAAGCACAACTTATGCCTTCATAGCAGCTAGCCTCGTCAGGTAGCCGCTAGCTGGGGTATTGCTGAGTGGTTCTACCGTCTACGCAACCAGCACTGGCCCCTGGTCAAGTAGCTGGGCCGCAGCTAGCCGAGCGCAAAGTAGGGACTAGCAGTAATGCAACGTCAAGCCGGGCAGCGACAGCGTTGGCGATGATGCTAGCTGTTGGCCCAGGCAGCCATGTACCACGCATCGGTGGCCGCAAGAACTTGAAACTCCCCGCACCTGAATGTGCTGCCCCGATCTGGTATAATGGGCTGCAACCTTGCAACCACCACGCAGCTTTAGACACTTTTGGAAC
>JBBROH010000176.1:0-8461 GCA_038229595.1 Chloroflexia bacterium | reverse complement strand
TTGCTGCGTCTCCTGGCGGCTAAGGATGCCAAGCCGTTCGAGCAGAGCAAAGCGGGCGTGCAGCAGCCTACCTGTGGTCAACTCCATCGCTGGGTGCCAGATGGTATAGCTGCCTAGCCTGCCGTCGCGCCGATAGAATACCCCACGCACCGGGTTGGTCAGCACGTAACGTTGCTGGTCGAGCGAGTGGAAGCCGGGCAGCAAGCCCATTGCTTGGCCCGTACCGACGAGAGCAATCTCTGCCGCTGCCCATGCGCTCTGTGTCCGCACCTGGTAGCGGGTGTAGCGTTGTTGGTTGGCCGAATAGACGGTTGCGAACTGGTAGCGCGCCCGATACCAGGGCAGTTGCCAGGCATGATGTGCGAAGGCCACTGCCGCTGCACCGAGGGTGGTGCCGAAGAACCACGCCTGGTCTTCCCCCTGCTGGTCGGTTACGTAGAGGCGGTAGTTGGTTTGGCCGAAGCGGAAGCGCAGCCAGGGCAGGCGGCTGAAACAGAAGTCCTGGTCGAGGAAGGGTACGACCGAGAGCAAGCCGCACTTGCGACCATCCACCGCAAACGGCACAATCCCAAACCGGGGATCGACGTGGGGGCGCAGCCGTTCTAGCGGCACCAGGTAGCTGATGATGGCGAAGTGGCGTAGGTTGGTGGTCACGTCCAGCCAGCCCAGTGGTGGGCGCAGCAGGCGGGCAGCGAGTAGGGCGGGGTAATTGGGGGTCATTACTTCATCCATACGCTCATTATAGCACAGGCCAATCAGCGACAAAAAAAGAGGCGCGGCTGCGCCCCCACTTGCTCTACTCACTTAGGTAGCTAACGGGGTGGTGGAGGGTACATCGTTCGGCATGGACTCGCCGGTATTCTCTGGCTGTGGCACGCCCTGAGTCGGCTGCTCGGTGGGCAAAGTTGCTGGCTTAACCCCCTTCGGGTTGGTCGTCGGCTGGCTGGCGGCGGTGGCGGACGGCTGGCGCACTACTGTGGGAGTGGGGTTGCTCTCACCCCCGCAGGCGGCCAGCAACAGGCTGGCGGTCAAGATTGCGCTGGCTACCCAGCCGATGCTCTCTAGCTTCTTCAAAATAAACTTGGCTCCTCTCAAATTGGGCTAACGCCTTGCCACGTTGGGCAGGGTATTATAACAAGCGGATGTGGGTGGCGGCAAGCGGTTAGCGGCGAGCGGCCTCAACCACGCCCAGCACCTCGGCGGTCACGAGGTCGGGCTGGTCAAGCTGCACGTAGTGTGCGCTCCGCTCGGCGACGACGAACTTGCCCCGTGTCGAGAGCCTGCCCAGGGTTTCGCGCTCAAGGTCGCGGTAGACCGGCTCGAAGAAGTCGGCATCAGGGTTGGGCTGCGAAGTTTTGGCGAACGTACCTGGCAGCCCGTGCATGATCAGCGTCACCGGCTTACCGCCCAGCGACCGCTCGTTGTCGCGCACCTGCTGCATATTGGCCTCGTAGTGTTCTACTTCTTCCAGCGTAGTAGCGAAGGTGTTGGCCCGCAGGTTGACTGCCAGCCAGCTAGCGCGATTCGCTGGCGCAAGGTAGCCGCCCACGCTGTCGGTCAGCACCGAGTCCCCGCCGAGCAGCCGCAGGATGCCCAGCCAACCTGCTGCCCGGATCAACCAAACTGGCGGGCCGGGCGGTGGTTTGAGCGCATCTGGCCCGGCCTGCTTGAGCAGATCGTCGTACTTGCGCCGCTGCTCGTCGTTCATGCGGGCGACGATCTGCTCCGGGGTGTAGGTTGTGGTCGCGTCCACCAGCACCAGCCCGGCCACCTCGTCGGGGTACTGACTGGCGTAAAGCCGGTTCTGTAGCCCACCCAGCGAGTGGCCGACGAGGATGTAAGGGCTGCGTTCGCCCGACTTGCCGAGCAGGGTGTGCAACTCCTTGACCGCCTGTTGTGTGTCGCGGGGAGCGGGGCCGCTCTCACTCCAGCCCAGCCCGGCACGGTCGAAGGCACAAACGCGGGTTTGTTGGCTAATCGGCGGCTGCACGAGGCTCCAATCGAGCCAGCTACCGCCGCCGCCCGCGTTCAGCACAACGGTGGGGCTGCCGCTCCCTGTGCAGTAGAGGTGCAGCCGGTAGCCGCCGACATCCACCAACTGGCCGGGCGGCGGGTGGTTGCGGCGGTCGTTAGCCTCGGCTACCGCCTGATAAATTGCCCCGGCAACCGCCAGCACTACAACCACAACCAGCAGGATCAGCAGTATGCGCCTGACCCATCGCCCGATCTGCCCGATCACACCAACACGCCCGACCTGTCTGCTTACGACGCTCATTGCGCTCTCCTCAGTTTAGCTTGAGTCGCCCGATCTCCAATGTAGGAACAGCTACTCAGCCGCTCCTGTTTCAGCAATTTGGCGCAAAGGCAAGCAAAAAGGACGGCCTGCACCGTCCCTCATCTCTGTCACTCGTACCTACCGTTTTACTCCACTGGTAGTGGGAGTGGCCCGTTGCAAGGCGGCATGGCGGTGGCTGTAGGCGACCCCCACCACCCAGGCGAAGCTGGTGAATGCACCGATCATGGTGCAGCCAACCAGCCAGAACAAGGTACTATCTACGCCGAATAGTTCGCTAGTCAGCAGCGTAATCAGCACCCCGCCGATTGCCCCGCCCAACGCCCCCACCGCACTGAAGACAACAATAGCAGCAACCGTGTAGATTATCTGGTTCTTCATGTATTCCTCCTTACTGGCCCAATAAGGACGAGCAGATCGCTCGCACCCATTATAGCACTATAATCGCAACAACGGTTAGCTTTGTTACGGCTGGCGGAGGAAATATGCACAGCGTCGTACTATCCCACCTGGTAACGGCGGTGAACATGGCTATGCGCCGCTCCTTGCAAGGGGCGGCGCACGCTGGTTGGTGGCTGCTTAGTTCTGCTCCTCCAACGGCACGAAGTACACGTCGGTTGGCTTGAACTTGCTGTTGCGGACGAATTGGGCGTAGACTGGCATCCCGATCTTCAGCTTCTCGGCGGCAATGCCCACGATGCGGCTGAGGAACAGGGTGTCCACCCCTTCAAACTCGACCAGGATCAGGTTGAAGGGGGTTTCATTGAGGAAGGCTTCACCGCCAAAGTAGCAGGTGGTGAAGGTGTGAATCTTGCCTTCGCGGGGCAACTCTACCCATTCGGTGGGCTTGCCACCCTGCGAAGACTGATCGAAGTCCATGGCGTGGCCGCGCGGGGTAGCGTAGGTGTAGCCGTCGGTCGTGCGGCTGCCCATCAGCTTGCCCTGTGAGAGGCCAACGAAGAAGGGGGTGTCCTGGGCGTAGCTGTGGATATAGTCGATCTCGTAGTGATACTTGATCATGATCGGGTCGGTGTTAAAGAGGATCGTGCCGCTGTCGTTCTCTGGCAGCTTGTAGAGGTTAGTCCGCTCGTTCTTTGGCACGTTCGGCTGGGGGATCGGCGGGTTGTCGCTGCTGATCGCCTGGCTGATCTGCTCGGTGCTATCGGCCATCTTACGCCTCCTCCTTGCCGCTGTCGTTGCTGCCATTGCTACTGTTATCGGGGCTATTGAGGGAGCGGGTGCCTTCCATGATCGACACGGTGATGTAGGTACCCGTACCCGCGTGGCTGTGGATCGCAGCGCGCTTGGCGTTCTTGATTGCCAGCTTGTCGTTACCCAGGTGCTTCTTCATGCTGCCCTGCAACTGCCAGAAGGCGAAGACCGCCTGCATCAGCCCAGTTGCGCCGACCGGGTGGCCGCAGGCGAGCAGGCCGCCACTGGGGTTGACCGGCAGCTTGCCGTCCAGTTCAGAGTGGCCTTCTTCGATGAACTTGCCACCGTCACCGTACTTGCAGAGGCCCATGTCCTCATAAGTCTGGATTTCGGAGGAGGTATAAGCATCGTGCAGTTCGACGAAATCGAGGTCTTCGATTGGGTTGGTGATGCCCGCCATCTTGTAGGCCAGCTTGGTCGCAGCGCGGCCCCCCCGGAAGGAGTGGACACCAGGGTACTTGAGGTCTTTGTAGTCAGCCTCATTCTCGTGGTCAAGCAAGATCACCTTGCCGTGCGGGCGGTCAGACATACGCATCGCGTCGGTGCCAGAGCCAATGCCAGTGACAAGCACTGGGTCAATCGCACCCATCTTGATCGCCATCTCCTCGGTAGCGAAGATGACGGTCGCTGCACCGTCGGACATGGTGCAAATGTCAAGCAGGGTAAGGGGGGTGGCAACCATGGTGGCGGCGCGCACATCCTCTACCGTTAGCTTGGCAGGATACTGCGAGTAGGGGTTGTAGAGGGCATTGCCGTGGTTCTTGATGCTGACTTTTGCCAGTTGCTCCACGGTGGTGCCAAACTCGTACATATGGCGTTGCACCATCATCGCGTAGTAGCCAGAGTAGAAGCCGCCAACCGGGAAGTCGAAGTTGGTGTCGCTGGCGAGGGCGATAAACTCGTTGCCCTTCCAGGTGTTAACGTGGCTCATCGTCTCGAAGCCGTAGGCCACGCAAACCTCCATGCGCCCGCTGGCAATCGACTCCCAGCCTGCCTGGAAGCAGAGGCCGCCGGTTGCGCCACCGCCCTCCACCCGCTTGCTCGGCTTCGGCACCAGGCCGAGGTAGTCTTGCACCATGATGCCCGCCATCAGTTGGCGGGTGAAGTGGTCGGAGAAGTAAGAGGCGACGCTACCATCAATCATTTCCATTGTCAGGTTCGGCACGTCACGCATGGCGTAATCGAAGGACTCCTTAACCATTGCGCGGAAGTCCTGGCGAGGGTTGGCCTTGCGGAACTTGGTGATGCCACCTGAGACCATGTAGACGGGTCTCATTAAGTAGGGTGACTCCTTTCGACGAGAGCTACACTGCATCCGGGGCGGAGCCGGGTGGCCCGCCTGGCGGCGACGCTGCCGCTGGCGGTGATTATAGCAGGGTTGGTGGGTGGATGCAAGCGCAGCACCCAAGACCCAAATGCTGCCTCCACACCATCCCCAGCAAAGCTACACCGCCAACCGCTCGTGCTAACCCCTGCGTCCACCACCTGCTTGCATCGCCCATAAACTTGTGCTATAATCACCACCATTAGCTACTATGCTGTAGAATGAGAGGAATGGCTATGCTTGCCTGCATCAACAGTTGTGCGGTGATCGGCCTGGATGGGGCGTTGGTGCAGGTTGAGGTGGATGTGGCGCGGGGGCTGCCCAACTTCAACGTCGTGGGCCTGCCCGACAAGTCGGTGCAAGAGAGCCGCGAACGGGTGCGGGCTGCGATCCGCAACTCTGGCTACGTCTTCCCCTCTGCCCGCCTGACCGTCAACCTCGCCCCTGCCGACCTGAAGAAGGAGGGGCCATCCTACGACCTGCCCATTGCCCTCGGCATCATGGCCGCCAGCGACCAGGTGGCGGCTAAGCTCGAACACTGCGTCTTCCTCGGTGAGCTGAGCCTGGACGGTAGCGTGCGCCACACGGAGGGCGTGCTGCCGATGGTCGCGGTGGCGAAGGAGCGCGGTATCCGCACCGTCTACCTGCCCAGCGACGATGCGGGCGAAGCCTCGCTGGTGGAGGATATTGAGATCGTGCCGGTCAAGACGCTGACCGAACTGGTCTCCCACCTCAACGGCCTGGGTGCGATCAGTCCCTATGTGGCTGACATGAGCGTGTTCACCGACGCAGTGCAGGGCCAATATGAGGTAGATATGGCCCACATCAAAGGTCAAGAACACGTCAAGCGAGCCATCGAAGTGGCGGCAGCGGGCGGTCACAATATGCTGATGGTTGGGCCACCAGGGAGCGGCAAGACGCTGATCGCCCGTACTATGCCCACCATCTTGCCGCCACTTACCCCTGGCGAGATGTTGACCGTGACCAAAATCTACAGCGTCAGTGGGATGCTGCCCGCCGACCGCCCCTTCGTCAGCCAACGCCCCTTCCGCGCTCCCCACCACACGATCAGCCACGCTGGCCTGGTGGGCGGTGGGCGGATGCCGCGCCCCGGCGAGATCACTCTAGCCAGTCACGGTGTCCTCTTTCTAGACGAGCTACCAGAGTTCAACGCCCAGGCTTTGGAGACGCTGCGCCAACCGTTGGAGGATCGGGTGGTGACGATCAGCCGCGCCGCCGGTTCGCTCACTTTCCCCGCCAACTTCATGCTGGTGGCGGCTATGAACCCCTGTCCCTGCGGCTTCTTTGGCGACCCTGCGAAGGCTTGCGTCTGCGCCTCCTCCTCGATCAGCCGCTACCAGAAGCGTATCAGCGGCCCCCTGCTCGACCGCATCGACATCCACGTAGAGGTTCCTCGCGTGGAGTACGAGAAGCTAGCCGACAATCGGGCTGGCGAAACTTCGGCCACCATTCGGGCGCGGGTGGCGGCGGCCCGCAAGATACAGACTGCCCGCTTCGCTGATATCCATGCCAGCACCAACAGCGAGATGACCCCCGACCAGGTACACCAGTTCTGCCCGCTAGACCAGACCGGCGCGAACCTGCTCAAGGCCGCTGTACGCCAACTGCACCTCTCTGCCCGCGCTTACCACCGCATCCTCAAGCTGGGCCGCACCATAGCCGACCTCGCGGGCGAGACCAACATCCAGCCAATGCACATTGCCGAGGCGATCCAGTATCGCCCACGGGAGGCGAACTAGTCGGCCCGTTACCCGCTGTCTAGCCAGGCGATCCCCCAATCCTGCACGAGAGCCAACCAGTTTACTACTTTAGGCTGATGCAACTGCCTGCTGCTGTGCTACAATTGTACCCACATCATGCAGGAGGGGAAGATGGCCGAAGTTAAGGATGAGCAGAACGCCCCAGAGTTGATCGCCGCCCACGAGGAACACACCCCTGCTGGCGAAGCGGCACGCTTGAGCGGGGTGGCTGATGCGGTGAAGGAGGAGGGAGCGCGGGGGGAAGTAGTCAAAGCAGAGCCGCCTGCCCGCTTGCTGCGCCAGACTACCTTCTGGCTGGTCTGGGCCGGGCAGTCGGTGTCCGTGCTGGGCGACGCGATCTACGGCATCGCTCTGATCTTTTGGATTTCGACCTTGCCTGGTGGGGTGGCGCAAAACGCGGCGGCTCTGGCGGGCTTCGGCCTGGTCGGTAGCATCCCACGCCTGACCCTCGGCCCGCTGATGGCCGGGCTGATCGACCGCCTCAGCCGCAAGTGGATTATGCTCACCGCCGATCTGCTGCGCGGCGGCGTGATCACCCTGATCAGCCTGCTGCTCGTCGCTGGGCAGTTGCAACTGTGGCAGGTGTACGTTGCCGCCTTTGTTGACACCCTCTGCACTACCTTGCATGAACCCTCATTTGAGGCCAGCATTGCCAACCTGGTGCCGAAGTCTCTCCTTACGCGCGCAAACGGGCTGGTGCAGTCGTCGTTTAGCGCGGCCAACATCCTCGGCCCAGCCCTCGGCGGCACGCTGATCGCCCTGCTCGGTCTGCCGTTGGTGGTAGAGGTGAACGCAATCAGCTTCTTCGTGGCCGCTGGCACCATGTTCTTTGCTGTCATCCCCCAACAGCGCGAGATAAGCGAGAAGCTAACCAGCTTCGGCGAGTATTGGGGGCGTACCCTGCACGATGCGGCCTTCGGCTTCAAGTTCATCCGGGCCAATCCCACTTTGCTCTACCTGCTCTCCATGTTCACCTCTGCCAACTTCTGGGGCGGCCCGGTGGCTACCCTCACCCCGCTGCTGATCCTCGACACGCTGAAGGGGAACGCTTCGACCCTCGGTATCGTCAACTCGGTGGAGGCTGCAGGCTTCCTGGTAGGGGCGACGCTGATCGGGGCGGGCCTGCTCAAGTTCCGCAAGCACTACCAGGGGGTGGCGGTTGGGATCGGTCTCGGCGGCTTCGGTGCGCTGCTGGTCGGGGTGTTCGCTGCCCTGCGCTTCACCCCCGGCGTAGTTGCTGCGGGCTTCCTGGACGCAGCGGCGATCCCGGTCGCCAACACCAACAGCACGGCGATCTGGCAGCTAAAGACCCCCGACGAGGCACGAGGCCGCGTGTTTGCTGCCCGCCGCACGATAGCGCAGGCTACATTCCCGATCAGCGTCGCCCTCTCTGCGCCCGCTGCCGCCTTCTTCGGCGTGGTCAATGTTGTGATCTTCTGCGGCGCAATGGGGCTGCTAACTGGCATCGTCGGCCTGTTTCTCAAGCCCCTACGCACCCTGGAGGATTGATAGTCGCCTGCGAACGGCGGCGGTGCGAGTAACAGCCCCGCAAACCGCTTGCGCCAGCACAACATTTGTGGCATAATGCACGTTCCAGTATGAGGATGCGGGTAGTATGGTTCCCGCGGTCGCTACTGTTATTAGGAGAACGCCGATGTATACCCTACCCGACGATGCTAGCGGGCGCAGCCGCGAACTGCTAGCCCTAGCCCAGGAGCTTGCTGCCCGCTGCCCAGTCGCGCTGGCGACTGAGATCGCCGTTAGTGGCTCGGTGGCGCGGGGCGTGGCCGACCAGTACAGCGATCTGGAGATCAACCTCTGGGCAGAGCGCGTGCCAGACGTGGCGGAGCG
>JBBROH010000175.1:0-8525 GCA_038229595.1 Chloroflexia bacterium | reverse complement strand
GTTACTCTGCTGGTCAAGTACGAACTCAAGCTCAGATGTGGTATGCTGCACAGGGGTGTTCCTTTCAGGTTAGGGGTGGGTTTGCACCAACCAGTTTACCCGATGAGGAACACCCTATTCACGTTTGTACGAAACTTAGGTAGCTAGGCTAAGCGCAGGGTGCGGCGGGCGCGCTCCTTTTGCCAGTCAGTCCACGATCAGCTATAATGGCCGCACGCTTATTGCTGCAAACTCTGCAAGAGGGAGCCGCCCTGCCGAACCGAGCGCAAGCAGAACACGAGGAGCCGCTTACCCCGACGTGTTGGCCGCAGCCCAGGAGACGATGCGGCGGGTGCGCCACAATGTGGAGTTGCGCGCGGGACGGTTGAAAAGCAGCAGCTACTAGAACCGAACGAGGGATCGAAGATGCAAATTGGTGCAGGCGAAGGTAGCAATCTGGCGGGCGATAGCCTCTGGCGATTGTTGATCGCCCTGCTAGAGATCGTGGTTGGGCTGGGGCTGCTGCTCACCCCCTACTGGACGCGGCGCAAGCTCGTGCGGCTCCGCAGCAGCACGGCAAAGAGCCGCCAACGGCACATCGTGCTGTTCACCGTTGCGGGTGGGGCTGCCGTCCTCAGCGGTATCTTCCTGATCGTGCAGGGGGGCGATATCGGCGCGTCGCTGATCCCCCTCGGCATGATTGGCGCAGCAGTGGCGACTGCCCTGCTGCCGGGCCGCGACGAGCAGGCGGATGAGGAGCAGGGCGAGAGCTAGGGTCGCTCCAGCCCATCAAGCGCATGACGACGCTGCCTGCTTCAGAGTAGACCGCTACAACTCTCGGCCCTGACTGCTACATCGTCCTGCTCACCACCTCCACAAAGGGTAGGAACTCGCCATCCGCACGGCGCGGGAAGGGCTGCACCCGTAGCACGGCAGCGCGGTTGATCGGGCCGTAGATGTGGGGGTAGAGCAGCTTGCCGTGGTCGAACCGCCAGGGGCTACCCGTCGCCTCCAGGTCGAGGGTCAGCAGATAGTAGGGGAGGGGATCGCTGCGGTAGTGGCGGTTGGCGGTAGCGACCATGTTGGCTGCCCCGTCGGTGCAGTGGATGAAGCCCTCGTCGGCCAGCGAAGCAGCGGCGTAGGGTAGGCTGGTGGGCAGGTTGTCCCACACCTCTACCGGGGTTATGTGGTAGGTCAGTCTCATCTTTGCTCCTCTGGCAGGTACAACAAAGCCCCTCCCCAAGCGGGGAGAGGCTCTGGCGAACGGCTACTCTGCGCTGGCCGGGCCACTCGCGCCGCTGCCACGTGCATTCTCGGCGGCTACGCTCTCCCCTTGCGAGGCATCGGGTAGCTCCGTCTGGGCCAGCTTACGGGTGGCAAAGGTTAGCTTCTTGGTACCAGCCGCAGACATCTTGCCCTGGGCTTCGAGATTGCTGGCCTCGGCCTCAGCCTGGTTCGCCAGGTCTACCTCGCCCAGGTTGAGCAGGCGGGTCGCTGCCGCCCGCAGCTTACTGGTTGCCCCCGCGATGTTGCCGACCTCGGCCTCGCTCAGGGCGGTGGTTTGCAGCTTGAAGGCAGTCGCCTTCTCCACCAGGTTCATCACGCGCGGGTTGAGAGCCTCGCGGGGAGCCTCGGCGGGGGCTTCCTCGTAGGTGAGGGTGACATCGCTCTGCAACTCGCGGCTGCCACCCCCTGCGGCTGGCACCTCGTAGGTGAATTGCAACTGTGCGACCCGGAACGTGCCAGCGGGCCGGGCTGGTAGCAGCAGCTCAGAGAGAACCGTCTGCGCCTTGCCTGCACTCAGTTCGCCAAGCTGCACGATGATTACGTTCTCTGTCTGCATGGTGTCCAGCTTGAGCTTGCGGATCATCGGGGTCATCTGGTAGACCGTGCGCGCCTCTACCCCACCGCCAAGCCGCATGGTGAGGGTGGCATTCTGCACCACCGCTTCCTTCATCTCCTGCACCGTGCGCTCAAAGTATTTGGCGATCTCGTCTGGCTTGTTGATGAAGTCGCTCTGGCCCTTGCTGTTGTCGGCGATAGCGTCAAGCAGGCTTTCGTTCCAATCAGTGCCGAGGCCGAGGGCAATGATCGAGATGCCCACCTCACCTGCCTGGCGGGCTACATCTTTGCAGACTGGCTCATCACCGCCTGGTTCGTCGCCCCAGGTTTGGCCGTCGGTAAGCAGGATCATGCGGTGCAGGTAGTTGCCCGCTGGGTTGGCGGTGCGTACTTTCTTCAACTCGTCCAGCCCTAGCAGCATCCCCCGCGACATGGTAGTACCACCAGCCACGCGGATACCATCCACTGCCTTCTTCATCTGCGTCTTGCCTTCGTCCGTCACCGGGGTGGCGGGGACGATCACGCGGGCGTTGTCGGAGAAGACGACGACGGTGGCCGAGTCGCCCGCTTCAAGCAGATCGATCACCTGCTTGACCGCCTCCTTCAGTTGCTCCAGCTTGTTATCCTCATCCATCGAGCCGCTATGGTCGAGGACGAGCGCGAGGTTAAGCGGGGTCTTGTTCTGTACCGCCACGCTCATTGCGGTGGGCGGGGTAATGTCAATCGCCAGGTAGCCAAGCTGCGTCTGCTGCATCACTGGGGCTGCACTGCGCCCCCACGACCATTTGAGTGTTACCTGCTCATCAGCCATCTTGCGCCCTCCTTGTGGTCTACGTCGGTTTTGGTTATGCGGATAGTATAACATAAGACAGCAGGATGGGGGTTTAGGTTTCCACAGCAAAGCTGCCGCTCCTTGTTCACCACAACCAGGCAGCTAGAACCTGACTTGAGCAAACCTTCTTCTCCCGCTTCGCTAGCTGCGCCCACAATCGTAACCGTTGTTGGCATGAAACTGGCTGGACAAGGTTGTTGCCTACTATGTTATAATCGGTTCTGCAAAACAGCCAAAAGCCAGGAGATTGCGATGAGCGAACCAACCAACACCCGTAAATCGGCAGAGGGTACCGCCGCCAGTGCCGAGCCAACCACGATCACGGTGGCAGGCGAAACGGCGATCACGACTGGCCCACCAGAGCGGATCGTCAGCGATATTCGTTACAAGCACATGGGCAACGAATGGGAGAGCCACTTGCAGGCAATGCGCGGCCTCAAACGGCGCAGCCTACGTGGTAGCGACGACTTCCCCGGCAGCTTCTGGGAGCCGGTTGAGGAGGAGCGTTACGGCCCGGAGCCAGAGCAGCCCGCCAGCAAGTAGCCACCTTCCCCCCACCAGGGGCAACCATGATCGATGAGGAGGCAGTTTGTGGAAGATCAGCGCAACAACACCGCGCCACCGTCTGCGGCAGAGGTGCAGGCCAGCGAGGTCAGCACGCCACTGCTAGACTATAGCCCGGCACTGGATAGCAACAGCGACTTGAGCAGCAGCGTAGCCGACTACGGCCAGGGCTACGGCGAGAGTCTGCACGGCAATCTTGAGGATGGCAGTGGCATATTCTACGGCGACGAGGGGGTTGACCGCGACATTGATACGACCACGGCCCAGTCCTTCAGCGACGGCCACCACCCCCTTCGCAACCCTACTGATGGCAGCCATGAAGCCGACAACCCGCTGATCGCCAGCCATGATCTGCCCGATTACAGCGGCGGCAGTGGTGAGCAACTGCAAGGCCAGAGCCAGACCAGCACAACCCAGGTGCAGATGCAAGACGAGCGTAACAGCGCAGCCAGTGGCGGCGCACAACTCGGCCAGCAAAACACAGCGGGTTCAGCCAGCAGCCCCGACCGCCTGGAAGGCCAGAACAGTCAGCCTGCGATCATGACCAGTGCAATCGAGGATATGCTGGCTGCGGGGCGGTCTGGCGGTGGCGCAGGCGATCCACTGGCGGCTCGGATGCTGGGTACGCAGCGCGAGGGTGAACTGGCAGCCAGCCGCAACCCCGAAATACGTGACCCCGGCATGAGCGACGGCTATCTCTATGCCAAAGACGACGACAACAATCCTGACGTGACCGAGAACATTGCACAGGCGGTAGGCATGGCCTACAACCCGGCCAACGTCGCCCACGACAACCGCCGCAGCCAACTGATGCTGACCTTGCCCACGGCACAGCTAGCCCAGTTGCGCGCCGAACTACGCAGTGTGGGGATCAACGAGGGCGAGATCGAGGTGCGCGAGCAGGAGGGTACGGTTAGTATGGTGCTGGTCGAAGCCGACAGCCTCACCCGCCCCTATGTTGAGCAAGCCTTCAACCGCTATCGCAGCCTGGACAGCACCAGCTAGCCTGCCCCCAGCGAGCGGCACATGGGGACGGCGCGGGCCGCCCCCTTCTTCTTGCCCGCTAACCTGTCTAGCGCGTTCTTGACCACCTTCGCCAGTTCGCCGCGCCGCACATTGTCATTTGGCCGGTAGCAGAGGCCAGTGCCGCAGCTTGCGCCGCTGACCACCCCCCGCTGGTAGAGGGTTTCGATCTCCCGATAGAAGGTGCTGCTAGGTGGCACGTCAGTGAAGCTGGCGGTAGTGGGTGTGTAGTCAGGGTAGTTGCGCGCCCGCTTGACGATCTTTGCGGCCTCTCCCCGCGTCACGCTCTGGTTAGAGCGGAAGCAGGACTGGCTGGGCGCAGGGGTGCCAGGGTCAACGCATTGGGCGGGGCTAAAGCCGTTAATCACCCCAGCATGAGCGGCTGCCTCAATAAAAGCGTAGAAGATGTTGTTGCTAGTCACATCGCTGAAGGTCGGGTTGGGCGGCGTGTAAGCAGGGATGCCGAAGGCGTTGACCGCGATCTTGGCGAGTTGACCTCGCGTAGTGTTCGCGTTCGGGCGGAAGCTGCCATCAAAGTAGCCGCTGAGTATTTGGTGGCAGGTCAGATATTGGATTTCGTTGTAGAAGATATAGCTGGGCGGCACGTCAGGGAAGCTGATCGTGCATGGTGTCGCGGTCGCGCTGACGGTCGCCGTCGCGCTGACGGTCGCCGTCGCGCTGCTGGTTGGGCTGGGCGTTGTGGTGCTGCTAGCAGGGGAGCGGGTGGCGGTGGCGGTCAAGCCGGGGGTGGCAGTGGCGGCAGCGGTAGCAGTAGTGGTCGGGCCGGGGGTGCAGGTCGGGCCGGGGGTGAGCGCGCTGGGTAGATAGAGGTACTCTACGCTGGCTGTCGTCTGCGGATTGTAGCCGCCTGCCACCACCACCCGGTCGCCAAGTGTCCCTTGCACGTGAGCAGCACGGGCATGACGTAGTGCAGGGCCAGCAGTCCAGCTATTGGTTGCCGGGTCGTAGAGGTAGGTATCAGTCGAGTAGCTATTGCTGCCACCGTCAAAGCCGCCAGTGAGCAGTAGCTTGCCCGCATAGACGCTGAGGCCGGGGTACTTGCGTTCGCCAGTGAACGGAGCGGGGGCGACCGTACTCCACTGTGTGTTGCTGTAGACAAAGACGGTGTTGGAGTCGCTGCTGGCGTGCCGCCCACCAACGACGTAGATGCTGCCGTTCAACTCTGCCGCTGCCGCCCCCGATACCCCGTCGGGCATTGCCAGGCCGGACTGCCAGTAGTTGAGGTCGGGCCGCGCCTTGTAGATGTAGGTGTTGCTGCTCGCCGAGGAGTTTGGCACGTAGCCACCCAGCATATAGAACTCGTAACCCTTGAAAGCAGCCATGCCCTGTCCAATCGGGAACTCTGTGCCGTCGCTCAGGACCATTGGCGGCTTGCTGCCCCAGATGTTGAGGGTAGGAGTGTACGCCTCAAAAGCGGTCAGTATCTGGGTACCAGTCAGTCCGCCAGCAAGGAAGATCGTGCCGCTGTAGGCTCCCGCCACTGCCCCAGCACGGGCGGTGAGCAGCGGCGCGGCCAGCGTCCAGGTGCCAGTGATCGGATCGTAGTAGATGTTGGTGCTGGTGATGAAGCCGCGAGCATCCACCCCGCCAAGTGCGTAGAGGCGGTTGCCGACCACTGCCCCGGCTGCCGAATCCAGCGGCCCAGGCAAGGACTGCCCTTCTTGCCACTCAGTTAGACCGCAACTCGATGGAGCCTGACCTGTCGTGCGTGGCAGACTGGCCGCCGCTACTGCCTGCTTATGCTCCCCACCGCGTGGGGGTAGGCCAGAGTGGGGGGTGGCGGCCCAGCCAAGCAAGAGGCTGGCAGCGAGGGTGAGGGTGAGAAGTAGATTCAGTTTACGCAAGGTGCTTTCTCCTTCTGCTGATTTGACTCCATTATGGTATGATAAGCACACATTTGCAAGCTACCGGAGGTCGTTCTGCCCAACCTACCGCGCAATCTGACCGCCAGCCTGACCGCCAGCCTGACCATCGTTGTGATCGCCCGCGACGAGGCACACCATATTGCAGCCTGCCTTGCCAGCGTGCAGCCGCTCAGCCGCGACTTGCTGGTGATCCTCGACGACCGCACGACGGACGATACGGCTCGCCTGGCCGAGGCAGCAGGGGCGCGGGTGGTCAGCAGCCGCTTCGTCAACTTCTCTGCCCAGCGTAACCGCGCCTTGCAAGAGGCGGGCGGCGACTACGTGCTGTTCATTGATGCCGACGAGCGTTGCCCAGCAATGCTGGTGGCAGAGATCGGCGCGCTGCTGGCCCAAGAGCCGCTGGCGGGCTACTGGTTGCCGCGTCGCAACTACTTCTTCGGCCACCTGGTCAACTACGCAGGCTGGTGGCCCGACTACCAGTTGCGGCTGCTACAGCGGGTAGGGACGCGCTACGATGAGGGGCGCGAAGTACACGAGGAGGCGATCCTGGCGGGCGCGAGCAGTCGGTTGCAGGAGCCGCTGACGCATTACAACTACGACACCTGGGCGCAGTTTCGCCTCAAGCAACGCTACTATGCAGGCTTCGAAGCTAGCGTACTGCATAAGGGTGGGCAGCGGGCGAAGCTGCGTAACTTCGTGCTGCAACCACTGCGCGAGTTCCGCCGCCGCTACTTCACCCTGGGCGGTTGGCGAGGCGGCCCACTGGGGCTAGTCCTCTCCGCCGCGATGGGCTGGTACGAGCTACGCAAGTATTGGCTACTCTGGCGGCTGGGGCGGCAGCGTTTATTCGTCAGAACACCAACCACGATCTAACCCTCCGCCGCAGGCTCCCGCCCGGCCCAGAACGCTTCTAGCTCGACCCGCAGGCGATGATGCTCGGCCTGCTTGAGGGTGGGGTCGCTGGCGAACAGCGTCTTCGCCTCGCGGCGGGCCAGTTCCAGCGTCGGTAGGTCGCTGAAGCTAGCCATCTTCAGGTCGCTGAAGCCGCTCTGCCGTGTGCCGAAGAACTGACCTGGCCCCCGCAGCTTCAGGTCGGCTTCGGCTAGCACAAAGCCGTCCTCGCTGCTCTCGATCACCTTCAGCCGCTCCTCGGCGATCACCCCCACGCTGTCGGCAAGGAGCATACAGTACGACTGGTGTTCGCCGCGCCCCACCCGCCCGCGAAACTGGTGCAACTGCGACAGGCCAAAGCGGTTAGCCCCCTCGATCATCATCACCGTCGCGTTCGGCACGTCAATGCCCACCTCGACCACCGAGGTGCTAACCAGGATGTCCAACTCGCCCCGGTTGAAGGCTTGCATGGCGGCTTCCTTCTTGTCCGAGGCCAGGCGGCCATGCACCAGCCCCACCCGCAGGTCGGGGAACACATCGCGCTGCAAGCGTTCGGCCTCCTCCACCGCTGCCTTCGCCTCCACCTTGTCCGACTCCTCCACCAGGGGACAGATGATGAAGGCTTGCCGCCCCTCGGCTACCATCTTCCGAATGAACTTGTAGGCAGAATTGCGCTGGTCGGGAGCTAGCCACTTGGTCTTGATCGGCAGGCGACCCACCGGCTTCTCGTCGATTACGCCCACATCCAGGTCGCCATACATGGTCAGGGCCAGCGAGCGGGGGATCGGGGTGGCCGTCATCACCAGGGTGTCCGGGTTATGTCCTTTCTGGCGCAGGGCGTTGCGCTGCAACACGCCGAAGCGGTGCTGCTCATCGATCACCACCACGCCGAGGTTGGCGAACTCCAACTTCTCCTGGATCAGGGCGTGGGTGCCGATCACTATGTCTGCCGTGCCAGCCGCCGCCTCCTGGTAGACCTTGCGCTTCTCCTTCACCTTCAGCCGACCGCTCAACATCCGCACTTCTGGCTGACGGCCCCCACCCTCAACCAACTCGCCCAATCTGGTCTGGCCGTCCACCACCTGCTTCTCGATCCGCAGCGTTCCTTCTGGGGTAGGCAGGCGCAGCCCGGCGAAGATGCGGCTGAAGGTGCGGTAGTGCTGCTCGGCCAGGATTTCGGTGGGGGCCATGATCACCGCCTGGTAGCCACCAGTCAGGGCCGCCGCCATTGCAATTGCCGCCACCAGCGTCTTACCGCTGCCCACATCGCCCTGCAACATCCGCGACATAGGTAGGGGGCTTGCCATGTCCGCCAGGATGTCGTCAATCGCCCGCTTCTGTGCGCCAGTCAGGTTGAACGACTGCGCCTTCTCCGCACTGCCAGTCAGCAGCAATCCGAGGTCGGCGATCCATTGGTCGAGGATCGCCCTGTCTGGCTGGATCGCGTTGCCCGGCTGATCCTCCTGCCACTCCTTGCGCCTTAGCTGCATCCCCAACTGGATGAGGAG
>JBBROH010000174.1:0-8564 GCA_038229595.1 Chloroflexia bacterium | reverse complement strand
CGGTGGGGGTGGCTGCCCTCAACGTGCGCCTGCAAGAGGTACTCAATCCACCCGCTGCGGGCAAGGCCGAACACCGCTATGGCGACCGCACCTTCCGCGAGGGTGACAAGGTGATGCAGGCGACCAACGACTATGACAAGAAGGTGTTCAACGGTGATATTGGCCGCGTGGTGCAGATTGACCCGCTTGAGCAGAGCGTGCGGGTGCTGTTCGACACCGAACTCTCCGCCAGCTATGCCTTCGGCGAACTGGACGAACTGGCCCATGCCTACGCGATTTCTGTCCACAAGGCGCAAGGTAGCGAGTACCCGGTGGTGGTGCTGCCCGTCACCCTGGCTCACCAGCGGATGCTAGCCCGCAATCTACTCTACACCGCGATCAGTCGCGCCCGTAAGCTAGTCGTGCTGGTCGGCACCCGCGACGCAATCGCCCTTGCCGTCCGCAACGACCGCTCCGCCGACCGCTACTCTGCCCTGCGCCAGCGGCTACAAAACCCCTAACCTGCCCGTGGCAAGCGGCTGCTGGAGAATACAGCGCAAGCCCCCTGCACATCTTCTCCTGGCGTGCTACAATGCTAGCAGCAAGCAAAAGGAGTCCCGTTGTGTCCACCAACCTGAGCGAGCTAGCCCTCTTTGAGGCAGTGCGCGCCAACTACGAATCCTACTTCGCCGCCTTCGCTAGCCTGCCAGCCACCAGTCATTATGCTGACGACAAGATAGCCTGGTTGATCGCCCCCAACCCACCGGGTACGAGCGTTCATCGCACCCGCATCAGCGGCGACGTTGACGGGCAGCTAGCGGCGGTGCTGGCGGTGATGCGCGAACGTGGGGCGCACTACGGCTGGTGGCAGGTATTCCCCAGCAGCGAACCGCCAGACCTGGGCCTGCATCTGCTGGCGCACGGCCTCAAGCGCATCGACCCCCGCCCCTGGATGATCGCCGACCTGTCGCAGCCAGCGGCTGCCCTGCGTGCCGTAGCTGGCCTGCGCCTTGAGCGGGTCAGCAACCCGCAGCAGCTAGCCGACTGGTACATTAGCCAATGGCGCGGCTTCGAGTCCACGCCCGCACAGGCAGCCACCTACCACGACGCTTACCTGGGCCTGGGCTTTGCCAGCGATGCAGCGCACCAATCCTACGTTGCCTACCTGGACGGCCAGCCAGTAGCGGGCGGCGCCGTGTTGATGCAGGCGGGGGTTGCTGGCATCTACGATGTGGCGACCGACCCGGCTGCTCGTGGCAAGGGGATCGGATCGGCGGTGACTGCCGCTCTGATGCAGGTGGGCCGAGAACTGTCCTGTCCGCACGCAGCCCTACAGCCGTCCGCTGAAGGCTACAGGCTGTACCAAAGGCTTGGCTTCGTCGAACGCTTCAGCGAAGACAACTACGCCTGGCGGCTGGGTTGATGCTTGACAGCGTTCTGGCTACATGGTACCCTGCTGCTTGTGAGCCAACCTACACGTTCCACCAGTAAAACCCCTAGCTTCAGCCTCAGCTTCGCCCTGCTGCTGGGTGGTGGCCTGCGCCTACTATTGCTGCTGCATGGGCAGGCTACGGGTACGCCCTTCATCCGCGACGAGGGTAACTACCTGGGCAGTGCGCTCTCGCTGGCGAACGGCGGCGGCCTGCCCGACCGCTGGCTCTGGCTGCGACCGCCCGGCTACATCTTCTACAGCACGGGCCTGTTCGCCCTCTTTGGCAAGGATGGTGATGGCAACCTGCTGGCCCTCGGCCTCAGCCAACTGCTCTTGGCTCTGCTGACCATCTGGCTGGTCTACCGGCTGGCCCGCTTGCTGTTCCCGGCGCGGGCAGCAGTAGCTGGGCTAGCGGCTTTGCTGGTGGCTGGCAGCCCGGTGCTGGTCTTCTTTGCCAATATGTACATGAGCGAGCAACTGTACGTGCTGCTCACTCTCGCCTGGTTCTATCTCACACTGCGGGCGTTCTTGCCGCTGGCTGGCGAGCAGGTGCGTCCTCACTTGAGTGCGGCGTTCGTCTTCTCTGCGCTGACCTTTGCGGGAGCAGCTCTCACCCGCTCGCTAGTCTTCTTCTTTCTACCCGCGCTCTGGCTCTGGCTGCTCTGGCTAACACGGCGGGCCGACTGGCGGCGTAGTCTCGTGCGGCTGGCAATCTACACCGCTATCGTGCTGGCCCTGATCCTACCGTGGAGTGGGCGGAACCTGGCAACCTACGGTCAGTTGATCCTGATCGACACAACCGGGCAAATCAACCTCTACATAGATAACGGTACCCTCCCGCGCAAGACGACGATGGAGCAGCTTGGCCGCATCCCCAACCTGGCCGAGCGGGCTAGCTACGCTGGCAGTGCGGGGCTGGCCGCGATCCTGGCCGACCCCGCCCGCTTCCTTGCCAACGCCACCGCCCGCGTGCTAGATACCTGGAAGGTTGACCGCTTCAGCGAGTACGTGGTTGTGCTGCACGACAAATACCCCGGCAGCAGTGGCACTGCCGAACTGAGCTACAGCCTGGCGGCAGGTCTCTACCACCTGCTGTTCTTCACCCTGGCTGTGCTAGGCCTGACCCTGGCGCGGGGCGAGGGGGCGGCAAAGGGACTGCTGCTGCTCATCGCTCTGGTCAATACCCTGCTGACCACTCTGGCCCACCCGGAGTACCGCTATCTGCTGCCCTTCCTGGTGCTTTTCGCGCCCTGGGCGGGCTATGCGCTGCTAGAGTTTGGCGGTTGGCTGACCTATAGCTGGCGCAGGCTGCGGCGGCGCGACCAGACCGCCCTGGGTCAGGCCGCTGCACCCACCAGCTTGCGCCTCAAACTGCTTGCGTGGCTGGCAATTGCCTTCCTGCTTTTTAGTTCGTGGGGCGAATTGCCCGCTTACGCCAGCGGTTGGCAGGCGGCCTACCTGCGGCTGCGGGCGGGGCTGGCGAGTGGGGGCGAACGGGTCATCCTCTTGCAGCAAGCGGTGGCGAAGTACGATGCCGCCGACTGGTACGTGAGCCTGGGTGATACCATGCGTCGGCTGGGCAAGCTGAACGATGCGGCGGCGCAGTACGCGAAGGGGGTAGAGGCCGACCGCCTCTACTGGCCCGCGATCCTCAGCCTCGGTGCAGCGCAAAGGGCGCAGGGTGACACTGCTGCCGCGCAACAAACCTTCGCCACCATCACCCCCAAGCAGCGGGTGGCAGCCCAGGCGTGGGCCTGGCAGCACCTCGGCGATGCACCTGCCCGGTTGGATGTCGGTGTGGCTGACTATGGCAACCTGGACGGCTTCTACGAGCCGGAGCAAGCGGGCGATGTGACATACCGCTGGAGCAAAGAGCAAGCCAGTCTGCGGCTAGCGGGCCAGGGTGGGCAGATCGCCTTGCAGCTACGCGCCAGCCGCGCCCAGCAGCGAGTCAGCATCAGGCTCAACGGTCAGCCAGTGGGCGACTACCCGCTGACCCTAGACTGGCAGCTACTGACCTTCACTGCCGACCGCACTGCCAGCGTCAACATTATCACTCTACAAACCGAGGCGCAACCAGCCAGCCCGCAAGACCCCCGCAAGCTGGGCGTAGCGGTGGATTGGGCCAAAGTGCAGTAGCTGCTCTGCAAACCACAAACCGCCCCCGTGCGAGTGACCACCAAAATGTGCTATACTTAGCCTGCAAACTGGGAGGCAGAGCATTGGCAGAGCGTCTAGAGCTAGAGATTGAGGCACCCGCCCGCCTCCCCCTCACCTACGAGGTGCAGGGCAGGCGCGAGAAGCGGGGCGACCGCTTCGCCTATGTGGCGGTGATGCAGGAGCTTGCCCTGCACGACACCCTCACCTTCGCCCCCCGCGCCGACAAGTTGATCAACCTGGTGGTTGAGCAGGACGTGACCTCACCCCTGGCAGGGGAGAGCAAGGTGGAGGTCAACGCCCCAAAGGGCAGCGGCAACATCATCGTGCGTACCGCCAACCTGCTGCGGCAAGTGCTGGGCGTGCAATCGGGGGCGGATATTACGCTGACCAAGCGCATCCCCCTGTTCTGGGGGTTGGGCGGCGGGGCTAGCGATGCGGCGGCGACGATCAAGGGGCTGCGGCAACTGTGGGAACTGAAGCTAGACTACGCCGCCAGCGTCAACCTCGCGGACGTGATCGGGCCACACGTCGCCTATTTCCTGCTTGGCGGCACTGCGCTGGTGGAGGATGCCGGGCAGCAGGTGACACCGTTGCCGCCACCGCCTGCGCCACTCTGGGCCGTCCTCGTCAACTCGAACGCCGCAGTGAAGGACAAGGTGATGGACATCTTTGGTATGCTGAAGTGGTACAACTTCGGCAACGGCCTGGTTAGCCAGCGGCTGGCCGCCGGTCTACGGGCGGGCGAACGCCCGCCCTACACCGAGATGGTCAGCACCCTGGAATGGGCCGCCCCAATCCGCTTCCCAGAGCTTGAGGATTGCCGCCGCGACATTGTGGCCGCTGGCGGGGAAGAGGTGCGCTACTGTGGCCCTGGCCCTGGCTTCTTCGTTCTGTATGATGATCAGCAGGCGGCCCAAGCCTTGCACCAGAAGTTGCAGGCAACCCCCTGGCCCAGCCTGGTCACCCCCACCGTGGGATGAGGGGCAGCCCAACCCAGCCTGGCGCGATTGCTACTAACAAACTGATGAGGAGATACTTTCTTGCGGATCAACAAAGACGACCTGGTACTGGAAGTAGGTAGTGGCGACCGCCCCAACCCACGTAGTGACGTGCTGGTGGATCGCTATATTAGCGACAACACTGAGCGCGGCGGCAACCTTCAGATTGACCGCCCCCTGATCTGCGCGGACGGCCACTTCCTGCCCTTCAAGGACAAAGCCTTCGATTACGTGATCGCCAGCCACATCATCGAGCATATGGACGACCCAGTACGCTTCTGCCAGGAGTTGATGCGCGTCAGCAAGCGTGGCTATATCGAGTCGCCCACCGAGATTGCTGAGAAGATGTTCTTCTGGTCGTTCCACAAGTGGTACGTCAACCACATTGGAGATAGCATTGTTATGCAGTACAAGGATACGCCGAACAACATCTTCGGCGACCTGTTCGACTACTTCTACGAGTACAACCCCTGGTACGAACGCTTCCAGCGCAGTGCGCCCGACGTGTTTTGGATGAGTTACGAATGGGAGGGGGAGATCAAGATCAAGGTGGTTAACGAGTCGCCGCTGAAGCTGGAGGATCGCAAGACGCTGCTGCGGATGACGCGGCCAAAGGGTAGCCCACTGCAAAGCCTGCTGACCACCTTCCGCACGCTCGGCAAGTCGGCAGTGCCGCGCAAGTTGCGCCCGCTGGTGCAGAAGTTTCGGCGCAGCAAGCGCAATGCAGTCAAGCAGGTTGACCTCGAAAAGATACTATCCTGCCCCGACTGCCCCGGCAGCAGCGTAAAGATCGTTGCCAACGAGGTGATCTGCCAGGATTGCGGCAAGTGGTACCCGATCAAGAACGGTATCCCCTACCTGCTCCCCTCGGAGGAGACGGCGGCGGGGTTGGTGCAATCGAAGCACTGAGCCGAACGTAACCGCTGGCGTGTTGTGCGGGCGTGATCGACCACGCCCACTTGAGGGGAGGAAGTGGCGATGGCACATCCTGGGTCGGTGGTGGTGACGGGTGCATCCACGGGTATCGGGCGGGCGGTCAGCTTGCGGCTGGCCGAACTCGGCTACCGTGTGTTTGCGGGGGTACGCAAGGAGGCCGATGGTGAAAGCCTGCGCCAGGAAGCGGCGGGCCAACTATACCCGCTGATCCTCGACGTGACCGATGCTGCTTCGATCACGGCGGCAGCGGCGCAGGTGGCGGCGGCAGTGGGCAGCACGGGGCTGGCGGGCCTGGTCAACAACGCCGGGATCGCCGTCACCGGCCCACTAGAGTTCGTACCAATAGCCGAGTTTCGCCGTGAGATGGAGGTGAACGTGACGGGTCAGGTGGCTGTCACCCAGGCGTTCTTGCCGCTGCTGCGGAAGCGCAGGGGGCGGATCGTCAACATCGGCTCGATCAGCGGCCTCAATACCGTCCCCATGTTTGGGCCGTACTGCGCTAGCAAGTACGCAATGGAGGCGGTCAGCGATGCTCTCCGTATGGAACTTGCCCCCTTCGGAGTACGCGTCGCCCTGCTTGAGCCAAGCTCGATTGCCACCCCGATCTGGAGCAAGTCGCTGACCGAGGCCGACCGCCTCAGCAGCATGATGCCCCCTGGTGCAGAAGCTCTCTACGGCAAGCAGATAGCCGCCGTCCGCAACCTGGCCGCCAACGCAGGCCGCACCGCCGCCCCAGTAGAGACGGTAGTCAAGGCTGTGTTGCACGCCCTTACTGCCCGCCGACCCAAGACCCGCTACCTGGTGGGTAGCAAGGTGCCGCTACGCTTCATGCTCGGCCTGCTCCCCGACCGCCTCAAGGATCGCCTGATCCTCGGCCAACTGCGTCGCCTGGGCAAGCAGCCTGCCGCCGCGCTGCCCCAACCCGCCAGCGGGAGCAAGATAGTAGCAGAGTGAGCGAGCGCACGTACTGGCGCACCCTCAGCCGCGCGACGCTGTTCAGCAGCAAGTGGTACAACCTGCAACAGGATCAGGTCGCCCTACCAAATGGCGTAGAGATCACCTACACCTGGGTCGAACACCCCGGCTGTGCAGTGGTCGTACCGCTGACGAAGGACGGTAACGTGGTGATGCAGCGACAGTATCGCTACACGGTGAATGAGACGCTGTTGGAACTGGCGGCGGGGGCGTTCAACCCAGAGGATGCGGACGCACCTCTGCACTGCGCCGTGCGTGAACTGCGTGAGGAGCAGGGCCTGGTGGCGGGCCGCTGGACTGCGCTGGGCAGCTTTCATACCGCGATTGGCATCAGCAACGTGACCGCCCACGCCTTCCTGGCCGAGCAGTTGACCGCAGTGGGCAGCGACCTGGAAGTGACAGAGCAGCAGGCAGGCTTCGAGCCAGTTACTATTCCCTTCCACGAGGCAGTAGAGATGTGTTATGATGGGCGGATCAGCGACGGCCTGACGATCATCGCCATGCTGCGGGCCGCCCGGCTGCGGCGGTGAGCGGGTGGGTGGCGGATGGGTGGCGAGTCAACACGACTGGCCCCTTTCTTTTGTCCTTCTAGGGCTAGCAAGCTGGTTGTTTGTGATTCGTGCTGAATGGTAAGGTTTTGGTAAGGTGGCTTGGTAAGGTGTTTGGTAAGTTTGGTCAGGTATAATACTAGTGCTTGCCATGCACTACTCCCCCGACGCAGTAGGTGGTAAGCTAGAGGAGGAGTGACATGATGTACACACCTGGCGACCACGTACTGCTGATCCACAATAATGCTACTGTGTTGGAGATGCTGGCTAGCTTGCTTGCTGAGGAGGGCTATCAGGTCAGCACCAGCGGTTATACTGCCGACCTTGCCAGCACCTTGCGGGCGACATTGCCCGACCTGGTGCTGCTCGACCATAGCCCCACCTGCGAGGAAAGCTGCGTAGACAGCCTGCAACAAATGGCACTAATGCGCGAACTTGAGGGCGTACACGTGCTAGTGTGCAGCAGTCTCCCCCGGCGAGTGAGCGAACTAACGGCAGGATTGCGCTACCTGCCCGTCAATGTGCTAGCCAAGCCGTTCGACATCCCCAGCCTGCTGGCCCAGGTGGAGGGGTTGCTGGTTGCCCCACCGACCAACAGCGAACCACAGCGGGTTCAGACTTACCACTAACCTACGTCCAACGCACCACAAGGTCGCCAAGCGGCAACTTTGGGCGACGCTTAGGGTCAGCAGCGGCGTAGCCGAAGGTTAGCAGCGCGTGTGGGGTCAAGCGCGGGTCGAGGGCGAGGGCCGCTACCACTACCTCTGGGCAGAACAGCGGGGCGCACATCCAGCCGCCGTCCAGCCCCAGGGCGTAAGCCGCTAGTAGCATATTCTGGGCTGCTGCACCGAGGCTTTGCACCGCCATCGTCGCCTCTGCCGCCTGTCGCCCCGCATCTGGGTACACGTCGAGGTCAGCGAGGTAGAGGCAGGGGATGATGATCGCTGGTGCGCTGAGGATGCGCTGATACGACTTGCTCAGGCGGATGTTGACGATCTCCGCCGCCTGCCCGTCCATCTCTAGGTTGCGCTGCCACTCAGCCGCCATCGCGTCGGCGAGGGTGCGCTTCGCCTCAAGGGTGGTCAGTACCACGAACCGCCAGGGTTGGCGACCGTGCGGCGAGGGTGCGTAGCCACCCGCTTCGAGGATTGCCTCAAGCTGCGGGTGGCTGAGCGGGCGATCCTGGTAGCTGCGAACCGACCGCCGCCCCCTTATGATCGCCGCCCAATCGTTGGTCCGCTCTGGCAGCGGCAAAGTGGGGTCGTACTGCCACTGATGTACGTGCTGGGCGGTCAGGCAGATCAGTGGTCGCTCCTCAATCGGCATCTGCTGATACTGTGGGTACTTCTCCTTCAACATCGCCACCGCCGCTACGTGTTCCACCGTGCCTGGCGCAATCAAGGTGGCTGGCCCGCGTAGCTGCACGAAGGCCAGTCGCTCCCAGTGTGCATCATCGTAGTAATCCACCAGCAGGGCAGCGGTGGGGTGGGCGAGGATGTTGCGTACCCGCTTCAGTTGGCTCGGCTCCACCCCCTT
>JBBROH010000173.1:0-8661 GCA_038229595.1 Chloroflexia bacterium | reverse complement strand
TGCCCGTGATCGCCTGGCTGCCGCTGATCGGTGCGCCAGTCGCGCCGCCGAAGCCACTGCCACCCGGTGCGCCACCTGGTGCGCCACCCGGTGCGCCGCTTGCGCCGCCGAAGCCGCTGCCACCCGGTGCGCCACCCGGTGCGCCGCTTGCGCCGCCGAAGCCGCTGCCACTTGCGCCAGTTGCGCCCGCAGGCAGTTCTACCCCAACGATCAGGTTCTCAAGCTGGGCTGCGCTAGTGAACTGGTTGGTGGTGCGGATCGGTACGCTGGTGCCGTTCTGTTCAATCGTGCCACTGGGGAAGGAGAGGTTGTTGGCCTGCAAGATGCCGCTCACCTGCCCAGCAGTCAGCTTCTTCTGGCGCAGTTTGGTTGCGTCGAAGACAACCTGCACTTCGCGGCTGGTGCCGCCCGTCACCTCTACGTTGAATACGCCATCGATCTTCGCCAACTCTGGCACCAGTCGGTCGCGGGCGATCTGCTCAAGCTGGTTGGGGGTCAACTTGCTGTCGGTGCTGAGCAGGCTCAACTGCACAACTGGGAAGCTGTTGAAGTCGAAGCGTAGCACGCGGGCTGCCACCGCGTTCTGCGGCAGCACTACCGACTTGAGGCTGTTCTCTACCGTGCTGGCTGCTTCCTTCATGTCGGTGCCAAAGGCGAAGCTGGCACTGATCAGGCTAAGATTCTCACCGCTGGTAGATTGTAGGGTTTGCAGCTTGGCCGTGTTGCCCATCGCCTGCTCTAGTGGTCTGGTCACACCCTCGGCCACATCGCTGGGGCTGGCCCCTGGGTAGATAGTGATCACCGATAGCACCGGGAAGCTGATATTGGGCAGCAACTCGGTACGCAGGCGGGTGGTTGTGTATGCGCCACCGGCCACCACTGCAAGGATCAGCAGGATGATCACCGAAGCACGTTTGAGCGAGAAATCGGTAAATCTGGACAAAGGGTTCCCTCCTGTGCTAAATTACTTGTTTGAAGTGGGTTGCTGATCGTTCGACCAGCGTTCGAGGGCAGTCCGCAACAGGTCTAGCCCTTCAGCCACCTGCGCGATCTGCTCGTCAGTCAAGTTATCGAGGGCAGTAGCCCACACTGCCTTGTCGGTCTGGTACATCGCCTCCAACTGGGCGACTCCACTGGGCGAGAGGCGGATGCGAACGAGGCGGCGGTCGCTGGGGTCGGGATGACGCTCCACAAAGCCGTGTTCGAGCAGGCGATCCACCAGGCCGGTAATCGCTGAGAGGCTGGCGACCCCGGTCTGCTCGCGCAGGCTGCCCATCGTCGCGCCTGTTTCGCCCGCATCGCGGATCACCAGCAGCATCCGCATCTGGTTGAAGGTCAGGTCAACCGTCTGCATCCAACTCTCAACCTGCTTACGGGCAATGATCGTCATCGCCGTTTTGCCGAAGCTGAGGATCACCCGTGCTTGTGCCTCCCGATCCGTCAATTACCGCCTCCATCCATGCCAACCAATATGCCCGCCAACTACTTACTGTCACAGTGATACTTCGTAACTCGTTAATGCTTCACATACCGAGAACCATTCTACCAAATAAAAACCAGGATTGCAAGGAAACTGGTCATCTTTTGCGGGCAATAAAAGGGGCGGATCACTGATCCGCCCGCAGAACCTTGTGGTTGTGGCTTGCTAGTCGCCGACGAGAGCGGGCAACCAGCCTGGTAGGACGGCCAGCGTGCTGGCGGCGGCATAGAGGTCGGGCCAGAGCGTGGCGGCGGTCTGCTGGTAGAGATCAACGATCCGCCCGCTACTGGCCGCTGCCTGGGGGTCGCTGGTTGCTTCGCGCAGGGTTTGCGCCTTGATGTAGCAGGCGACGGCCTCGCGGGGGGCAGGCAGGGCGGCGAACAGGTCGGCCAGGTAGTGCCAACACTGACCCTCACTGCGGCGGTTGCCAGTGCGCTGCACAATCTGCAAAGCATCATGCAGCAGCCGGTGAGCCTGCTGTTGCTGCCCGACGAGGGTGTAGGTGTGGCCCAAGTGAGCCAGGGCTTTGGCCTTGCCTTCCTCATTCTTTGCTTCGCTGGCGCAGGTGAGAGCCTGGTTGCCCCAGTCGAGGGCTTGTTGGTAGTCGCCCAGGTCGGCGTATACCAGCGTCAGGTTATTGGCGGCACTGGTCATCCCTAGCGGGTATTGCAACTCCTCCGCCAGGTTCCAGGCCTGCTCATTGCAGGCCACCGCCGCTGCCAGGTCGCCGAGAGCGCGGTATGCACTGCCCTGGTTAGCCTGGGCCAGGCACGCGCTGCGCCGAATGCCGCTCTGGGTGGCAACCAGGAAGGCTTGCGCGTAGTACATCTCTGCCTGCTGGTAGGAGCCAAGCTGCTCATGGGCGTAGCCGAGGTTGTTGAGGTTGATGGCCTGGGAGCGCAGGTTGACGCATTGCTCGTCCAGCGCAATCGCCCGCTCATAGCGATCAACTGCCTGCCGATAGTCGCCCAAAGCCATCTGGGTGAGGCCGAGGTTGCCAAGCAAGCCCACCTTGCACTCTGTGTAGTTGATCGCTTCGGCCACCACCAGGGCTTCGGCATAGCAAGTGACCGCTGCCTGCTGCGCCCCCTGCTTGTAATGGATCGAGCCGAGGTTGGCAAGATAGCTGGCAATACCGCGCTCGTCACCGCTCGCCCGCGCCAGCAGCAAGGCTGCTTCCAGTTGGGCCAGCGACTCGCCATATTGAGCAAGGTCGCCATAGACCATCGCCTGGTTGCCGAGGCACTGGGCCTGGATGCGGCGGTCGCCTGCGACTTCAGCGTAAGCCCATGCCTGCTGGTGCTGGCTGAGGGCAAGGTCGGGCTGACCGCGCCGATTGCTGGCCTGGCCCAGCCTGGTCAGGCAGATCGCCAACTGCCGCTCATCGCTCGGCTGGGCGGCCAACGCCCGCTGTTGGTAATCCCCTGCGTCCTCGATCTGGCCGAGCAGGTAGCAGGCCAAGCCCGCGTTGCTCAGAGCCGCCGCCCTTTGCTCCACCGCCAACTCGTTCTCGCCCACCAACACCTGGTCGCAGAGGCTGGCAAGCAACTGGTACTCCCCCCAGCGGTGCAGCAACTCGACCAGATTGAGCGGACTGCCATCGCTCAGGTAGGCGATGGGCCGCTCGTCCAGCAAGTGGTGGGCGGCCTGGTAGTCGGCGGCGGCGCAGAACTGCTCGAAGGCGCGCAGCAGCGGGCGAGCCTCTGCTAGCTTACGGGCAGGGTTGCTGGGGGCGGGGGCGCAACTAAGCAGGTAGCGGGCGGCGGCGGCATGGTAGCGTGGAGCGTGGGCTAGGTGTTCATAACTAAACTGGCACACCAGGGGCAGGAGATGGTAGCTGTCCTGCTCGATGCTGACCAGCGCACGGCGGCGCAGCACGAGGGCGTGCCGCTCGATGTTGGCGAGCGACCACTTATCTGGCGGCGGGCTGAGTTGGGCTAGCATCCCGGCTACGTCGGCCCCGCTGACCGGCTGCTGGCCGAATACGGCAATGAATTGGAGCAGTTGCTGTTCATGGGGGGTTAGCTGGACGTAGACCGAACCCAGCAGGTTCTGCCCGATCTCGCCCCGCCACAACTGCTCGTCGGCCAGCAAACGGGTGAGGGTATAACCCTTCCGCAGCAGTTGCACCAGGTAGATCAGGGCGAGAGGGTGGCCGCTGGCTCTGACACTGACCGTCGCCAGCAGCGCGTCCAGGTCGCCCACTTCGGCACCCAGCAGTTCGCCGATCTGCTGATCGCGCAGCAGCAAGGCTCCCTCCTCTGCGTCCAGCCCAGCGAGGGATAGCTCGAACGGTTCGCGCCCCTGGTTGGTGCGTGGCAGGTAGCGGCTGGTAAGGATCGCTTCGCTATTGCCGCTCTGCTCGATCAAACCCGTCAGCAGACGGTCGAAACCTTCGCGGCGGAAGACATTGTTTTTGTTCAGCAAGGCTTCGCAATTATCCAGCACCAACAAATAGCGTTCGGGCTGCTGGCGCAACCAGTTGAGCAGGGTAATTGCCTGCTGATCGGCGGTTAGCCGCCCCAGGTCGCGGGGCTGCCCGATAGCGTCGAAGAAGCCGCCAACCAGATCGCGCATTGTTGCATGTTCATCTATCAGTTGCCAGTAGCAGCGACCGCCCTCCTGCTCAAACTGGGTGTAGTAGAGGGTGGCGAGGGTAGACTTGCCCAGCCCATGCAGCCCAGTGATCGCCAGGCAGCGTTGCTGGCGGAGCAGGCGGCGCAAGCGGCCCAGTTCTGCCACCCTACCCCGCACCCGCAGCGGCACAGTGGGGCGGTAGACGAGCGCAGCCAGGCTGGTTGCTGGCGCAGAGGCTGGTGGCTCAGCCAGGTCGGGAACAAGATCGCAGAGGGGGGCGGCCTGCCACTCGGCGGCGGTGAAGTCGGGGCAGTCTACCAGGTCGAGCAACGCTCGCGCTTCAGCCTGACTGCTAACCGTCTCCCAGCCCGCCAGGGTACGCACTATCGCCCTTGCATTCTCGTGGCTGAGGCGGTGGCCGTCCTTGTTGTGCAGCCGCTTGTTGAGGGCGGTGAGGCTGATGTTGATCGCATCGGCCAGGTCTTGCTGCCGGGCCTTCTTGCCGTCGAACACCCGCGCCTGATGGCAGTGGGCTGTCACCGCCTCGCAGAAGCGGTCAAGGTTGTACATCGCCTGTCCCCCTCTGTTGCGTCTCCATATCTTTCCTACCTATATCTTAGATCAGAAATCGAGCTTTGTCAAGTTTTAGTGCTGACACAGAATGACATAGCCAGCCACAGGCTTGCGGGTACGATGCTCTTGCAGTTCTGAAACGAACGGCAAGGAGTGGCGTGATGAGAAAGCAAGTTGTGTACATCGTTGATCTGCTGGGCGACAACCGCTTTGAGGTACTGCTACCCAGTGACGCGCCGTTGGCTGCGCTGCTGCCACCGCTGCTACCCCACCTGGCGGTGACAACCCCAGTCGAGGCTCGCCTGCTCCTGCGCCGTAGCGGTCAGCTTTTGGCTGGCGACACGACGCTGCGGGCGGCTGGGGTGGTTGAGCATGACACCCTGCGCCTGCTGACGACCCCACTTGCCGAGGGCAGCAGGCCTGTCGCTGGGGCCTCCAGCAGCACAGGGCGTGTGCTTGAGCAAACCACTTGCACCCCTTACCTACCCGCCAGCCCCTTCTGCTTCCCTGAGCAACACGCTGTTTGGGGCGAGCCAGAGCAGGCTAGCGTGCAAGTTTCCTTCAGCCAGAGCAGCTACGCAAAGGTGATGGCCCAGGCGCGGGCTAGCCGGGCCGAGGTCGGGGGGCTGCTGCTCGGCCAGATATACGCTGCCAACAGCCGCCAGCACCTGTGGGTCGCCGATGCGCTGCCCTACCCACTAGCGGTGGCGGGCCAGTTCGCCTTCAGCCACGAGGGTTGGGCGACCCTACTTGCCCAGGCCGCGCAGCACTTGAATATGCGGATCGTCGGCTGGTACCACTCGCGGCCTAACGGCGGCACCGAGTTCACAGCCAACGACCAGAACATCCAGCGATTGGGCTTTGGCAGTCCCAGAGTGGGACTGGTCATTGACCAGGTTCGTAACGAAGCCAACTTCTATGTAATACAGGCAAAGGGCGAGGTGTCGGCCCTGTCGGGGTTCTATGAGCGGCTAAAGGGGGGCGCATCCTCAACAGTGCGCTGGCGCAATTTTGCCTCACCTCTCCTGCCATGGTCCCCCGACCCTGTACTGTTGCAGTCCTCCCCCCCAGGTAGCAACCCTCGATGGGGGGGGACGGCCCTGCCCGTTCACCAGCGCGGGCTAGCCACTGGGCTGGCCTCTCTCCAGCGGCTGACCGCGCCGCCACAGGTAGGCGGTAGCCAACATGAGTTGCTCCGCTCTGCTCTCCTTGCCACCCGCCTCAGCACCGTAGAGCAACGCCTGGCCGAGTTGGAGCGCAGGCTGAACGGGGCCAATGAGTCCGGATAGTAGCTAACCCACCACGTCAAACCAGCCACCAATCGACCAAAACGAAGCTGATTACTGCCCATCTGCTGGGCATCTATAAAGAAGGACGCTAAGATGACCAAGAAGATTGTGGCCGGCGCAGTTGTCGCCTTGTGGCTAGTAGTGTCGAGTGCCTGTTTCGTGGGTGGCTATGCACCCTTTAATTTGACCACCAACCAGGTTCAGGCGGTAGCTGGCGACCCCGACACCCACTGGATCGAGCGGATCAGCCCGAAGGCAGTAGCTGGCGACCCGGACACCCACTGGATCGAGCGGATCAGCCCGAAGGCAGTAGCTGGCGACCCGGACACCCACTGGATCGAGCGGATTAGCCCGAAGGTGGTAGCTGGCGACCCGGACACCCACTGGATCGAGCGGATCAGCCCGAAGGCGGTAGCTGGCGACCCGGACACCCACTGGATCGAGCGGATCAGCCCGAAGGCGGTAGCCTAAGCCGCTAGCTTCCTCTCCCTTCCCATAGCAATAGCCCTACAGCCGCCTGGCTGAGGGCCATTCTGCTATCCTGCGACAGCTATAACCGTCGCGTCACGCGCATCAGCAGCTTGCCCTTTGGGCGCAGGGTGATCAGCGGCTCTGGCTTAACCTGCTGGCCTGGTTCCAGGCTGAAGCGCACGCGCTGGGCGAGGGCGGCAAGGACGATCTGTATCTCCATCATGGCGAAGTTGTTGCCGATGCAGATGCGCGGCCCTGCCCCAAAGGGGATGTAAGCATAGGCGGGCAGCCGCTTCTCGTTTGCCGGGGTAAACCGTTCAGGGTCAAACCGCAGCGGCTGCGGGTAGTAGTCGGCGCGACGATGCAGGAAGTAGGGGCTGATGATCACCCAGGTGCCAGCGGGGATGCGGTAGCCGTCCAGGTTGAGGTCGTGGCTGGTCTCCCGCTCGATCACGTAGAAAGGCGGGTAGAGGCGGATCGCCTCCTTGTGTACCTGCCTGGTGTAGGTCAGCTTCGGCAGGTCGGCCATCGCTGGCGACCGCCCGCCCAGCACTGCGTCGGCCTCGGCTGCCACCCTCTCGTACATCTCAGGGTGCTGGGTGAGCAGGTACCAGGTCCAGGCCAGCGAGTTCGCGGTGTTCTCGTAGCCAGCCAGCAGGATAGTCATCGCCTCGTCGTGCAACTGGCTGTCGTCCAGGCTACCATCTGTCTCGTCCTGGGCGGCGATCAGCATCGAGAGGAGGTCGCCCTTGTCCTCACCGCTGCGCCGTCGTTCGGCGATCAGGCGGTAGATCGTCGCGTCCAGGCGGGCTACTGCCTGGCGCACCGCCCCATGCCGCAAGGTCGGCCAATGCAGCGGCACCCGTACTAGCGCAGTGATCTGGGTGTTGGCGTGGCGTAGCACCGTGGTCAGGGCGCGGCCCAGTTCGTCCGCCTCGTCTAGCACATCAGTGTCGAACAGGGTCTTGCCGACAATACCTAGCGCGATGCGGGTCATCTCCTGTTGCACATCCACCACTTGCCCTGTCACCCACTGCCGTTGGGCGCGTTCAGCATGGTCGGCCATTATGGTTGCGTAGCCCGCGATCCGCTTCATGTGGAAGGCGGGCGAGGCCAGCTTCCGCAAGCGGCGGTGCTTGACGTTGAGGCTATTGAGCATCCCGTCACCGAGGATTGGGCGCAAGTAGCGGCGCAGCACCATGCCCTTCTCGTACGCAGCCGCGTCAGTGACCAGCACATGGCGCGCATACTCGGCGGAGTTGATCATCACGCCGTGCCAGCCCAGCAGTTGGAAGCCGCCAATGTCGCCGCACTGCTCCTTTATCTGATCGAGCATACCAACGCGGTCGCGCAGGAAAGTGTGCAGGTTGCCGATCACTGGCAACCCGGACAGCCGGGGGAACGTTCGCCCTGTCGTTTGCGTCACCATCCGCTTACCCTCCTTCAGCTAGAGTCATCTTCGCTCTAGCCATTATAGCACGCTGCGCACAAGCACGGGTCAGCAGGCTAAGAGCGCAAAGTTGGCGCATCTGCCCCCTGCAGCCCGATCACCGCCACGAACCTGCCCGCCAGGCCACCGTCGGCGCGAGCAGAGAAGAACTGGTCTGCATTGGTCAGGGTGCTGATGCTAGCCACTTCGATGTTGGCGGCTGGCACGCCAGCGGCAAGTAGGGTGCTGCGGTTGGCCTGCCACAGGTCGAGCAGGGCGTGGCCCGCTGGTTGCCCGCTGAAGTTCAGCAAGGTCTGCCACTGGCGGGGGAAGGCAGCCTGCACTGCTGCGATCACCTCCTCGCTCACCTGGTAGCTCTCTGGGCCAGCGGCGGGGCCGATGCCACAAAGGATATCGGTGGGATCGCTGCCGAAGGTAGCGACCATCTGGCGCACCATCTCCGCGCTGATCCCGGCTACCGTCCCCCGCCAGCCCGCGTGGGCCAGGCCAACAGCCCGCTGGCGGGGGTCGTAAGCCAGTAGTGGCGTGCAGTCAGCGTAGGCGCAGAGCAGCCAGGTTCGCGGCACTGCCGTCACCAGCCCGTCAGCGGCGGCAATGGCGGGCTGCGCTGCTGGCTGCTCTACCACGTCCGCGCCCTCTACGCTGGCGGCAAAGGCTTGCAGCCGAATACCTGCCCCCCAATTGGCGCGGCCAACCGGGGCAACAACGCCGCCATGCACCTGCTGCGCCCCCACGATCTGCGCTGGCTCGATCTCCAACTCGGCGGCCAGGTATCGCCAGTTGGCGGCGGTGTCCTCCAGGCGGTGGGCGGCAGAGCGGTA
>JBBROH010000172.1:0-8663 GCA_038229595.1 Chloroflexia bacterium | reverse complement strand
GAGGTCGGTGTGGCCGGGGCCGTAGGTGCTTTCGTGGAACACCAGGTCGCAGTCGGCTAGCCAGTCGATCAGGGCTGGCTCGAAGTGCGCGTCGCCACTGAAGCCGACGCTATGCCCATTGAAGAACAACTTGTAGGCGGCGCAGGGGATGTGGTGGACGGTATAGCGGGCCTCCACCTGCACGCCGCTGTCGCCCAGGGGGAAGCGGTGACCGGGGGTAAGCGACTGGGTGTAGAACCAGTCGCCGACCTGGTTCTCCTGGAAGTCCCCGTCGTTGGTGTAGGACTGACCCAGGGCGATCTTCAGCTTCTGCTGCCAGAAGTGTTCTACCAGGTGTGGGTGGCCGTGCAGGGTCGGGCGACCGTAGCGCAGGGCTGCTGCCTGCTCTGCGGCAGAGTAGCGGCGTTGGCTGGCGGAGAGCGGATTGCGGGCGGTGGCGTGGACAATAGTGTACTCAGAGAGGCCGCCGCTATGGTCGTCGTGCAGATGGGTGACGAGGACGTGGCCGATGCCAGCCAGGGTAGATGGCACGCCGCTCAGTTGGCTTGCCTGCTTTAGCAGTGCGCCAACCAGTGGGGGGCAATCGAGCATGATCTGCTCGTCCCCAGCGAGGATCAGGAAGCCTGCGTTGCCACGAGCGAAAGAGTCGCTGAAGGCATCACCGATAGCCATTGGAATTACGACGAACTGTGGTTCCCCCATGCAAAAGTCACGCTCCACGATCAAGGTTGCTGCAAGGCAAAGGCATTATAGCACATCCCAGCCAAAAAAGTGTAAAGTTCTTAACACCTCAGCCTAAAATGCTGCTTCGTTCCCTAATCGGCAGCTAGCAAGCGGGTTTGTGGCGGGTTGAGCAAGGCCACAGCTAGCTGATTGTGCTATAATTTGGTGGCAACTAAACAGCAGGCGAGGGGGTAATGGAGTTGGCGATTGACTTGGAGCGAGCGCGGCGCGAGACTGCCGCTTGTGAGCGAGTGACGCACCTGAACAATGCTGGTGCTTCTTTGCAGCCCAACCCAGTGCTGGACGCAGTGTTCGGCCACCTGCGCCGCGAGGCCGAAATCGGTGGCTACGAGGCCGAATACAGGGCGGCTGATCAGCTAGCCCACTTCTACGATGCAGCGGCTGCTCTGCTGGGTTGCGCTCGCGACGAGATCGCCTTCAGCGACAGCGCGAGTCGGGCCTGGGGTGCTGCCTTCTACGCTATCCCCTTCAAGGCTGGCGACCGCATCCTGGTTTCGACTGCTGAGTATGTTAGCAACTACCTGGCTATCTTGCAGGTAAGTCAACGCACGGGCGCAGTGGTAGAGGTGATCGCCAACGATGAGCAGGGCCAGACTTCGCCCGCCGCGCTGCGCCAGATGCTAGACGAGCGGGTAAAGCTGATTGCCGTCACCCATGTGGCGACCAACAGCGGCCTGGTCAACCCGGTAGCCGAGATTGGGCAGGTGGCGAAGGAGGCGGGTGTACTTTACTTGCTGGATGCCTGCCAGTCGGTAGGGCAGATGCCAGTGTCCGTGGCAGAGATTGGCTGCGACTTCCTGGCCGCGACTGGGCGCAAGTACCTACGTGGGCCGCGCAATACCGGCTTGCTCTACGTGCGCCGGGCCATAGCCGAGCAGCTTGAGCCTGCAATGATGGACACCGGTGGGGCGGAGTGGCTGTCTGCTAGCAGCTATAGCCTGAAGCCCGCTGCCAGCCGCTTCGAGAGTTATGAGCTGAACTTCGCGGGCAAGATCGGCCTGGGGGTGGCGATTGATTACGCCCTGGGTTGGGGGCTGGACAGCATCCAACAGCGGGTAACGCTGCTGGCTGACTACCTGCGGTCGCAGTTGGCGACGCTAGCAGGGGTGACAGTGTGCGACCTCGGCGTAGATCGCTGCGGGATCGTCACCTTCACTGTCGCAGGGCGCGAGCCGGAAGCGATCCGGGCGGCTTTGTGGGAGCAGCAGATCAACATCTGGATTGCGGTGGCGGGTTCGGCCCGACTGGACATGGACGCACGCGGGCTGGACAAGTTGCTGCGGGCTAGCGTCCATTACTACAACACAGAGGCAGAGCTTGACCGCTTCTGCGCTGCACTGGCGAAGATTGCAAGGGGGTGAGCGGGGATGCAACCGAAGCAGCTACAACCGAAGCGGCGCAATGTCTATCTTGGCTGCTTCACCCGGCTGGTGCTGGGGTCGTTGGTGGCGGCAATCGTCTACGCGATCCCGCACGGTATCTGGTGGCTACTAAATGGCCCCCTACCCGACAACCAGCGCAGCCTGCTCTCGCCCTTCTGGGGGGTGTGGTGGGCGGCGATCCTCGTGCTGCTGCTGGTGATCTACGTTGGCAAGACAACACTGGACGCACTGATATGAGCAACCGCGATACTTTCGCTCTGATCGTCTCGCTGGCCTACCCAACCGTGCTGCTGGTGGTGGCCGAGTTGCTGCGCCGCTACGCCCGCGTGCCAGCCGATCTGACCCGCAAGTTCGTACACGTCGGGGCGGGGATGTGGACGTGGGGGGCGTTGGCCCTGTTCGAGTCCCCCTGGTGGCGGGTGCTACCCTTTACCGCCTTCATCCTGGTCAACTACCTGAACTACCGCACGCGGCTGCTGCGTTCGGTGGAGACGGGTGGGGCGGGAACGGTCTGGTTTGCGCTCTCCTGCGCCGTGCTGTTCCTGATCCTGGCGGGGAGTAGCCAGCCAACCGCCCATGTCGTTTTCGTCGGGCTGATGGCGATGACCTGGGGCGACGCGGCGGCAGCTCTGATCGGCCAACCGCTAGGGCGGCACCCCTACCGCGTCTACCCGGCTGGGCGGGCGGGTGGGCGCAGCGTAGAAGGCTCAGCGGCGATGCTGCTGGTTAGTGCGGTGGTGATTTCACTCACCCTGTTCTACCTCAACGCCAACTACTTCGGCAGCAGCTTTGCCACCGCCACTTTGCTGGCCTACGCCCTGTTGCTAGCGGTATGTGCTACGCTGGTCGAGGCGGTCACGGCCCATGGCCTGGACAATCTGACTGTACCGCTGCTAACCAGCGGCCTCGGCTGGCTGCTGCTAAGCTACCCAGAGGTGGGCTGGCGGCTGGCACTGGGGCTGGCGGTCAGCGGCGGCATCGGCCTGTTCGCCTACCAGCAGCGCAGCCTGAGCCTGAGCGGCGCGTTGGGCGCAGTAGTGACGGGCAGCAGCATCTTTGCCTTTGGCGGCTGGTCGTGGGGTCTCCTACTGATCGTCTTCTTCGTCACCTCTACCCTGCTCTCGCACTACCACGAGCGCGACAAGCAGCAGCTTGAGACGGAGAAGTTCGACAAGGGCGGCACAAGAGATTGGGGGCAGGCGATTGCGAACGGGGGGGTGGCGGCAGCTTTCGCTCTCATCCACCTGCTCGACCCACGCCCGCTCTGGCTGGCCGCCTTCGTTGCGGCTCTAGCGACGGTCAACGCTGACACCTGGGCGACGGAGTTGGGGGTACTGAGCAAGCGACCACCGCGCTCGATCACCACTGGCAAGCTGGTAACGGCGGGGACGAGCGGCGGAGTCACCGCCCTGGGGACAGGAGCAGCGGCGGCGGGCGGTCTGCTGATCGGCCTGGCGATGCTGCTGATGCTCTTGGTGAGCGGCCTATTCCAGCCACAGGAACTTAGTAGCAGCCAACTGGTGGCCCTGCCGCTGGTCGCACTGATCGGCGGACTGGCGGGGGCGATGTTCGACAGCCTGCTGGGGGCGACGGTGCAGGTGATGTACTACGCGGCGGGTGAGGGGAAGGAAACGGAGAAGCGGCTAGCCGCTGATGGTACGCCGAACAGCTACCAACGCGGCTTGCGCTGGCTGAACAACGACGCAGTGAACGCGATCAGCAGCATAGTAGGGGCAGCAGTGGGGGCTGCGGTGTTTAGCCTCTGGTTAGCGGTCAGCACGCCCCTTCGTGGCCTCTGCACGGCGGTCAGCTTGGGGCTGCGGTTCACGATCACAGGTAGTAGGCAGACACAGGCGGTTGCCCAGCCGCTAAGCAGATGATTAGCCAACGGCATCTGCTTAGCGGCTAACGCCCTGGCCGCACAGGCTGGTTCACAACCCGCTACTTACGAAAGATTGCACAATGGTTCTGCTAATTGACATTGCCACCTTCAGTTTCCTATACTTAGCGATGAACGAGGCTAATGGTATAGCAACCACAACGGTGTGGCTGGAGGAGAACAAAGCAGATGGAAGTTTATGACAGCATCCTTGATGTGATCGGCAACACGCCGATGGTGCGGGTGCCAAAGCTAAACCGCGGCTTGGGGCCGACGATCCTGGCGAAGGTGGAGGGCTTTAATCCCGGTGGTAGCATCAAGGATCGGATCGGGCTGGCAATGATTGAGGATGCTGAGCAGCGTGGCCTCTTGAAGCGCGGTGGCACGATCATCGAGCCAACCAGCGGCAACACTGGCGCGGGGCTGGCTATCGTCGCAGCGATCAAAGGCTACAAATCTATCTTCGTAATGGCCGACAAGCAGAGTACCGATAAGGTGAATGTCCTCAAGGCGTTCGGGGCCGAGGTGGTGATCACCCCCACTGCCGTGCCGCATGGTTCGCCGCAGAGCTACACCAGCGTGGCAAAACGGCTGTCGGAGGAGATACCAGGGGCGTTCCTGCCCGACCAGTATTACAACATGAACAACCCGGAGGCACACTATGCCACTACTGGCCCCGAAATCTGGCGGCAGACGGATGGCAAGATCGACGTGCTGGTAGCCAGCGTCGGTACGGGGGGGACGATCACCGGGGTGGCCCGCTACCTCAAGGAGCAGAACCCCAACATCCTGATCGTCGGGGCCGACCCAGAGGGTTCGATCTACACCAGTGGCATTCAGCAGCCTAAGACTTACAAGCAGGAGGGGATCGGGCAGGACTTCTACCCCGATACCCTGGATCGCAGCTTGGTAGACGAGTGGATCATGGTCACTGACAAGGATGCCTTCAATATGGCCCGGCGCATCACCCGCGAGGAGGGTATCCTCGTCGGCGAGTCGTGCGGCACCGCAATGTGGGCGGGGCTGGAGGTCGCTAAGCGGTTTGGCGAGGATAAGTTGATCGTGGTCATCCTACCCGATACTGGGCGCAACTACCTGAGCAAGCTCTACAATGATGCCTGGATGCGCGAGAACGGCTTGCTGGATCGCTATCCAATACAGGCGCACGTGGCAGACCTGATGGTAGAACACACTACCCTCCCGCCGCTGATCAGTGTGTGCAGCGCGGCCAGCGTGCGCGAGGCGGTTGAGGTGATGCACAAGTACGAGATCAGCCAGATGCCGGTGATCGCTATGCCCGCTGACGAGCAGCACAGCAGCGGCCACCAGCATGGCGGGCAGGTGGGGATTGGCGTACAGGACAAGCTGATCGGCAGCATCCAGGAGAAGACGCTGCTAGAGAGCATCTTCCGCGACCCGGCTAACCTGAACACAGCGGTAGAGAAGTGGATGGAGTCGCCCTTCCCGATTGTCTCCTCCGACGAAGACATAGATCGGGTGCTACCAATGCTGCTCAACGGTACCTCGACCGTGCTGGTAGAGGAGGGTGACAGGCCGACAGCGATCATCACCCGCACTGACCTGCTAGAGTACGTGGTCAACAGCAAGGGCGCGCCCTGGCAGCGGTAGCTTGCAAGATGATCGGGGCTACTGGCTGCGGCTGGTGGCCCTTTTTCGCGCAGTGCGCTTTAGACGAAGGCAAACAGCATCGCCAGCACCTGGGCGAAGAATAGCGACTGCCACCACGCGCCAGCCCACACATTGCCGGTGGCGCGGTAGAGCCACGCACTGAAGAACTGGGCGATGATAAAGAGGATTGCCAGCACTGGCAGAGCGAGGGTGAGGAAGAACAGGTCACTACTGGTGAGGATAGCGACCAATAGGGCCACAAGGATCAGCAGCTTACTGAGCAGGCCACCGAGCAGCCCAACCCCCCAACGGCGGTTCTGCTGCCAGCCGCGCCAGATCGCCTCATCTACGCTGAAATAGGGGAAGAACAAGAGGGCGAGGGCTAGCATGATCGGTAGGCGGTAGAGGTTGTGTTCGTCGAAGGTGAGGCGAAAGAGGCTAAAGCTGGTGGCAAGGCCGAGGCTGAGGTACCAGACCAGCCAGATCAGGCCACCGACCAGTAGCCCGCCACCCACCCCACTGAGGTCGAAGGTAGGCAAGCTGGTGGGGTTGAGGCCACGGATCGCCAGCCAGCAGACCCCGCCGACGACCAGGAAGTAAAGAGCAAGGAAGGGGGTGAGGCTGACGCTGAGGAAGGCGAAGGGGTTGAAGCCCAGGCCAGTGAACAGCCGATAGCTAAGGATGGCTGCGACCGAGCCGAACAGCACCATGACCAGGTAGGTTGCGGTAGCCGACCCCATGAAACTGGGCCGGGTGGCACGTTCCTGCTCCTCCCAGCGGCGGTCGCGGAAGGTAGTGAGCAGGCCGACGACGGCGAAGGCGATCAGGATAGCTGAGAGCAGGGTAGCGATCACCCAGCCGAGCCGCCCCTCGGCAGCGGCGGGCGGCAGGCTCGCCCCATCACCCAGGCGCAGACCGAGGCTGCGGAAGGCCCAGCGGTCAACCTCATCATACACGGCGGTAGAAAAGAGGATGGTCAGGTGGTTGAGACCAGGGTAGAGCTTGCCCTTGCGCGCCGTGCCGTTTGCCCAGCTACCAAACGCGGTGGGGTCTCCCTCGCTACGAGCGAGAGCGGTGGTAGCGTAGCGGGTGCCGCTGACTACTCCTTGCACGCTAACTGGCAAATCCTGCTCGCCAGCCAGGAGGAGTAGATTGCGCGGCTGGTTGCTGCTGAAGCGGCGCAGGTCAGCGTCAGCCATAGCAGGCGAGAGCGCGATGGTCGCCAGCACTTCGCGGTTGTCGAGGCCGTAGAGAGCGACGGTGCGCGACCCCATCGAGTGTCCGAGCAGCACAGTGCCAGTCGGCGAACCGGTGGCACTAGCCTCCCGCTGAGCATAGTCGTAGACAGCGGTCAGGCTGGCGGTTAGGCTGCTACCGCTCTCATCCTGGGGGCTGAGGCGATCCGCCGCCTGGCCGTGGCCGGGAAAGTCGAACAGGTAGGCTACCAGACCGTCGTTGCGAGCCAGTTCAATAGCGAAGCTCTGCATCAACTCTTTGTTGGCCGAGAAGCCATGCGCGATGATCGCTATGCCGGTTGGCTTGCCGCCAGGAAGGAAGGCTAGCACTGGTACTGGCGGCAGTTCGGCCCGCAAGGCCGGGACGAAGAAGGCACGCCGAGTGAGGCGGGCTTCATAGTTGCCCACCTGCCAAAGGGAGAAGACAAAGAGGCCAACCGTTACCACCAGCACGGCCCCTGCTCTTAGTACGCGCATGGCGCAGATTATAGCATAGTGTTAGCGCATATGCTACAATGCAAGCAACAACTGACACCAATATGGAGATGGAGGGGATAATGAGCCAGCCAGCCCGCAACTTCGCCGATATTATTGAGGCCGCCCGCGCCCGTGGCCCACGCACGATGGCAATCGCTGTTGCCCAGGACAAAGAGGTACTGGCCGCAGCCCAGGCCGCCTACGAGGACAAGATCGCCAACTCAATCCTGATTGGTGACAGCGAGCAAATCAAGAAGCTGGCCGCAGAGAACGGCATCAACCTGACCGGTATGCAGCTACTTGACGAGAAGAATAGTGGGCTGGCAGTGCGGCGCGCAGTAGAGATCGTCGCCCGTGGGCAAGCCGATATGTTGATGGGTGGACGCGTCAACGTCGCCAGCGTCCTGCACGCCGCATTGGACAGCAAGATTGGTCTCCGCATTGGCAAGCTGCTCACCCACGTCGCCGCCTTCGAGATACCCGGCTTCGACCGCATCATCTGGGTAGCTGACGCGGGCGTGATGGTCACTCCCACCCTGGAGGAGAAGATACAGATCGTACAGAATGCGATAGATGTGGTGCAGAAGGTGGGCATTAGCGAACCAAAGGTGGCCCTGATTGCCGCATTGGAGATGGTCAGCCCCAGTATGCCAGCCACAGTGGACGCGGCCAACCTGAGCAAAATGGCCGAGCGCGGGCAGATACGCGGTGGGCTGGTGGATGGGCCACTGGGTTTGGACAACGCAATCAGCCCGGCGGCGGCGAAGGCGAAGGGCATCCGCTCCGCCGTAGCGGGGCAGGCCGACATCCTGATTGCGCCCGATATTGAGGCGGGCAATATGCTGGTAATGGCGATCAGCTACCTGGCTGGTGGACGCACGGCGGGCGTAGTGGTTGGCGGCAAGGCCCCAATCATCCTCGCCAGCCGCGATGATGTGCCGCACGAGCGGTTGGCAAGCATGGCACTAGGTTCGTTGCTAGTCTGAACTAACCCTCGGACGGAGGTGACTAAATCGGCGAATCCGCTTGACATCTGCGCTGTCTTGTCGTATACTCTCCTTTGTCAGCAACGACCGCCACAACTGCCGCAAGGTAAGTGGTGTTTGGGGCGAAAAGGGTAACAGAAGCAAATTACCGCTAAAGTTACCAAAAGCCCTTGACAATGACCTGGCAGTGTCGTATAATAGCCAGGTCGCAAGTAACCGGCCTCGTTCACCTTAGTGGTGAGAAGACCAAACCATCCTCCTCTAGCTGTACCTACAGTTGCACTGCTAGCTTTCAACCTCAGGGTTGGAGGCCTGCTAAAGTCGTCTCCTC
>JBBROH010000171.1:0-8750 GCA_038229595.1 Chloroflexia bacterium | reverse complement strand
CTACAGCACAGTGGCGAGCGTGCGGCCCAACCGCTTGATCCCTTCCTCGATCTCGTCGGGCGTGTTGTAGCTGAAGGCGAGGCGCAGGTAGCGGCTACCTTCCCCGCTGGCGAAGCAGCGTGCGCCCGGCACGAAGTCTACCCCCTCCTCCCAGGCCCGTTGTTGGAGGGCGGTGGTATCTACCCGCTCTGGCAGCGTCACCCAGATGAAGAAGCCGCCCGTCGGTTCAGTCCACTGCACACTATGCGGGAAGTAGGCACGCATCGCTCGCAGCATGATGTCGCGCTTGCGGCGATAGTGCTGGCGCAGGTCGGCGATATGCAGGGCTAGTTCGCCCGCTTCGGCGAAGGTGGCGGCCACGTGCGCGGCAAAGGGGTTGGTGCCACCATCATCCTTGAAGGCGGTTAGCTTCTCGATCATCGCTGTCGGGGCGACCACCCAGCCCAAACGCAACCCGGCGGCCAGTATCTTGGAGAAGGTGCCAGTGCGGATCACGTGGCCGCGAATGTCGCCCGTGCTATCAATGGCGAATAGCGAGGGTGGCACTTCGCCCTCAAAGCAGATGTCGCGGTAAGCATCGTCCTCTACGATCAGTGCGCCATGTTCTACTGCCAGGTCGAGCAGTTCGTGGCGGCGGGCGAAGGACATGGTGAGGCCGGTGGGGTTCTGGAAGCTGGGGATGGTATAGATGAACTTGGCAGATCGTCCCTCCGCTTGCAGGTGGCCGAGGGTGCGATCCAGGTCAACAAATCCAATCCCCTCCTCATCCAACAGCACCTCGTAGGGAGCAGCCTGGGCGCGCAGGAAGGTGTTGACTGCGCCAACGAAGGTGGGGGCTTCGACCACAATCGGGTCGCCAGGGTCAAGCAGCACGCGCGCGATCAGGCTGAGGGCGTGCGACGAACCGTTGGTGATCAACACCTGCTCTGGCGCGACGGTTAGCCCCTCATCATCCCTGAACTTCTTGCACAGTACCTCGATCAGGCGGCGATAGCCCTGCACGTTGCCGTATTGCAGGGCGGTAGCGGCCTGGTCGCGCAGCACCAGTTCGGTAGCGGCGGTTAGCTGGCTGGCTGGGAAGGTAGCCGGGTCGGGGAGACCCCAGGCCAGGCTGATCAGGCTAGCCGTGCGCGGAGTCGTCCCCCAGTCAGTGCGGTTGTCCCAACTGCGGGCCTGCTCCGACCATAGCTGCTCGTAGAGCGGGTTGATATCCAGCATAATTTAGGCTTTCGTAGGCAGGCGGGCGCAGAACCTCGCGCTCACTCGCGGTTGCAAGCTACCTCTACAAAGGGTTGAGCGGGTCACTGGTCAGGCGCGCTTCAGAGATCGCCTCTTGGGCGGCTGCACTGGTCGCCTCGTCGGGGCTGGTGGCCGCCTGGCGCAAGGCATTGTTAGCAGTAGGGCCACCGACCTGCCCCAATGCCCAGATAGCCATTAGCCGCACTTCGCTGTCTTCGTCCTCAACCAGGACCACAAGCTGTGGCACCGCCTGGGGGCTACCGAGTTCACCGCTGGCGCGGGCAGCCTCGTAGCGCATCTCAGCGGCATCGCTAGCAAGCTCCTCTAGCACCGCCTCCAGCCAGCGTTGGTCGAGATTGCGGCCCATCGCCAAGACCGCACTGGCCTTCTGGCGCGGATTGCTGTCAGCATAAGCAGCAGCGATCAGCTTTGTCACCGACGGGTCGTTGCTCAAGTAAGCCAGCGACTCCAGGGCGCGGCGCGATACATCAAGCGGCTGCTCTGCGTCCTCGGCCAGCTTCAGCAGGGCGGCCCGCAGTTCCTCGCGCTGGCTGGGCCGCAGCTTGCCAGTCTCGGCCCGGTAGACGAAGCGGCCCAGGGCGGCGGCGGCGGCGGCTCGTACTTCGGGCTTCGCATCCAGCGTGCGGTCGCTAATTGCCGCCAGCACTTCACTACTCTCGTCTTCCCACAAGCCTTCGATAGACTTGCGGCGCACCACAGGGTCAGTGTCGGTAATGGATTGCAGGTAGAGATTGCGGAAGTTGTACTCGACGTTATCTTCTTCAAGCTGGGTGAGGATGTCCACCATGCGGCGGCGGCGGGTGGGGGCGATGCGGTTCCAGGCGCGGGCCAGTTCGCTTGCCTCGGCGCGGCTGAGGTCGGACAGGCCGATCAACTCGCGGGCAGCAGGCTCCTTGTTGCCACCGATCAGGTCAGCCAACAGGCTGGTGAAGCGGGCCGACCGCCCATCACGGGCTTCCCCGTCGGCGGCCAGTTGCGCCCGCAAACGCTCGCTCTCCAATTCTTCCTCGTCGTCGCCAACCAGGTGCATCCCCTTGACGACCAACTCCTCTGCCGAAGGCTCGTCTTGTAGTGCCTCATAGTATTCTTTTAGTTCGCGTTCGTCCATTTTCTTCTCTTTGCCGATTGGTATTGGGTAATGACTAACGAATAATCTAGAAGTCCTGTAGAGTAGGGGCGGGTGTCTGCCCGCCCCCCGATTGCCGGTTGTTGGTTGCTACTTCTTGCCTGGGTTGTAGTAGTAGACCCCTTCGTTCTCGCTGTCTGCGCTGAAGGCGGGGTACTGGCTGCTGCTCATCAGGGCGCGCAGGTAGGCGCGGCTGAAGGGGCGTTCGATGTTGACCACCGGAAGCAGGTCATCCAGCAGAGTCATCAGGGCCGAATGGCCGTCGCGCTCTACCGTCTCACCGATGCTCTCGAATGCGTTGGCGAGGATCAGTTCGGGCTTCTTGCGCTCGGCCTCCTCCAACTTGTGCGAACTCTCAAGCCGGGGGTACTTCGCCTCGGTGATCAAGGCTGCCGGGTCGGTTTGCACGTTGAAGACGACTGGGCGGAAGATGTAGCGGGCGCGCCGCTCGTCGTACTGCAACAGCCGCTCCTCCTGCGATCCCTTCAGCCGCTCGTAGGTCAGGGTGTAGACGTTGGCCCGGCCAGTAGCTTCCAGCACGAAGGTGGCACCGGGAACCAGGTTCTGGTAGAACTCGTCCAAGCCGACAATGTAGCCGCCACGGTTGCCGCTGCTGAAGCGCAGTTCGGTGAGGAAGCTGAGGTAGAGTTGGGGCGACTCGAAGCGGAAGACTGCCGCCCGCTGATCGTCCATCACGGGGCCAGGGAAGAACTGCTTGGCCGCCTCGTCATAGGGGATCAGCCCGTTCTCATATTCGTAGTAGGTGAGGGTGTGGCAGAGACGTTGCTTGCCACCGACCTCCTCTACCACGTTGAAGCCATCACCGCTGAGGCTGGGTTCCTCAAGGAAGCGGTAATCCTGGCCGAGTTCGCTGGCTTTGCGCTTCTGGGGAAAGAGGGTGGCCCCGTTCGCCAGCCAGAGCCGCTCATCGGCCACGCCCACGAACTCAAACTCCTTCTTCTCCTTCAGCAGACGGTAGTTGAGGCTGAACCGCCAGACCTCATAATCGCCCTGCTCTGGTCGCTTACCAAACAGGTCGGCAAGGAAGGCACGGTCGGAGAGCGCATCGTTGGTTTCGGCCAGGTAGTCTTTGATCTTACGCAAGTCGCCCTTGCTGAAGCGTTCGACCATATCCTCCAGGTACCATTGCCCAGCGAAGCTGACGAAGCGGAAGTCGTCGCTGATGCTGCGGCGCAAGAGGTTAGTGAACTCAGAGCCATACTGGGCGAAGATGTCGTCGGCACTGTTGGCAAAGTCCAATGTCTGTTGACCGTTGGTAGTATCCAGCAGGTAGGTGAGGTTGCGGGCGGGCGCAGGTGGCACCTCGACCAATGGCACAACCGGGGCCGTTGGCACGGTCGGTGGCACCACCGGGGCGGTGACAACCGGGTTTGGCGCAACTGGCGTAGCCTGCTCGATTGGGCTGGCTTGCTCAACTGGGCTGGCTTGCTCAACTGGGCTGGCCTGCTCGACCGGGCTGGCTTGCTCGACCGGGCTGACTTGCTCGATTGGGCTGGCTTGCTCAACCGGTCTGGTCGCCAACGAAGGTGGGGCAGCAGTGGGGATGAAGGAGTCCGCAGTCAGATCGCCCGCATCGGTCTCCATAGAGGCACTGGGTGCGTAGAAGTCGTTGCCCAGCAGATCATCATCCATCCCGCTGGACTGGCTCTGCCCGGCTAGCATCTCAGCGGCGGCGGCGGTGGCAAGGCGCAGGCTCTCCTGCTCGGCGCGCAGAGCATCCTCGCGGGCGCGCAACCGAGCGGCGCGGTTGGCCGAGGCGCGGGCTGCATATTGCTCGCTGATCTCCTGCCGCTGCTCGCTAGAAACGTCGGTGGCGGTGGTACTCATGCGGCTGGCAAAGTTGTGGGTGGGCTTCCAGTCGGCCACCGGCGGGGCGGTGCGGCCCGGCTTCTCGGTGCTGAAGTAGACAGTGCCACCCCGCTCCTCGCGCTGGAAGCGGTTGTCTGCGGTCAGGGTAGCATCCAGGCTGGCAGGCTCGACCCCCAGGGCGGCGGCCAGTTGTCCTAGTTCGGCGGTCACTTTCGCGCCGATTGGCAGCAGGGTGGCCCGCTTGAGCATGGCGGCAGTCGTCCGCTCGACCAGGCCCACATCCGCCACTATTGCCTTACTAATAGTTTTCGTCATTCTTCGCTTTTCCCCTAACGTCCCTTGCTGGTGGCTTCTTCGCGGATGATCTCGACCAAACGGCGGCTCATCTCCTCCAAAGACTGCGGCTGGCCGCCCCGACGCAGCCACTCGATCAGCTTCTCAATGTCGCTAGACTTCACCTTGATTACCTCATCAGCCATTATCTACTCCTCAAAGGCGCATCACGCGGCCTTACATTTGTCAGGCATAGCAAACTTAACCTCACGCGGGTGGGGCTGTTCCATTTTACTACATCTGCGCGCTTTTCGCAAACCAGTAGGGATGGGTAACTGTTCAGGGTTGCGGGGAACAGCCAGCGAGTCCGTAAAAACCTGCGCGACCGTCCAGCTTTTGTCTCCTTTGCGCTGGGCCAGGCCCGCGCTCGCACTGACCCCCACCAAAAATCAGGGCAGTCCATCCAGGGCGCGGAGGGCAGCCAGGCTCTCCAGGGCGCGTGGGTCAGCGTGGCGGATACGCAGGTCGTGGGCGGTGGCGTAGGCGGCGCGGGCAGCAGCCAGGTTGCCAGCCCGCTGCTGCGCGATGCCGATCAGGTGCTGGGCGGAGGCCAGCATCAGCGGTGCGCCAAGTTCTGCGCTGACCTCAGCGGCTTGCTCGGCCTGGGCGAGGGCAGCGGCGGCCTGGTTAAGGGCCAGGTAGTCAGCTGCGAGGGTGGAGCGCGTGCGAGCGAGCCGCGGCTTGTTCTGCACCTGCTCAAACCAGGCCAACGCTGCCTGATGCTGGGCCAGGGCTTCCTCGGCCCGACCCAGGGCCAGGTAGGTGCTGCCCAAAGCACTGGCAACGGCTCCCCGCTCAAACTGGTCGCTGTCTTCCACCAATGCCTGCGCCCCGGCATGGTAATCAAGGGCCAGGGCATAGTCGCGGCTGGCGGTGTAGTCTTCACCCAGGTGGGAGAGGGCGGAGACGCGGCCATCGCGGTCATCACACTCCACCGCGATCTGCAAAGCGCGCTGGTGCATGGCGGTGGCAGCGGCCACGTCGCCCAGGCTCAGGCGAGCCGCACCGAGGTCGTTCAGCACCGCCACCTGCCCGCGTTGGTGGCCGCGTTCCTCGGCAATCGCTAGCGCACGATGGTAGTATTCTACCGCTGCCTCGGTCTGCCCAAGAGCGGCGCAGATCACCCCCAGGTTGTTGAGCGCACCCTCCTGTACCCCTGGGTCGCCGCCCGCTTCGGCCAGGGCCAGGGCGCGTTCTCCATACTCGCGGGCGGGCATCAGCCTGCCTAGCATGAGCGACGAGCGGCCAAGATTGGTGAGGGCGCGCGAGACGGCCACATCGTCGCCTGCCTGCTCCGCCGCCTCTAGCGCACCCTGGTAGTAGACCATCGCCTGGGCCAGATCGCCGCGCATGGCGTAGGCAATGCCCATCCTATTATATATATTGCTAACCCGCCCAAAGTCGCCCAGTTCCTGCGCCAGGGCCATCGCCTGGTTGTAGCAGGTCAGGGCGCGCTCCCCCTCACCCAGATAGGTGTAGGCCAGGCCAAGATTGCTCAGGACCTTCACCTGCGCTGTGCGTTCCAACGCGGCCTGGGCTGGAAGACTGGTTAGCCTGCCGAGCAACTCCGCCAGCGTCGCGTACTCGCCCCAGAGGTAGAGCCGCTGGTAAAGGCTGTCTCCTGCGTTGCCATCCGCGACGGAGCCGAGCGGCTCATCCAACAGGTCGTAGGCAGCCACGTAGCTGCCCGCTGCCGCGTAGTGGTAAGCAGCATTGAGGAGACTAGCCAGGTCAGCCAGAGCGCGGACACCACCCGGCCTCAGGGTAAGTGCGAAGCTGCGGCGGTAGTACTCGGCAGCGGCGATGTGGTAGAGGCGGCGACGTTCGAGCAACAGGGTGCCGTAGGCCACCTCCTGGGTCAGCGAGTGGCGAAAGAGGTACTCGTCGCGCTCCACCAACACCATCTCGCGCTCCGTCAGCAGCAGCAGATTGTTCTCCTGCGCCGCCGCCCGATCCAACGCACCCAGTACCAGCGGGCGGAAACGGCGGCCCAGTACACTCGCCACCTGCAAGGAGCGGCGGGCTGCCTCTGGCAAGCCATCAATGCGCGCCCCAATGATGCCCTGCAATGTGGCCGGTACCTCTGGCGGCACCTCACCACCCACTACTGACCAGCCCTCCACGCCGCGCACCAGCCAGCCCCGGTCAACCAGGGTTCGCACACACTCCTCCACATAGAAGGGGTTGCCGTCGGCCCGTTCCTCCACCAGCAGGCGCACTGCCTCCGGCAACTCTGCGCTGCCCAGTAGGTTGGCAACCAATTCCTCGCTGGCAGCGTTGCCCAGCGGTTGCAGGTGGATCGCCTCTCGTTGCCCCGCCCTGTCGCCAGCGACCAACCCGCTCAGGAGAGCAGCGGCCTCCCCTTGTGGGCGGCAGACGACGATCAGCAGCAAGGGCAGGTCAGCCAGCAGCGGCGCAACCGCTTGCAGCAGGCGCAGCGAAGGCCCATCGGCCCAGTGCAGGTCTTCTAGCACGATCACCAGGGGGTGGCTAACGGTCAGAGTGCGACAGAGGGCAGCAATCGCGCTGGCGGCAGCGGCAGCCTGCTGGCTGGGGTCGCCCTCACTTGCCGCCAGGCCGAGGATGTGGCCGATCTGCTGGCGATCCCGCGCATCCCCGCCGAAGCCAACTGCGTCCAGAGCGCGATCAAGTTGCTCCTGCGCCCCCACACTGCCTTCCGCCTCCACCCCTAGCAGGGCGCGCAGGACCTCCTGCCAGGGTTGGTAGTCGAGGTTGGCCCCGTAGCTGAGGCAGCGGCCAAAGGCAGGGGCAGTGGGTAGCTGCGACGCTGCCTCGTCTACTGCTTCTTCTACCAGGCGGCTCTTACCCAACCCTGCTTCGCCAAACACGGCAACGAAGCTGCCCTTACGCGCCTGCGCCCCTGCTATCGCCCTCCTGAGCGTCGCCAGTTCAGCAGACCGCCCCACCAGCGGGCTGTGCAGCCCGGTGCCACGTAGCTGGTTGGTCAGCCCCTTTGCGCCCAGCAAACGGTAGAGGATCACCGGCTCGGCCTTGCCCCGAATCTTTACGCTGCCCAGGTCAGCCCACTCGAACAGCGGCCCAGTTAGCTGCCAGGTCGCCGCACCAACCAGGATTTCACCCGGCCCCGACAGTCCCTCCAGGCGGGCAGCCAGGTTCACCGCGTCGCCCATCACGCTGTAGCTCTTGTTCGTTGCTCCCACCTGACCAGCCAATACCAACCCCGTGTTGATGCCAATATGCAGGTTGAGCGGCTGCGGCACCTCTGCCAGGTGGCTGGCATTGTACTCGGCTAGCTGGGCTTGCATCGCCAGCGCACAGCGGAGAGCGCGGGCTGGGTCGTCCTCGTGAGCCAGCGGCGCGCCAAACAGCACCATGATCGCGTCACCAATGTACTTGTCAATCGTGCCATCGTAGCGGCTGATCGCCTGACCCAGCACCCCAAATACCTCCCCCAGCAATGCACTAACCTGCTCTGGGTCACGCTGTTCACTGAGGGCGTTGAGGCCCGCGACGTTGGCAAAGAGGATCGTTACTACCCGCCGCTCGTCGGTTGCAGCAACGGGCAGCTTCGCCCCACAACTGGCGCAGAACTTGAAGGCAATATTGTTAGCACTCTGGCAGTTTGGACAGCGCATCTGGGCAATAGCACCTCCTGGTCAGTTCTTATTGTACCACAGCTAGCAAGGCTGCCAGCCAGCTAGCAACATACGGCTGGCTGCATCTGCTTCTGCAACCCTAAACACTCCCACCGCTAATTTGACAAATTGGGAGGGAGTAACTATAATGCTGACTACGCCACCATTGGTTGGTGGCGAGAGTCTATCTCCGTGCAACCGGTTGCGGTTGAGCTTCGCGCTCATCCCTTAGCTGGCGGCTATGGGCAAACAAGGAGATCGGCTTGTTCTTTCGGCGCGCAAGCGCATAGGATACCCTCAAGGAGGAACTGTTTAGTATGAAGTCATTCTCTAAGGCTGGTTCGCTGTTGGTCGCCGTGCTGATGTTGAGCATGGTATTGGCCGCCTGCGACAACAACACTGCCGCGACTCCGGCTCCGGCAGTCGCTGCGACTGGTACCCCGATGGTGGTTGCGGCCACCAACACCACTGCGATGATGTCCACCCCGATGATGACCGGCACCATGATGTCCACCCCGATGATGGGCATGACCCCGATGATGACCGGCACCATGATGATGACCCCGACCGCTGCCGCTGTTGTG
>JBBROH010000170.1:0-8819 GCA_038229595.1 Chloroflexia bacterium | reverse complement strand
AGGTGGGCGATGCGACGAATGCCAACTAACATCTTCTGCAGAAGGCTAGCAAGCAGGCTAGTGGCTCTGCTGCTGCTAACCATGAGCCTGCTCTGCTACTTGAGTGGGATAGTTCAAGCACAAGCGAATGTGAGCTACCGGCTGCGGTTGGTGGTCGAGTTGCCACGTCCTGACCTGCGGGTGCTGGCCCAGTTCGACTTCCCCGCGTGCGCGCCCGCACCCACCGCTGCCAACACCGCAACGGCCATCGTGACCACCACAGCCACAGCAGCGAACTGGGCCAGCACCGCAGAGCTACCTACCCCCACTACCAGTTGCCCCAGCCCAAAGCTGTACCCCCTGGCTGCTGAGGGTCAGGTGTGGGTGCTGGTAGCCGACACTGAGCGGCAGGGTTGCCGCTTGTGGGTGGTCGCGGTAGATGACAATGGGCAGGTGGTGGAGCGGGTGCGTCACGACGATTTCACCTGGCCCGCCCGCCCTGACACCAAAATGACGGTAGATGTTACCTATTACCTATCCGACCTGAAGCGGGTGGAGCAGCCGGTGATCCTGGCCGCCCCTGGGGAGCAGGTGCGCGTACCCCGCGACGAAGGCAGCAGCACGGGGCAAACGCCAGTGGCGACGGATGAGCAACCAACCCCGCCTGCAAGCAGCGGGGAGCGGCCTGGTGGTTTCTACGCTACCGTTACGACCACGTTCCCCCAAACCCCCCCGGTGGGGGTTACAAGGACGGTCGCCGTAAGCACAACCTTGACGAGCGGCTCCGGCATCACGGCTAGCGGTAGCGTTACGGGTAGCTTGGCGGTGAGCGGGAGCAGTCTGTCAGCAGCCGCCAAAGCCAGCCAGCCAGACAACAGTATCATCTGGTGGATACTGATCGGTGCTGTAGCAGGGGTACTTCTGACCGGCCTGACTTACATCCGCAAGCCAGCAGTAACAATTGCTGCCGATGGTCAACCAGAGCCAGTGACAACTAATTCAGTAGCAGGAGGGCCAAGCCGATGATGGGTACGACGCACGCGCCGCTTGGTGCGATCTCCGGTCTCCTCAGCCTGCACCTTCTGCAAGCAGTCGGCGTAAACCCCCCACCGGGGGGTAGCCTGGCGGTCATCTGCGCGGCAGCGGTGGGGCTAGTCGGCGGGTTGCTGCCGGACATTGACCAGCCGACCAGCCTGATCGCCAACCCCGGCCAGCAAGCACGGAAGGCGGTCTACACCACCTTCGGCATCCGGCGGCACAGCCTGGTGGGTTACGCCCTCTCCCTACCCTTCGCGCTGATCAATCTGCCGGTACGTTCGGTAGCGGGGCTACTCAAAGCAACGTTGGGGCATCGCGGCATCATGCACAGCTTCGGGGCCGGGCTGCTATGGTCACTGACGCTGTTGGCGGTGCTGGCGGGCCTGACCTTGCTGCACCTACCCGCCCTCGGCCTGTGGGAGCTTGCGGTCTACCTGCTGGCAGGCTACACATCGCACCTCTTGTCCGACGGTATTACCTACAGCGGGCAGCCGCTCCTATGGCCGTTGTCGAAGCACAAGTTCAACCTGGCCCCGCCCGGCCTGCGGGTCTCGGCCAGCGGCCCCTTTAACAGCGTCTTGGGCTTTGCCGCCCTCGCGGTGCTGCTGGCTCTGCTGGTGCTACCGGGCGGACTCAGCGGCGACCTCTTGCAGCAAGCCGCCAGCCATAAACCTAGACAGTGAAATGATGTAAACCCCCTACCAGGGGGTTGTAGGGGGAGCAGCATACAGTGGTCAACAATGTCAGTCTACACAAGCAACGATAGGCAATATTGGGTGAAGGTCAATGGGACGGTGAGTTAAACCCCCCTACCGGGGTTCGGCAGCTAAAGCATAAACACTGAAGGTCAAGGGAACAACCATGACAAAGCGGATTGGGATCATAATCTTGAGCATCTGGCTACTAACTGCTGCGGGGGTCGCCGTCTACGGATATTGGACGCAGTTTCAGCCGCCGAAGAAGCAAGCGGTCAAGGGCAAGCAGAGCAACCCGCAAGCGGTAGCCTGGCAGCGGATTAGTCATGAGCCGTTGCTCCTGGTCGGCACAGGGATAGTTGACGCAGCAGCGGTGGTCACCGCCTTCTGGTTCATCTCCTACTTGCGGAAGCTGCAAGAGCGCAACGGTAAGGCAGCGGCGGCGAACAGCGTCAGCTACCAGATACTGATGGAGACGGACGACGTGATCAGCATCGAGGCGACCAGCGAAGCCTACTACCTGCTGCGGCCCTCGTTCAGCAGCACCCCCGGGCAGCGGATGACCGGGAAGTACCCCTACCTGGTGCTGACCTATGTAGGGCGTAACGACACTCCCTACCTGACCACCTGCATCGTAACCATCGTGGGCAATACGCAGTTGCAGCAGCTAGTCTACAAGACGATAGAAGCCCTGGGGCCGAACATCGAGCTTAGGCAGGTGCCATGTCCCCTCCCCTCGGAGCGGGTCTATCACGCCTGGCTGAAACTCCAGCGCGAGAGTTACCACAACATCCGTACCCTGCAACCCCGCGACCCGCTGATCAACCTGATGTCCCAGCTGGTGACGAACAAGGTGATCAGCTACGCCGCCGTCAGCTTCTTTATGCGTTACGAGGAAGGTAAAGATTGGGCGGTGGCCGGGCAGAAGGAGTTGGAGAAGGCCAAAGCAGTCGACCCCAAGCAACGTGATAACGCCCAGATTGCCAAGCTGCAAAAGAACCTGCGCTCGGACAAGTATGGCTGGAAGGTGCGCCCGCTGGTAGCGGTCGGCTACGAGCAGGATGCAAACCAGGCGGCATTGGAGCGACTGGGCAACCTGGTCAGCTACTTTGGTAGCTTCGACGACGACAACCGCTTCGTGGCCGAGCCGTCGAAGTACGGCCATCCCGGATTCGGCTACCCGGTAGATTTGAGTGCAGGCCGCGACGTACTCGGCCCACTGGAAGCAGGCATGGTCGTTCACCCAGCCTACCCCGCTGTCGCACCAGGGATGGCAGCCAGGGGAGCGCGGCTGATGCGCCCCAGCCGCAACATGATCGTGGTGGACAGCGTGCCGCTGGCGAACGGTATCCCCCAATACAAGTGGATGTAGCAAGGTTAATCGGTAAGCCAGGGAAATGAGGTTAACGCAATGGTAGCAGCGCAGCTTTCAGCAGCAACAAACGGTCAAACCCCCTCTGGGGGGGTCGGCAACAGTAGAATCGCCTTCCACACGATCAAGCCACGCCCACTGACGCGTCCGGCAGACTATGACTTCGAGCAGAAAATCCCGCTCGCCTGGTGGCCGAACGAGGACGGGGTGAGCGCGAAGGTAATCGGAGTGCCGCTCAAGTATTTCAAGATGCACGGTTGGCTACTCGGCCCGACCAGATCGGGCAAGTCGTGGCTGATCGCCTACCTCGCGCTCTGGTTGGCGAACAAGGGTGACAGCGTGGTGGTAATGGAACCCACCGGCGACATCAACGTGGACATCATGCTGCGCCTCGCGGTGGGCGACTGGCAGCGGGTGGTATTCATCCGGCCTGACCTGATGGACAAGTGGGGGCTGTACTGCGCGATCAACCCGCTGGAGATGGAGTTCCCCGACATGGAAGCGGAGACGCAGAGCGAGGTGCTGGCTATCTTCAGTGGTCTGTCGGGTACCGACCTGGAAACCACCCCGCGCATGGGGGCGATCCTCAACCGGGCGGTGCTGACCCTATTGGAAGCCGACCGCAACGCTACCTTCTACGCGCTGTACAAGCTGCTGACCGATGCACCATATCGCGCCCGTGTACTGGGTACTGATACTGATGAAGGGCAGGCGGTCAACGTGCGGAACCCGCAGCTACGCACCTGGTGGGAGAGTGTCTTCCCCAACATCCCGCCGAAGGAGTGGGAGGGCCAGATCCAGCCGCTGCTTAACCGGCTGGACACGATGATGGGCAACGATTACGCCAACAATATGTTCTCGACGGCCACCTCGACCTTCGCCGCGAGGAAGCTGATCGATAGCGGCAAGATCATCCTGATCACCTTGCCAGGGGCAGGCGACGCGCAGAAGGGAGACAACCCTATCAGCTCGGCTCTGGCGAAGCTGATGTTCCTGCGGATCGCCAACGCGGCAATGGATCGGGTCAACGACATTCCCGACCGGCGCAACAGGCCGATGACCTGGTTCTTTGGCGACGAGGCCAAATCGATCATCGGCAAGAAGTCGAAGGAGATCCTCCAAAAGATCATTGACCAAGGGGCCAAAGCGAACCTGGCTGCCTTCTTCGCCAACCAGTACCCAGGGCAGATGGAGAAAGACACTGAGAACACCTTGACCGGGCAGACCGGCACCAACATCACCTTTGCAGCCAACAAGCAAGAACTAGCCGAGTGGATCGCCCGGCAAGCGTTGATGGGCAAGGTCAAGGGTAGCGACGTACTCAATCAGGAGCGGTACGCTGTCTACATGAAGATCGAGGTAGATGGGGTGAAGCAGGTAGTGAGCGGGCGCACCTTCCCCCTGCCAGACGAGACCATCCTGCCCAGCGACCTGGTGCTAGAGCCAGAAGCGAATATGTATGCAGCAGCGGTGGGGGCGTGGCCCTGCTCCTACCGGGCAGCGGCGGTGCTGGCCCAGCGGGCTAACAAGGAGCGGCCCGGTAGCTACGCCCCTGACCTATTCGGCGACCGCCCCAGTGAAGCTGAGGACAGGCGGCTGAAGGCTCTGGTGGAACTGGTCGAGTGTTGGATGCAGGCGAAGATGGTCAGCTTCAAGGGGCGTTCTTTTGCGGCCCGCGATGCAGCTTACACCCTCTACAGCGATGGGTTGAAGCAGTTGGTAGCGGCCAGCGAGACGGAGTTCGCCGCCGTGACGCTCCTGGTGGAAGGGAGGATGAAGGCGAGAGCGATGTACATCTGGCAACATCCAGGGGTGGTGGCGCACTACAACCAACCAGCGATGCACGTGATGTACGCAAGTGCTTTGTTCTACCACAAGTGTGTGCTGTTGACGCGGGCGACCAACGCGCGGCAGGTAGAGCAGTCGAAGGAGAGCATCCCGGTTTGGAGCATAGAGGATGATTAGGCCCGCAGCAACGGGGGGAGAGGGCCATCCTACATACCCCTATAATAGCACCTTGTGTCGAGGCGAAGGCTTCCTTCCTCTCCCCCCGTTGCAGACGATCAGTTGCAGACGATCAGTGGCGGCGAGAGCATGGTAGCCTATGGACGATACAGCAGCGGCCATGAGGATCAAGAGTATAGAAGAATGCAGTGAAGTAACGATGAAGGTGGCTATAGAGGTAGCTATAAAGGTTATTATTCGGGTGCGGGGTATGTCCTTAACAAGCACGAGAAAGAGAGCCAGCGGCCAGACTTATTGCATTTAACTTCTACACCGATGCTGGACGTTGGGAAGTCCGCTTTGGTAGGGGCATAAGCCGCATAGAGGGGATGACCAGCACCGTCGCTAGGAAAGAGTAGAGAGGAGAGAGGCAGAGGATGAGCAGAGTAGAGCAGAAGAAGCGCAAAGAGCAGTATGGAGAAGCGGTAGTCAAAGCCGAGGCAGGCCCACGCATCAGCCAGGTGGAGATCAACACCGTGCTAGAGCAGGCAAAGCTAAGGATGCGCGACGAGCTGGTGCTGCGCGAACTGGGGTTGCGCGGCATCCTGGGGGCGGAGCATCTGGCGCGGCTATGCTACGTTGGCGCACCGACCGAAGGCGAAAAGGGGAAACGCAGCCGCTTTGGGCAGTTGGTGGAGTTGGGGCTTTTGGCCTGGTCAGCGCGAGAGCGCAAGCAATACTACTACTGGCTAACAAAACTGGGGATCGCGGTGCTGCGGGCGCAAGGGATCGAGGTCAAGGCAGCCAACCTCGCCAACACGCAGCACAGCCTCCTGGCCGCTGATTTCATGGTAGCGGTGCTAGAAGAAGCAAGGTACTTTGGGGCGGATGCCAGTTGGCAGAGCGAGATCGAGCTAGGGGTGTGGAAGGCAGCAGTGAGGCCAGACGCAGGGGGACGGTTCAGCCTAGGTGGGGGCAAGCTGGAGTTTGCGGTGGAAATCGACCGGCGCACGATGAGCGAGACGAGGATTAGGAAGAAGGTCGCAGGCTACGAGCAGGAGCGCAAAGCAGGGCGGATAGCCACGCAGGTTTTGCTGGTGACGAGTGCTGGAGAGAAGGCTCTGCCCTACCTCTGCAAAGCGGTGCGCGAGGCGAGGCTGAGTGCGAACACGCCGATCAGTTGGTTCATCACCAGCTTCGAACGACTGGATCGCTACGTCGGCGTGTTGGGTGGCGAGTATTACGGCCCGCTGACTGCCCCGGTCTGGCTGAAACCCGAAGGGGGCGAACCGATCAGCATGGTACCGACACAGGTGAGGCAGCAGGCACTAGCGAATAAGGCAACCAACAAGATACTGATAGCAACCAGAGCATAGAGCTTGGAAATTGGATAAGCGGCTATGGCTAGTCTACCTGGAGCAGCGAACCAAGACCTTGCAGGCAAGGGAAATAGTAGGGCTGGGGCAGGACGAAGCCGACAGCCAGAACACCAGAATCGAGAGGGGGTAGAAGGGTGAGAGAGCAATATCTTCGGCTGCTGTTCAGTTTGCTAATTCTGCTACTGCTGGCAACCCCAGCACCAAGTCAGGCGCAGACAACGATCACCGACACCATTGGTGGCAGCGTGCGAGACGATAGCGGCAGCACCATCGTCAACCTGGTGGCGATGCTGGTAGATGATAGCGACACCCTGCAACTCGTTACCGTCAGCGCACAGCGGCCTGGGCCAGACGGCCATGTGCTGTTCCAGACCCCACGCCGTCGCGCGGAGGAGCTGGCAGCCGGTCGAGGCTGGCGGTTCCGGGGTTGGGGTCTCCAGATCGAGGGGGCAAGTTGCACCCAGCAGCTAGGGCAAGGGGCGATCATCTTGCGGTCGGCGTGCGAGGCAGGCATCATCGTGCGACCCTGGGACAGCACCCCGCTTGACGCAGCCGAGGCAGTGACGTTCGTGGTGAGGGATCCCGCGCTGGGGCAGGGTCGCACAAGCGGGCAAGCTGGAGCGCAGGCTCCGGTTGCGGGCCAACCAGCAAAGGCTACGGCCATGTCGCCAGTAGGCAACACCTTTGCCGCACGCAACTCGCCAACGGTAGGCGTGATAGCACCCACCGCTACCAGGCTACCTAGCCACAGCGGGCCGCCAGCAGCTTCGACGGGGCTTGCGCCGACTGCCGTGTTGCCCCCGACCGCCAGCGGGACAGGGGCCAAGACCGCCGCACCTGCCGCTACTAACAGCCGAACAGCGGTCACAACCACTGCCCCTTCTACTACTGCCACTAGGCCAGAGGCAACGACTGCCGCTGCGACGACAGCGATAGCAACGACCACCGTGCAGCCATTGGTCGCTGACAACAGCGGCGTAAACGTAGGCAACGCACCCCCAGCCAGTGAGCAGCCTACTGTATTGCCAGCTGGTGCCAGCCTACCCACGCTGTCCCCCACGCCCTCACCAGCAGGGAACAATCCACTAGCGGGGTTGCCAGAGACCGGCATGGATGCGGTACCCAGTGGCAGCCCGACGGTGCAGCCGGTACCGCTGGTGAACGAGGCGGCGGTAGATCCATTGCTACCTGCCCCGACCGCTGCGGTGGGTAAGCAGCAAGCTGTCCCCAAAAGCTCTGCGACCAGCACAACCAGCGGTGGGGCCGCGACGATCAAGCCGGTACCGACGAGCGAGTGGCGACCAACAGCGGCCAGCCAGCCCGATGAAGGGGCCGCGACCACCACTGGCAGCTTTGAGCTATTCAACTACCTGGTGGCAGGCTCCGGGGTGCTGCTAGGGGTGTTGTGGTGGGGGCTGAAGCTCAGGCGACGCAACCAGGCCGCGTCGGTAGCTGCCGGGCAAGGCTATGGTGGGGCGAACGCACAGACCATGCCCAACATGGTAGTTGGTGGGGGCAGCTACGCGCCAGCCGCGATCCAGGGTTACACGCCACCGACCTATGCAGATCAGCCGGTTTACGGCGACCAGCAGGTGGGAGCGGGGGAGCGTTACGAGCTGCCAGACATCTACGCGTTGGAGGGAGCTACCAGCGGGACACTAGCGACTGATGAGCAACGAGTAATGGACGATGCCGATGCTGCGGCGGGGGATGAACTACCTTTCTGGCTGCAGCCACCGAGCCAGCGGATCACCGGCGAAGTACCTACCCTCAGCGATGAAGCGGAATTGCCCCGCGCTGACACTGGCGAACTGGCTGGCTTTGGTGGAGCCTGGCAGCAGGAGGCTTTGTCGTCAGCTTCGACCGAGGTGGTGGGCAGCGGAGCCTCACAGGCAAGTTCGCTGGCGGGGTGGCAACCTATTGAAGAAGATGATTGGCTGGCTCCGGTCGGGGTTGGTGACAGACGCTTAGAGTAGCGGGAGGGAGAGAACGGTGGTCAATCTAGGTAAGCAACATCTACAGACGGCACGGCGTAACGAGGTAGTGGCAGGCTGGTTGGCTTATACCCCTTTCTGCGAATGGGCAGTAACTGCCTTGTTCTATGCAGCCTTGCAGTTGGTGGACAGCTACCTAGTCGGGGTGAAGTCCGTCACAAGTCTGACCCATGATGCGATGGCGGCCAACGTCAAGCAGGATTGTGACCTCAGTGTGGCGGTCGCGAGAGTGCTTGCAGACCTTGCGGGTTGCCTCGGAAGCGGCTCGCTACCGGCAGCAGTCGTACACTCGCACCGACTACGATCACCTTCATCAATGTTACTACCTGCCACTCAAGAGTGAGATCATGAAGCTGAACCACAAGGCGAAGCTGATGGAGCGGACAGAACTGGGTGGACGCAGTGGTGGTTATCTCCT
>JBBROH010000169.1:0-8907 GCA_038229595.1 Chloroflexia bacterium | reverse complement strand
GGTAGCCGAGGTTGAACTCGACCAGCGTGCCGTCGGGCTGCGGTCGCCAGCGTCGGGTAATTGCGTGGCGCAGGCCAGCCTGGGCGGCCAGGTTGCGGAACTGGAAGAAGGGACTCATATTTCAACCCCTAAAGATGAAGGGCGCACTGCTGTGCGCCCCTGCCTGATCTGCGGTTGCGCGTATTATGCGCCCCAGGTCTACTTGCTGCTATCGGTGTTGGTGTTGGCCTGCCGGGTGGTGGGGTCGTTGGTGTCGGCCTCCTCTGCGTCGTCGGCCTCCTCGTCACCGTAGATGTCATCGCTGTCGTACATCTCGTCGAAGTCGTCGTCAATGTTGCTGACAAACTGGCGGCTGTCGCGGTTGCAGAGGTAGTATTCGATGTCATACTCGGCAGGTACGCCCAGTGGCTCGGATATTTCCTCCAGGATTTCGTCCACTACCGCCTGCAAGTCCAGGCTTGCGCCCACGCCCTCTTGCCAGTCTTGCCAGAGCAAGAGGGTACCGACGATCTGATCTTCGGTGTAGTGCAGGTCCATCTTGCCGATGTCCAGTGGTTCGCCTGCGTCATCCTTCTCATCCAGGTCGTAGACGTAAATCTCCTCGGAGTGCGGCGTGCGGACTGTGCGGTGCAGCTTGAGCTTCATAGCAGGTCTCCTCTCCAGTTGTGGTTTGGTTCGGTTGTACCTGTGTGATTATACACGATCTGCGCCAGTTAGGGGAAAAAGGTTTGCGGAGAGTAGCGGTTCACAATCGCTAAGCGCGAACTCTTAGCCGCTCAACTGCGCTGCTGCACGTCGGCGAGGGTGAGGATCGTCTCGTGGATGGGGAGCGGACTGCTGGCTAGCAGGGCGGCAAGGGCGATGCTGGTTAGCTTGGTTTCCGGCGGGTCGGCCCGGCTGGTGATCACGATGGGGGCGCGCGCGCCTGCGACTATCACTGCGCTGGCTGCCCCAGCGAAGTAAGTTAGCCCCTTGACCAGCACGTTGCCCGCCTCAATATCTGGCACGATCAAGATGTCAGCCTGACCAGCAACCGCTCCGCGCAAGCCGTGCGCCAGGGCAGCGGCAGGCGAAATCGCAGTATCAAAGCCCAGCGGCCCATCCACATAACCCCCAGTAATCTGGCCGCGATCCGCCATCTTGCTCAGGTTGGCTGCATCCACCGTGGTTGGGATCGTCGGGCTGACCATATCCAGGGCAGCCAGCACCGCCACCTTCGGCTCGATCAGACCGAGGCGCAGGGCGACATTGATCGCGTTCTGTACAATATCTACCTTCTGGTCAATCGTCGGCCTGATCACCACGCCAGGGTCACTGATGAACAGCAGGCGGTCGAAGCCAGGTATCTCGCCCACCCAGACCACCGTCAGCAGTGTACCAGCCCGCAACCCCGCTTCTTTGTTGAGAGCGGCGCGCAGCAGGTCTGCTGTCTCCAGCTTGCCCTTCATTAGGATTTGGGCGGTGCCGTCGTGGACAAGGCGCACCGCCTCCTGCGCCGCCTCGTGTACCTCTGGCACATCCACCAGCCGCAAGCCATCCAGACTAACCGCGTTCTCCGCCGCGATTTTGCGGATTTGCTCCTCGTCACCGACCAGGATCGCGTTGGCGATCCCTGCGTCGCAGGCTTCGCGTGCCGCCTCAATGCTCGAATACTGCTGAGCGGCGGCGACCGCCACCGTCAGCGGCCCGCGCCGCTTCGCCTCCGCCCGCAACTGCTCAAAGTTGGTGATTGCTGCCATGCTGCTCCTGTGTCTGGTGAAGGGCTACCGCTACTAGTCCGCGACCGGCTGGCGTTCGATCCGCGCACCCAGAGCTTGTAGCCGCTCCTCGATCCGCTCATAGCCTCGGTCGATCTGCTGCACGTTGAAGATCGTACTCGTCCCCTCGGCTGAGAGGGCGGCCAGCAGCAGGGCCATGCCAGCGCGGATATCGGGGCTGGATAGCTCCTCCCCGTGCAGGCGGGCTGGGCCGATCACTACCGCCCGATGGGGGTCGCAGAGGATGATCCGTGCGCCCATGCTGTTCAGCTTGTCCACGAAGAACAGGCGGGCATCAAACATCTTCTCGAAGATCAGGATCGTTCCCTCGGCCTGGGTCGCCACCGTCAGCGCGATGCTCATTACGTCGGCGGGGAAGCCGGGCCAGGGTGCGTCGTCGATGTAGGCCACCCCCCCATGCACGTCGTAGCTGACCCTCAACTGCTGACCGCCAGGCACAAACAGGTCGCCGCCGCGCACCTCAGTGCGAACCCCCAACCGCTCGAACATCAGCCGCGTCATCCGCATATGCTGCGGCACCGCATCCTTGATCAGCAGTTCGCTGCCCGTGATCGCCGCCAGTCCGATGTAGCTACCCACCTCGATGTAGTCGCTCTCGATGGTATGTTCGCCGCCAGTCAGGCGGGCCACGCCGTCAATGGTTAGCTGGTTGCTGCCCACGCCCGCGATCTGCGCCCCCAGCTTGTTGAGGAAGTGGCAGAGTTCCTGCACGTGCGGTTCGCTGGCTGCGTTGAGAATAGTAGTACGCCCGCTCGCCAGCACCGCCGCCATGATCGCGTTTTCGGTGCCGGTCACGCTGGCCTGCACCAGGAAGATGTCGGCCCCATGCAAGCCCTGCGCTGCACTGAGCGTGTAAGTGGTGCGGCCCACCTCCCAGGCTGCACCGAGCGCACCAAGTGCCTGAAAGTGGGTATCTACTGGCCTGCTGCCAATCGGGTCGCCTCCTGGGTGGCCCATCTTCACCTCCCCCAGGCGGGCTAGCATCGGCCCCATCAGCACCAGGGAAGCGCGTATCTTGCGGGCCAGAGTGGGGTCTGGCTCGCTCTTGCGGATTTCGGCAGCGGTGAGGCTGACCACCCCTTCGCCCCGCCAGCGGTCGGTATTGACCGTCACGCCAAGATCGTCAAGGATCGCCAGCATTGTATGCACGTCACCGATCTGTGGCATATTGTGGAAGGTAACAGTCTCCTCGCTGAGGAGGCAAGCGGCTAGCAAGGGTAGGGCTGCGTTCTTGTTCCCCGCAGGGCGGATCGTACCGCTGAGTGGGTGGCCGCCTTCGATGATGAACTTCTCCATAACTTCGCCGCATCCTCCTGTTCGATGGTGATCACGTCGCTGGCCGTGTGTGCTGTGCTGCCCATTCGCCCCGCAACGGTGGCGGGCGGGGCGATGAAGATTCCATAGCTGCTGGCCTGGGCCAGATAGCTGAAGCGGTAGCTGACCCCCGCATCCGCCTCTACAAATGGTAGATAGTAGCTAACCTGGCCCTGCTCTGCGCCAAATGCCTGCGGCGTAGTGGCGGGCTGCTCATTAGCTGCCTCGTCCTCGCCAAAAGCACCGGCCTGCCGCCGGGGGGTGGGCGCGGGCCACTCTGGGCCAGAGAGGGTCAGGCCCGCTGGCAGGTAGTCGTTGACCATCAGCCCGCTCAGGGGGGTGCCAGCCGTCACCGTCAGGGCTACACGCACGAGATCGCCTGGCTTGAGCGGGCCACTACCAGCCAGGCGGCTGTAGCTGCGTTCCAGGCGCAGGTCGCTCCCTTCGCTGGCTGGGACAGTGCGGGGGTTGCCCGCGAACTGGCCCGCCTGCTCGTCACTCGCGCCAAAGCTGGTGTTGAGCGCCGGATAAGCGACCAGGGTCAGAGCATAGTAGAGCGGCACTCCCTCCTGTGTTGCCAGGCGCAGGACGTTCGCGCCGCTGTGTAGCTGATCGAGGGGCAATTTGAGGCGGGTACGGTCGTTGAGTGGGCTGGAGGTTAGCTTGCCATCTGCCTCGTTGAGCAGCGTGCCATTCAGGTAGGCCCGGTAGCTGCGTGCCTGGTTGGCTGGGCGCGACCCACCAACGGCAGGGCCATCGCCCTCGGCGGGTCGATTAGCCAGGCTGATGGTCTGGCCGTCGTTGGTTGCTGCTGCATAGTTGCTGAGAGCTTCGAGCGCGGCTGCGTCGCTAGGTGGCGAACCCCAGCCCCCAGCTACCCGCTGGGCTGCCAGCCAGCGTACCCCCCGCCCGATATTTGGGTCATCGCTGAGGCTGCCACTAAGGGCTAGCAGCACGGTTGCGCTGGTAAGATTGGCGGGGGCGGAAGCGGCCTGCCAGTGCGCCCCTTGCGCGTCGAGCATCGCCTGACCACTGAGCAGGCGGGCGAGCAGGCGGGCCGCAGAGTGGTCGCCCAGCTTGTCGAGGGCAAGGATCAGGGCGGCCTGCCCAAAGGGGTCGAGCGGGTCGGCGAGCAGCGGGCGCACCTCGTCGAGGTCGGCGGCCCCGTAGAGAGCCAGCACGTAGTAGGCGTAGGCCCGGTCTTCTCCCTGCAAGGTGGGCAGTTGCGACCGCAGGTAGGTGACCGCGCGGCTGCTAACCCTGGTGTCGGGTGGCACACCGCTGTCGCGTAGACGCGCAAGGTTGTGCAGGGTGAGGGCTGTCGTGCTGAAGTCCGGCTTGCCAGCCAGCAGCCAGCTACCATCCGCCTGCTGGCTAGCGTAGACTAGCGGCAAGGTGCGGGCTAGCATGGCAGTGGCGGGGGCAAGGGCCAGCCTACTGTAGCGCAACTGGCGCAGGGCGAGATCGAGGCTGGCGACGCTGGCCGCCTGGCTGCTGATCTGCTCCACCCCCTCGGCTGGCGCGTCCGTGATCGCCTCCACGCTGCCAAGCAGGAAGGCGGCCAGCGAAGGCGCAACTTCTAGCTCCACCCGACTGAGGTCGCTGGCGAGATTGCTGGCGATGGTGAAGGTGAGCGGCTGCCCCTCCTCGGCCACGCCCGCAAGCGCAATAACGGTGGGTGGGCTGACAGGGCGCACGAGGACGCGCAACTCGCGGGAGCTATCTAGCAGCAGGCCCAACTCGCGGTTGCTGTCGCTGTTAGCCGCAAAGTCGAACACCAGGTCAACATTGCCGCTGCGCCGCATCTCAACCCGCCACTGTACATCGCGGTCGCTGAAGGGAGCGATCAGCACGTCCTGGGCGGCAGGGTGGGTATTGAGGTTGAGGAAGGTGAGGCCGTCCGAACTAAGAGTGACGCGGCCCTTGAGCGGCAGCCCGGTGCTATTGTGCAGCCGCACGCCAACGGTAGCCCGATCCCCCTGCACGAAATAGGTGGGGGTGAGCGGGTGCAGGCTGAGCGGCTCGACCGCTGTCAGGCGGCTAACCGTCTCGCCTACCGCCCCGTCGTCACCAACAGCCCGCGCTGTTAGCCACCAGCCTCCCGCCGCGTCGTTGGGTAGCACGAAGGGGACAGTCAGCACACCACTCTCGCTGACCACCAGGTTGGCGTTCCAGTAAGCGACGCTACCCGGCTCGCTCTGCCCCACCAGCCCCAGGCTGAAGGGGGGGTAGAAGTAAGAGGGTAGGCTATCAGCGGCGGGCTGGCTGCTGATCGCCAGGCTGACGCTGCCCCGCTTCGGCTGGCCGCCATTGCTCAAGGCAAGGGTGAGCGTAGTCGGCGTGCCAGGATGGATGTTGGCGGGCAGGCCCAGCCGCACGTCTAGCAATGGGTTGTGCGCCCCCACCTGCAATGGCACGCGCAGGCCGGTGCTGCCGTCCGCCAGCAGTAGTTCTGCTACCGCCAGTGGCTGGGCAGCAGCGGGCAGCGGCAAGCTAAAACTACTCTCCGCCGCGGTGATCACTACCGGTTGGCGGCTGATCACCCCGTCGCGGCGCAGCAGCAGCAGCCCCGCCGTCGGGGTGATCGGTGCCGTTGGCAGGGTGAGGGTGAGGGTGGCGGTCTCACCCACCTGGTAGCTGCTGGCCGCTGCCGCGAAGCGGCTGTTGTTGGCAGGCTCGTCGCTGCTGAAGGGCGGCGGAGCGGCAGTCGCTGGCTGCTCTGCGCTCTGCCAGCCAGAGCCACCCTGCACGTAGAGGGGTAGGCTGTACTGCTGGTCGAGGGCGGTCGCCTTCAGGCTGTACCAGCCCCCTGGCAAGCCCGCCAGCAGCGGAAAGGAGCCGCTAACCGCACCAAAGTCGTCGGGCCGCAAGGCAGTGCTGGCAAGCTGTGCGCCCACCGCATCTTGTAGGGCGACGTTGATCGTGGTGTCGCCCACAGCAGGTTTGTAGCCTGCGCTGTCGCCGAGAAAAAGAATCGCCTTAAAGTTGATCTTGCTCTCTCCAAGCTGGTAGCTGCGCTGGTCGCTGTAGGCATAGAGGCGGGCAGTGCTGGCGGGGGCAAGCTGGCCGTCGAACGGCAGCACAGCGCGTATCTGATCTCCTACTCGTAGGGTAGCAAAGGTGGGCCGCACGCCGGGGGCGAGGGTGGTCAGGTAGCTACCAGTTGCATCGGTTGGGCCGCTGTCTAGCAGCACCCCCTGTGCGTCGTAGAACTGGGCCAGCCCCACCACCGCCGCTCCCTCTGCCACAGCCCAGAGGATCACCTGTGCGCCAACCTGTTCCACCCGCACCTGTTCTGCCCCGGCGATCAGCAGGCAACCCTGTGCTGTGCGGTTGAACAGGTCGTCCCCCTCGATCTGCGGCAGCAGGAGATAGTCACCCGCTGCTGGCAGGTCGAAGGCGAGGGTGGCGGTCAGGGAGCTACTGCCCTCGGCGGGAGCAGCGAAGCTGGCAAGCAGGGTGCGCTGGTCAGTGCGGCTGCCAAAGGCGGCCGCGGTGGGGATTACCCGATAGAGGTCGAAGCGCAAGTTGGTGGCGGTCAGCGTTGGGCGAGTGAGGGTGTAGTTGAGGCTGTAGCCAGCAGCGGGGCTGTAGGCGAGGGGTAGTACTATGTTGCCCGCCAGGGTGGTCGCGGCAAACTCCAGCTGGGCCAGGCTTGCTGTACTGAACCGCCAGGCCCGGTCGCGGCCAATGCTAACCCCGCTGCTGTCGCGGGCAGCATGACCGAGGGTAGCAACGTAGGCCCAGTTGGGATTGAGGGGCGCGGTGGGCTGCACTGTCGCACTCTGGCTGTCCGCTGCCCACGTCCACTCAAGCTGCTGACTGGGGCTGAGGCTGAAGGCGGCCTGCACAGCAGCGTGCTGCATTGAGCGGTCAAAGCGCAGGGCAAGCGGGGCGGTCAGCGGCGTGCTACTGGCGAACTCGGCTGGCTCGTGGCTGAGGAGGCGGGGTGCTGGCCGCGTCGTCCAACTGTAGACGACCGGGGTGGTCAATGCGCCATTTGTGCTGCCATGCGCGGTGTTGCTGATCGTCAGGGTGTAGGTGATGCCAGGTAGGTAGCCGAGGCTGTAGGGCTGGAAAGTTAGCTCGTTATCGGCTGTCCAGAGGAAGCTACCAGGGACAGGCGGCGCGATCTGCCAGGCTTCCTCCACCGAGGTCTGCATCATCGCCACATCGAAGCGGGCAACAATCGGTTGGTCGAGAGCCAGCGGGCTGGTGGTCGGCTGCACGCTGACCACATGGGCGGGCGGTAGGGCGGCGACCGCGGTAGCAGTAGCTGCCTTGCTAACCAGCGCAGTCGCACCCAAGTCGGGTGTGCTGGTCGGTTTGGGCGGGCTGGTCAGCAGGTTGGTGAGAAACCCCGTCTGGCTTTGGGCGAGCAGTACGGTGAAGATGAAGGTTGCGCTGGTCAGGGCGAGCAGTCCCGCCCTGCGCAGGCGGCTCCGGTGGGCGGGTGGGCGTAGGGGGCGGGGAGGATGCTGGCTGGCAGGGCGAATCGCATCCAGCACACGATCCCGCACTGCCGGGTTCGGCCTCGTCTCCTCGCGGCCAGGTTGGGCCAGCAAGGTCTCCACCTGTCGATACTTCGCCAGGGCGTGGCTACACTTGCTACAATGTTGCAGATGTGCAAGTAGTTCTTCGCGCTCACGCTTACTTAGTTCATTATCTATGTAGCGGGAGAGGAGGTCTTTGTAGCCGGAACAACCCAACTCTATCTGCCTCCCAGTTCGTGGCTCACCTGGTTGTAGCTAGCAACAAACAGTTCGCGGGCGCGGGCCAGCCGACTCCAGACGGTGCCACGTGGTATCTTGAGGATGTCGGCGATCTCCTCGCAGGAGAAGCCTTCGACGGTACGTAGCACCAGGCAGGTGGCTAGCGGGGGGGGTAGCAGAGCGAGAGCCTTGTGGACAAGATCGGATTCGGCGTACTGGATGCTGAAGTCAGGGGTGGGTGGCACCTGTGCATCCTGCTCATTACGGCTCCCGTGCGGCTCGTCGTCGTCGTTGTCGTGGCGCAGCGGCAGCCAGGAGATGATGCGGCGGCGGCGCAGGCTGTCCATGCAGATGTTGGAAGCGATGCGGTAGAGCCAGGCTTGCAGCCCCGCCTCGTCGCGTAGCTCGCGCAGGTGTTGGTAGGCGCGAATGAAGCTCTCCTGGGTCACATCGTCGGCCTGCTCCTGGTTGCCCAGCAGCCGATAGGCGTAGTTGTGGATTGCCAGATGATACTGCTCGTAGATCACAGCGAATGCGTCGGCATCGCCCTGCTTCGCTTGTTCCAGTACGGCTGCATCCATCGCCCTACCTCCGTCGCTCTCTGTCACGCCGCTTCGTTGCTAGGCGCACTAGCCTACCCCATTATAGGCAGCCAGGCGGCTTTCGTCAAGTCCCCAAAAGAGCGCGCAAAACTGGCCCCCGCTGGAGAAGCGGAGGCCAGGTTGGTAGCTATTGTTCTAGGTGGTCGGTGGTTAGCGGCTCATGTTCATGTCGGGCATCTTAGCCTTCAGATCGGCCTTGCCATGATCAACTGCTGCTGGACGGGCCGCCCGGTCGCTACCGGTGACGTGGACAACCCCCTGCATGGAGCCAGGGTGGATATCGCACTGGTAGGTGTAATCGCCAGCGAGGGTGAAGGTGTGGCTGTAGACCCAGGGCGCAGTTGCAGCGGTGTTGCTGAAGCTCTCTGGGCCAGTCAACGAACGAACATTGTGGAAGCCAAGACTGTTCGTCCATTGCACGGTGGTGCCAGTAGTGATGGTGATCACCGCTGGCGAGAAGGCGAAGTTGGCAACCCCGACCGCGACTGGGCCAGTAGCGGT
>JBBROH010000168.1:0-8932 GCA_038229595.1 Chloroflexia bacterium | reverse complement strand
TGCCCTTGCGGAGTAGAGCTTGACCGCGACCACAACGCTGCACTAAACATCCTCCGGCTGGGAAGCAGCCAACGTAGCAGTAATGTTGCGTAGAAGCCCCCGACTTTAGTCGCGGGGTACTTCACGAGGTATCAATCATTAGCAACATAGGAGACATCAAAGAAGTTGTTGGCGGCGAAGAAGTGATCTATTATGTCACGGTCACTAATCAAGGTAGCTACGCAGATACATACCTGGTTACAGCCGGGTGGGGTACTCGGCCTGGCAGGTTCGAGCGGTAGCAGTGCAATTGCTAGCGATAACAGTTATTAGAGGCTGGCCCCAATCGCAGCCCATTGTAGTCACCACCGTGTATCAGCCGACCACTAGTACGTCGCAGCCCGCCCGGTCGTGTACCAGCATCACTAGCGTGCCGACATTAGGTAGACGCAGGGAACTGCCACGTTGTCCGCGCTCATCCGGCTTGTGGCCTTGCGCTGTCGTCTGCAAAACTACCGCCTGCGCGGTAGCCTGCCGTGCTGCTTCCACTACCCCGTAGCTGTAATCGCGCACCTTCTGCACTTCACCGCGCAAGTGACGGCCCGTGCTGCGGGCGTGTTCCTCCGCCGCCTCGATCAGGTGCAATGCCACCTCGGTCTCCCCCGCGAGCGGCGCAGTCAGCGGGAGGGTGCGCGGCACTTCGATGAACACGTAGAAGCGAACACTGCTCCCAGCGGCCAATTCGTGGGCGGCGGTCAAGGCTGCCTGCGGCAACTCCGGCTGCCCTTCACCAACCAGCGTCGGCACGAGGACGACCGCCCACCGGCTGGTTTTGGCGGCAACTGCTGGCTTGCGCTGCAGTCGCAACCGCAAAGCTGCCACCGCTGTTGTAGCCCCGGTTAGCAGACCAACGATCAGCCAAAGTATCTCCATCTCACTAGCCCTGCCTCTCCGCGCTCCGCCGCTTCAGCCGCTTGTCCGGATCAGCGACAATGTAGACATCTACCCCTTCAAGTTGGCGCACCAGCTTGTTGATCACCGAACCCTGCCAGAACTCCTGCCAGCGCGTCTTGGTACTCTCGCCCACCACCAGGTTGGTAAAGCGACCACGCTCGATTGCGGCTACCAGCGCGTCCACGATCTTGCCGCCCACCTCGCGGAAGGGCAGTTCCAGCGTCTTCGCCAAGCGGCGGTTGGCGGCTACTACCTCCTCCTGTTGTGGGCTGAGGCCACCTTCGCCAGCCGCAGGCCCGACGTAGATCACCTCGATGTAGGCATTGAGCCGCTGGGCCAGCCGCCAGCCAGCCCGCATCAGCCGCGCATCCTGGGGCTTCGGCCCCACCGCTACCAGGATGCGCGGCGCGCCAGGGATGATGCCGCTCTCGTCACGCGGGCGGCTGTAGCTAGTCTCCTGCATCGCCCCGCGCAGGCCAGAACTTGACTTGATCGCGTCGGCAGCCTCGCGCAGAGCCAGTTCGCGGAGGGCGACCAGGTTGCTGAGGCGGAAGAAGTTGCCGAGGGCTTGCTCTACCTTGCCAGGGGCGTAGACCTTGCCCTCGCGGATACGGGCGCGCAACTCCTCCGGCGGTAGGTCGATCAGCACCACCTCGTCCGCCAGGCTGATGATGCGGTCGGGGAATGTCTCGCGCACGCGCACGCCAGTGAGGGCGGCCACCTGGTCGTTGAGGCTCTCAAGGTGCTGCACATTGACGGTGCTGTACACGTCGATCCCCGAAGCCAACAGGTCTTCGATTTCCTCATACCGCTTGCTATGCGGCGTGCCAGGGGCGACCGTGTGCGCCAGTTCGTCTACCAGGGCCAGGGCAGGCTGGCGGCGGATCACAGCGGCCACGTCCATCTCCTCCAGCATGGCACCCTGATACGCTGCCACGCGGCGGGGGACTAGCTCCAGCCCCACAACCAACGCTTCGGTCTCCTTGCGGCCATGCAGTTCGACGTAGCCGACCACCACATCCATACCTGTCGCCTTCAGCCGTTGGCCCTCCTCCAACATCGCGTAGGTCTTGCCCACGCCCGCCGAGGCACCGAGGAAAATCTTGAGCCGTCCACGCCGACGCTCCCCCTCCGCAATTGCGGCCAGGAGCGCGTCGGGGTTGGGGCGGCGGTAGCTGTCGCTCATAGTTCAGGCAGGAGCCTGCTCATCCTTCGGGCCTGGTCACTTAATGCTATCCAGGGCCAGGTTCAATTTTAGCACATTGACGCGGGGTTCACCAAGCAGGCCGAGGTCGCGTCCTTCGGTGTACTGAGCCACTAGCTGGCGCACTCGCTCTGCGCTCAGGTTGCGCGCCTTCGCTACGCGGGCGACCTGCACATCTGCCCCAGCGGGCGTGATGTGGGGGTCTAGGCCGCTAGCAGAGGTAGTCACGAGGTCAACCGGCACCGTGCCAGTGGCAATGCCCGTGTCGCTGATCACCTGGGCCGCATTGACCGCGATGCTGCCCGCATCACCGATCAGCCGTGCGTCGGTCGGGCCGTAGTTGCTGCCACCGCTAGTAGTGATGTCTAGCACCAGGCCTTTGGTGCCAGTGTAGGTGGTGTTGGAGGCAGCAGACGGTCTGCCGTGGAAGTATTGTGGCGCACTAAACGACTGGCCCAGCAGTTCACTGCCGATCACCTGCCCGCTCGCGTCCTTGAGCAGGCTACCATTCGCCTGCTTGCTGAAGGCCACCTGCCCCACCCCCCAGACTACCGCCGGGTAGATCACCCCCAGCAGCAGGGTGAAGACGACGGTAGCCAGCACTGCGCGCAGCAGGGTGGCAGCGAGACCGCTCTGCTCCTCCGCAGGCGCAGGGGGGGTGGTATTGCGGCTCAACTCTTGTTCTTTACTGTTCATTACCATTGCTAGCTTGCTCCTATGCCTTGTGGCTCTCTGGCTTTGGCTAGAGCGGGGGGCTGGTCGTCAGCCCACCCGCCGCTGCTACTTGACCCCCAGCAGGGTCAGGATCAGGTCGATAATCTTGATGCCGACGAAGGGGGCAACGATGCCGCCTAGCCCATAGATCAGCAGGTTACGGCGTAGGATCGCGGCTGCGCCAATCGGCTTGTACTCCAGCCCCTTGAGGGCCAGCGGCACAAGGGCGATGATGATCAATGCGTTGAAGATCACCGCCGAGAGGATCGCTGTCGTCGCGCTGGTCAGGCCCATCACGTTGAGGGCAGCGAGTGGCCCTGGCTTGCCCGCCGTCGCGTAGATGCCACTAAACACGGCTGGTAGGATGGCGAAGTATTTGGCTACGTCGTTGCTGATGCTGAAGGTGGTCAGTGCGCCGCGTGTCATGAGCATCTGCTTGCCAACCTTGACGATCTCGATCAGCTTGGTCGGGTCGCTGTCCAGGTCAACCATGTTGCCCGCTTCTTTCGCGGCCATGGTGCCGGTGTTCATCGCCACGCCCACGTCGGCTTGGGCGAGGGCGGGCGCGTCGTTGGTGCCGTCGCCCGTCATCGCCACCAGCTTGCCCTTCGCCTGCTCAGCGCGGATCAGGCTCAGCTTGTTCTCCGGGGTCGCCTCAGCCAGGAAGTCGTCTACCCCCGCCTCGGCAGCGATAGCGGCGGCGGTCAGGCGGTTGTCGCCAGTGATCATCACCGTGCGGATACCAGAGCGACGCAACTCCTCGAAGCGTTCGCGGATGCCCGGCTTCACGATATCCTTGAGGTTGATCACCCCCAACGCCTTGCCGTTCTCGGCGACGACCAGTGGGGTGGCTCCAGCACGGGCGATCTCATTCACCGCTGGCTCAAGCTCAACTGGCGCAGTGCCGCCTGCCTCGGTTACATAGCGGCGCACCGCATCTGCCGCCCCCTTGCGGATTTGGCGCGTACTGCCGTTGCTACCAAAGTTCACGCCGCTGATGCGCGTGGTTGCGCTGAAGGGGATGAACTCGGCGTTGGTCAGCAGGTTGCTGCCGTCATTAGCCGCGATACCGTACTTGCCCTCGGCCAGCACCACGATGCTGCGGCCCTCTGGCGTTTCGTCGGAGAGCGAGGAGAGGCGGGCGGCCTGCGCCAGTTGGGTCGCGCTCACCCCCGGCATGGTCACGAAGTCCACCGCCTGTCGTGCGCCGATGGTGATCGTGCCGGTCTTGTCCAGCAGCAGGGTGTCAACATCGCCTGCGGCCTCGACAGCGCGGCCCGACATGGCGAGTACATTGCGCTGCACCATGCGATCCATACCCGCGATACCAATGGCAGAGAGCAGCCCGCCGATGGTGGTTGGGATCAGGCAGACGAGCAGGGCAATCAGGATGGTGATGCTGATCCGCTGGCCGCTGTAGATGGCGAAGGGTAGCAGCGTCACCGTCGCCAGCAGGAAGATGATCGTCAGGCCGTTGATCAGGATGCTCAGGGCAATCTCGTTCGGGGTCTTCTGCCGCTGCGCCCCCTCAACCAGGGCGATCATGCGATCCAGGAAGGTCTCGCCTGGGTTGGAGGTGATCTGCACCTTAATCCAGTCGCTCAGTACCCTGGTGCCGCCCGTCACCGCCGAGCGGTCGCCGCCGCTCTCGCGGATCACCGGTGCCGACTCGCCAGTGATCGCCGACTCGTCTACGCTGGCGACTCCTTCTACCACGTCGCCGTCGCCAGGGATGATATCCCCCGCCTCAATTAGCACCACATCGCCTTTGCGTAGCTGGGGGGCGGCGACTTCGCGTGCGCTGCTGCGGATCGCTGCCGTCAGGCCCCCGCCGATCTGTGGGTTGTCGAGCTTGCGCGCACTGGTCTGCGTCTTGGTCTTTCGCAGCGCATCGGCCTGCGCCCGCCCGCGACCCTCGGCGATGGCCTCGGCGAAGTTGGCGAAGACGACGGTTAGCCAGAGCAGCACCGCGATTGCCAGCACGAAAGCGGCAGACTCGCCCACCGGTGCGTCAAACAGGTCGCGGATGCCGATGATCGTAGTGATCAGCGCACCGACTTCGACCACGAACATCACCGGGTTGCGTAGCTGCACGCGCGGGTCGAGCTTCTTGAAGCTCTCGGCAATCGCCGGGCCGACGATCTCTGGCTGAAAGAGCGGGCGCGCCTGCTGCGAGGCCCGCTTCGCCTCCTTCGCCTGCTCATCGTTGTTGATTATAGGACTGTTGCTAGCCATTGTTGTTCCTTGTTGTCTTTCTTAGAACGAGCTACCGTTGCCCATCAGGATGTGTTCGACGATGGGGCCGAGCGACCAGACCGGGAAGAAGGTCAGTGCGCTGACGATCACGATCACGCCGACCAGCAGGCCGACGAACAACGGCCCCGTGGTGGGGAACGTCCCCGCCGTCTGCGGAGCTAGCTTCTTGCGCCCCAGGCTGCCCGCGATAGCCAGCACTGGCACGATGAAGAACCAGCGGCCCAGCAGCATCGCAATGCCCAGCGTAGTGTTCATCCAGTTGGTGTTCGCGCTGATGCCTGCGAAGGCCGAGCCGTTGTTGGCGGTGCCACTGGTGTAGGCGTAGAGGAACTCAGTCAGCCCATGCGGGCCGGGGTTCCAGCGGGTAGCCGCTACCACATCCTGATTGACGATGGTTAGCGCACTGAAGCCGAGGATGCTTAGTTCCAGGATTAGAATAGCAAGCATTACCAGCTTCATCTCGTGCGCTTCGATCTTTTTGCCGAGGAACTCTGGTGTGCGCCCGACCATCAACCCCGCGATGAACACCGCCAGGATGATGAAGATCAGGATGCCGTAGAGACCAGCCCCCACGCCACCGAAGATTACCTCACCAACCGCCATGTTGAACAGCGGGCCGAGGCCACCGAGCGGGGTGAAGCTGTCGTGCATGGAGTTGACCGCCCCACAACTGGCGGCGGTGGTGACGCTGGCGAACAGGGCCGAGCCTACAGTACCGAAGCGTACCTCCTTGCCTTCCATGTTACCGCCTGCCTGGGCCAGGTTGCCCTCGACGGCGGCCTGGTTGACCCCGTGAAAGTTGGGATTGCCGCTCGCTTCTGCCGAGTACATCACGCTGGTTACGGCCAAAAAGAGGATGAGCATTGCCCCATAGATCGCCCAGCCCTGCCGCCGGTTGCCGACCATCACCCCCAGCATATAGGTCAGCCCCGCGCCGATGGCGAAGATGGAGAGCATCTCCACAAAGTTGGTGAGTGGGTTGGGGTTCTCGAAGGGGTGAGCAGAGTTGGCGTTGAAGTAGCCACCGCCATTGGTGCCGAACATCTTGATCGCTTCTTGCGAGGCGACTGGCCCTTGCGGGATGGTCTGCGTTGCTCCCTCCACCGTCTTGATCACCGTGTAGTCGCTAAAGTTCTGCACGACACCCTGCGAGGTGAGGAAGATGGCGTAGATCAGGCAGACGGGCAGCAGCACGTAGAGGATCGCGCGGGTCACATCCACCCAGAAGTTGCCCAGCGTATTCATCTCGCGCCGCGCAATGCCGCGCACGAAGGCAACCGCAACCGCGATACCGACCGCAGCGGAGAGGAAGTTGTGCAGCGATAGCTGGGTCATCTGGGTGAGATAGCTCATCGTCTGCTCAGGGTAGTAGCTCTGCCAGTTGGTGTTGCTGGTGAAGCTGACCGCCGTGTTGAAGGCGAGGTCAGGCTTGACCGCGCCGAGTTGGGCCGGATTGAGCGGCAGCAGCCCCTGCAACCGTTGCACCAGGTAGGTGACGATCATGGTCACCACGCTGAAGATCAGCATGGCGGTGGCGTAGCGTTGCCAGGTCTGCTCCTTGTTCTCGTCCACCCGCATCAGGCGGTAGAGCAGCCGCTCCACTGGCCGTAGCACCGGGTCGAGGAAGGTGCGCCCGCGGCTACCTTCCTGCGGGTTAGGGCCGAAAACCGCCGCCAGGTAGAGGCCGAGCGGCTTGGTAATCAGGGTTAGGATCAGCACGAACAGGCCAATCTGAAGCCAGCCGTTAAGTGTCATTGTTGGTTAAACCTCTTAAAACTTCTCTGGCCGCAGCAGGGCATAGGTCAGATAGGCGAACAGGCCGAGGGCGATCACGCCCATGATGATGTATTCGATGTCCAAAACAAGCCTCCTACAGGCGGTCGGCGGCGTAGGCATAGCCGACGCTCAGGGCCAAAAAGACCACCATGATAGCGACAAAGATCAGATCGCCAGACTCCATAGCACACTCCTTCTCGCAAAACCTCTAGCGGGTTGTCACAGCCTCGCTGGGGCTGAACTCTGCCGCCGCGACGATTTCGCCAACCTCATTGCTGGCGGTGGCGTTCAACTGCTCACCCCAACTAGGCCAGGCCACGTTGTGGACGCGTACGGTAATGGGTTCCACGCGGCTCTGGTGGGGGGCGAAGAATATACAGTAGATGCACCAGGTCATGACCACGCCAAAGATAAACATTCCGTTTCTCCTCTTCCTCGCTATCGGTGCGCTACTTGCGCCCCACAAGCAATAATAGCCGCCGCTGGCTAAACGCGGTCTTAAGAAAGAGGGATTAGGCTTAAGATTATCTTAAGATCAGCCAGCCCCATACAAGCAGCGTTGACGTTAGGCCCAAAGATAATTATTCTTTTGCTAACCAGCCAAATCAGCTTCCAGACCGGCTTGCTGGCGGCACTCAAGATGCGAACTGGTAGGTGCAGCAGAATAGATCATAGGGAGAACTTTATGGGCGAACAAGGCAAAGAGAGCCAGGGTGAGCATCAGCCGGATGATGCGGTGGCAGTTGGCTGGCAGCAGCGAGGAGGGGGCGGCCAGCGGCCAGCCTGGTGCAACCCCAACCAGCTTCCGGCGGCTGGTGCGAACCAGCCAGAGCCGCAGCGAGATGGCGGGCAACCACCTGCTTTGGCAGGGAGCTGAGGTGCAGCAAGGTGTCCACCCCGGCGACCACTATATCCGCCAGGTACGGCCCGGCAGTGTGGTAGCCGCCACTGCGGAGGGCGCGGTCGTCAAGTCGGATGAGGAAGATATTGCCCCGCGTGGCCCGCTAGGACGCTTCTTTAGAGTGCTGATTGGCGATCCGCTGACCAGTGGTGAGGAGTCTAACGAGCGGCTTGGTAAGGTGCAGGCGTTGGCGATCCTCAGTGCCGACGCACTCTCATCCATCGCCTATGCGACCGAGCAGATCGTCGGCACGCTGGCGGCCGCTGGGGTGCTGGCGATCAGCGGCTACAGCTTCGGCATTGCGCTGGCGATCACCATGTTGATTTTCATTGTCTCATTCAGCTACCGCCAGACGATCTTTGCCTACCCAAAGGGCGGTGGTAGCTACACCGTGACCAAAGATAATCTGGGTACTACCCTGGGGCTGGTCGCCGGTGGTGCGCTGCTAATTGATTACGTGCTATGGGCCGCAGTTAGCATCTCGGTGGGGGTCGCTTCGATCATCTCAGCCTTCCCTGGCCTGCTCCCCTTCAAGATTTGGCTGGCTCTGGCCTTTGTGGTGTTGCTAACGGTGATCAACCTGCGTGGCGTGCGCGAGTCGGGGCTAATCTTTGCCGCCCCGACCTACGCCTTCATCATTGGTATCTTCGGCATCCTCGCGGTTGGCTTTTTCCAGGTCATCACCGGCAACGGCTTCTACCAAGAGTCGGCAGCCAGCTACAGCTTTGGTGCAATAAGCCGGGATGTTAGCATCTTCCTGATTCTGCAAGCATTCGCCAGCGGCTGCACCGCCCTGACCGGGGTGGAAGCCCTCTCCAACGGCGTGCCAGTCTTTAAGAAGCCGGAAGTGCAGAATGCGGCCACGACGATGAACTGGATGGCGGGCATCCTGGCGGCGATGTTCATGGGCATCACCTTCCTGGCCCAGCAGTTTCAGGTACGCGGGGTCAACAACAGCGAACAGACGGTCATTGACCAGATCGCCCGCCATGCCTACGGTGATGGCCCAATCTACTACTTCTTCGTCGCTTCAGTCACGGCGATCCTGATCCTCGCGGCGCAGACAGCCTACAGCGACTTCCCCCGTGTCACTTCGATCCTCGCCCGCGACAAGTTCCTGCCCAACCAGTTCTCGTACCGGGGCGACC
>JBBROH010000167.1:0-9029 GCA_038229595.1 Chloroflexia bacterium | reverse complement strand
CGGTAGGCTTCCGCGCTGGCCCTCAGGTCTGCGGGGATGTCGCCCTCCTCGAACTTACCGTCGCCCGCCCGCCCACTCGCCTGCGCGTAGGTAAAGGCTCTCATGTGCCAGAGGTCGATCACCCCGCGAAAGAGGCTGCTGCCGCCAATCGGTATCTGCATCGGCACGATCAGTTTGCCAAAGCGGTTCTGGATTTGCTCCACTGTGCGCTCGAAGTTGGCGTTGTCCCGATCCATCTTGTTAATCACAAAGATGGCAGGCAGGTTGCGTTCGCGGGCGTAGCGCACCACTATCTCGGTGCCGACCTCCACCCCAGCCACCGCATCCACCAGGATCAGAGCTGCATCGGCTACCCGCATCGCTTCCTTAACCTCACCGACGAAATCGGCATAGCCAGGAGTATCTAGCAGGTTGATCTTGCAACCGCTCCACTCGACCGGGGCCAGGCCGACGTTAACCGAACTGTGCCGCTTGACCTCATCGGGGTCGTAGTCGGTAACGGTGTTCCCCTCGTCAATACGCCCGACGCGGCTGGTCGCCTTGCCTGCAAAGAGCATCGCCTCGGTCAGCGAAGTCTTACCCGCACCACTGTGCGAAAACAGGCCGACATTACGCAACTGCTCCGTCTTATAGCTCCTCATTGAGTTTAGCCTCCTCGTGACGGTTGTTAGGATCTATCAAGCTAACACGCTCCGTCCCCTCGCCTACTAGCTCCCGGTTTGTGGGGCAGGTGGGCTGGGGGATGCGGGGGTGCAACCTTGTCTCTTGGCTTAAAGCTGTTGGCAATGGACATTATAGCGTAGCCGTCAAGGGTTTGGCAACGCAAGCAGCTAGCCTCGAAGTGGTTGATCCAGATTGCATAATTAGAGCCTTCCATCATCCCGCAAAACCGCAGGCGAAGACTGCTACGTAACAACGAGTCCTATGCTACAATAGTCCAGCAACCCCTAACCATTAGCAGCACAAGCATTTAGCTGAAGGCTCCTGCCCACGCGGGAGCCTCTTTACTTTGTCCTGCAACCTGCCAGCCTTCAGCACGGTCTAACTTGAAGCGTACTACCCCTATTATGGTATAATTGGTACAAGCAGGGAGGTATCTGGCAGATGGACAGCGTGGTGATTGACATTGTGGTGGCGGTTTTGCTGGTTGCGTTTGCGGGGATCGGGGCGGCGCGGGGCGCAGTGCGCGAGGTGATGGCCACTGGCGGCATCCTCCTGGCCGCCTTCTTCAACGAACGCTGGGGCGCACTCTGGTCGTCCGACACTGCCAGCGTGTTCGGCCTCGGCCCGCTCGATGCGTCGCTAGCGACCTTCCTCACCATCTTCGGCGCGATAGTGCTGCTGGTCAACTACGCCGCACCCGCCATGCTGTTGCGCCATGTGCGCCTACCGAAAGATCGCACCAGCCGCAGCCTGGGCCTGCTCTTTGGCATCTTCAATGGCAGCCTGGTTGCCGCCTACCTGCTCACCTACCTGCAAGCCTTTGGCTACAACAGCAACACCGCTAGCCCCATTTTGGCCTCAGCCAGCGGCCCCTTCCTGCTCGACTGGGCAAGCTGGGGGCTGCTGGCCGTAGTGATCGGCCTGCTGTTCTTTACCATCGCCAGCGCGTTCGTGCGGAGCAGCCGCACCCTGACTGGCCCTGACGTGCAGGCAGTCTACGGCCCCAATCTGGTGGGGCAGCCTGGCGCGCAGCCGACCGTAGCCCAGCCCAGCGTGATCACCCCTGGCAGTTCCCCCCTGCTCAACTACAGCCGCCCGGCCCAGCCCAACGCTGCGCCTGCTAGCAACGCCTACTCCCCTACGGCTGCCAATCCAGTCTACAGCACCCTGCGTCCCAGCCCAGCCCCGCCGCCAGCCCCTGCCTACCTGGGCAACAGCTATCCTGTGCAGCAAGCGACCTATCCCCGCTCCGACAGCGGCAACTACCCCGGCGCACCAGCCAGCGGCAGCCTGACCGCCTTTGGCAACGGTGGCAGTGCGCCCGAACCGCCTACCAACCTGATGCCCACCTTCCCTGGGCCGAGTAGCGGCCTAAATCCTGCTAGCAACACAGCAGCACGTACCTGCCCGCATTGTGGTACCGAACTATTCACCAGCGGCCCATTCTGTATCAACTGCGGCAAACGCCTCAACTGAAGGGAGCATCAGCGATGACCACCCGTAGTCCCGGCTCTACCACCCGCCCCAGAGCGCGGGTCGTCAACGATCTGCTCGATAGCCGCTGGCTGCGTGGCCTGATCTTCCTCCTTTTCTTGATCGCTGCCTTCTACGTCTTGAGCGTCACCTGGACCTTCCTCGGCGGCTTCCTCGGCACCTTCGCCGATACGTTGATCCTGTTCTTCCTGGCCTGGCTGATCGCCGCCCTGCTCCGACCCGTTGCTCGCCGCCTGGAGGGAACGCACCTTTTCAGCGCACGGAACACGATCAGTCACGGCATGGCTGCTAATCTCGCCTTCCTCACCTTGATCGTCGGCATCATCCTGCTGGGCTTGCTGATCATCCCAACACTGATTAGTCAAGTCTCCGGCACAGTCAAGTATCTGACAGACCCTAGCTCCAGCTTCCAGGCTGACCTGGCTGGCTGGCAGAAGTGGGGTGGGGATCAGCTAAAGAATGCTGGCATCAGTCCTGACAGCTTCAACCAGTTTACTAGTGGGCTGACTAGTTCAGCAGTGACGGTAGGGCAAGGTACGCTTGGCTTCCTTGCCGGGTTGGGGGGCGTATTTGCCAATGTGATCATCCTGCTCATCCTCGCTTTTATCTTCATTAGCGACGGCGACCGCATCGGTGGCAGCCTGCTCAACATCGTGCCGGTGCGCTTCCGTGAACAGACGCGCCTGCTGACCAGCAGTATCGAGGTCAGCTTCAGCGGCTTCCTGCGCGGCCAGACCCTGCTTGGTATTATCTACGGCGTAGCAGTGCTGGCGGTCAGTGTCCTGTTTGGCCTGCCTTTCGGCTTGCTGGCGGCGATCATCAGCGCGATCTTCATGCTGGTGCCGCTGGTCGGCTACGTCGCGGCCTACCTGCCACCAGTGCTGATCACCCTCCTCAGCCCCAACGCGGGCAATTGGTGGATCGTGCTGATCATCGTTGCTGTAATCCAGGCGGTGATCGTCAACGTAGTCAGCCCGCGCATCATGAGCAAGTCGCTGGGCATCCACCCGCTCGTCTTCTTCCTCGCCCTGCTGGTCGGCAGCAAGGTGGGCGGGGTCTGGGGTGCGCTGTTCGGCGTGCCGATTGCGGGCGTGCTGAACGTGATGTTCTCGCAGCTTTTCACCTCGTTCATCAAGGATAGCAACTGGTTTACCCAGCCGCCGCAGGGCTGGCAGCGGGTAGAAGGCTTTGAAGAGGATGAGGCAGTGCTGGATAGCGATCTGGTTGCGGAAAGCCCTGTTGATCGTATCAAACAGGCGGTAGCGGTCAACATTAGCCACAGCCCCGAACCTCAGAGCGTGACGGTCACTACTACTCCTGACAGCGAGCCAGCCAGCATGACAGTCAGCACCAACCAGAGCGGTGATGTCAACGTTAACATCCCTGCCAATCAGGGCTTCTCTACCAAGTAGCCAACGGACACCAGCGGTTTTGGGGCGTAAGCAACTGCTTGCGCCTCCTCTTTCTCACTGCCCTGTGCTGCCTGGTGGCGGCCAGACGATCAGCCAGTTGTTGGCCTGGTGTAGGAGAACGGCGGTTTCGTTCTGCGCCGTCTTGCTGCCATCCTCCAACGTCAGTTCGATGCTGTAGCTGACAGCAGCTCGGCTGCCCGCGATGATCGGCTTACTGCTCACTTTGAGGATAGCAATGTCCTTGACCTTCGCCGCCGCCCGCGCCTGCTTCAGCCGCCCGCTAAACGCATCCGCCGTCAGCTTCGAGCGCGAGTCCTCGCTGATCAGGGTGTATGCGTCGTTGTACCGCTCCTCCTTCTGGGCCTGGAGAAACTTGCTGACGACGGTCGGCGGCTCGTCGGCGGGGGTGCCGCTGTCGCAGGCCGCGACGGAGAGGGAGAACAGCAGTAGACCCACCAGTAGAAGCGTTTTCCGCAAGTAGCCACCTCAATCTGCCCCACAGGGCCACAGCCCATCAGCGGGCGATATAGCCCTCGCCCAGTGCGCCGATGCTGCGGTCGTAGGCGGTAAAGCCGATCCAACCATCGCGGTCGAGGTCGCTGGCGGCAACCAGTTCTGCGCTGCGGGTGGCCCAGGTCGTGGCAGGCATCCGCCCCTTGTAGCCAGCGTTCAGCACGTAATGCGCCGCCAGCCCCTGCACAAACTGGCCGGGGTTGGCGTAGCGGTCGTTGGTCACCAACAGGTCTGCCTTCTGGCTGCTCTGCAATATCGTGGCTACCTGTTCGCTCATCGCGTCCACCGTGGCCGCCTGTGCAGCAGAGAGGCCGCCGACAGTGACCGCCACCGCCACCTCGTAGAGCGCACCGTTGATGTTGATGCTCACCTGCGCCCAGTTGGTCTGGCCGGGCAGCAGCAGCTTGCTGTCTGGCACGCTGAAGCTGAAGCTGAGGCCGTCAGTGGTGTCAAAGGCGAACGGGTCAGCCTTCAGCCATGGGCTATTGCTGCTGACCGTCCCGCGCAGCAACACGTGTTGGGGGTTGTCGCGCAGCAGCACGAAGGTATGGGCAGGGATCGCCGCGCCGCTCGGCCACACGCCGAGGTGGATCAGGCTGAAGCTGGTATCCAGTCGGGGTGCGTTCAGGCCAGTCGTCTCGATCCCCCGTTGGCCGAGAGCGAAGGGGGCGCGCTCCAACCCTGCTGGCCGCACTGCGGCGGTGGGGCGTGGCACAGAGGTAGCTGGGGCGGGCGAAGCGGTTGGCATCCCGCCTGCGGGGGCGGCCACGCTGATCGCCACCGAGGTGCTGTCGTCGGTGTTAGTGTCCCGGTCGCTGATGATCAGGGTCGCCTTAAAGCTGCCCAGCTTCTTGTAGACGTGTTCCGCCGTCACCCCCTCTGCCTTGCCGCCATCGCCAAAATCCCAGCGGTAGCGGCTGATCGCGCGGCCACCCTTGCTGTCGCGGCTGGCCGAAGCATCAAAGCGCACGCTCTGCTCGAAGGCGACTACGCTGGTGAGCGAGGTAGCGATCACGGCGCGGGGTGGTTGCGCCTTGCTATCTACCACCTTGATCGTGGCGGGCAGGGCTGGCAGCGGGGTGGCCTGCACGTCGCAGAGGAATGCCGCCCGCACCGTGTAATTGCCCGGTCGTGCGTAGGTGTGTGTCACCGGCCAGCCTTCGCCCGTCGTGCCGTCACCGAAATCCCAGCGCACGGGGCAGGGGCTGGGCCGTTCGCCCAGGCCGAGCGTCACCTTCTCGCCCGGCGCGATTGTGGATTTGGAGGCACTCTGGTTGAGGTCGGTGCCACCACCGCTCGCCCCCGAACTCTGCGGCAGCAGCAAGCAGGCGACTACTATCGCCAGCAGGCCGAGGGAGGTAGTGCGCTGTCGTTGTCTCATCGGGCAGTCTCCACTCAGGGTACGCGGGTTGGCTTCGCGGTCGCCAGCGGGTTGACACTGGCTGTGGTCGGCGCATCGTTCAGCAGGCTGCCCTTGTAGAGGCGGTCGCTGGTCAGCAGGTAGATGGTGCTGTCGTCAGGCGTGACGTAGATGCTGTTGAGGTTGGCGAGGTCGTCGCTGCTCAAAGCAGTCATGTACTGGGCGATCAGCCTCCCGCTCAAGTCTAGCTTGAACACGCGCCCGCCCTGTGTGTTGGTCGGGCCACCCTTCGAGTCGGCGGCGTAGAGAAACTTGTTGTCGGGGCTGGCAAAGAGGGCATGGGGCGCGGCGGCGGGCGGCTCAACCGCGTTTGGCCCGGCGTTGAGGTCGGAGCGTTCCTTCAGTTGATGATTGACGAGGTGCAGTACGCTGCCATTGCTGGTCAACACATAGACTTCCCCGTTGATCGCCAGCTTGCTGGCCCCGCCCATCGCCCCAGGGTCGCCACTGAACCACTCGGCGGGCGCGACCCCGTAGTTGCCGCCTGCATACTTGACGATCTGGTTGCTGCGCGCACCGAGGATGTAGAGGTTGCCGTCGTAGCTGGCAAGGTCGAGCGGGCGGTTGAAGTTGTTGCTTGCACCCAGGGCGGTGGCCGTGCTGCTGCCGCTGCTGGGGTCATAGACGTAGAGGTTGTAGCCATCGTCCAGCGCAACCAACCGATCTACGCGCCAGGTGATGTAGAGCAGGCTGCCCTTGACCAGGCCATCACCCTTGTTGAGGATCACGGTAGTGCCAGTGCCATCGGCCTTACAGCGGTAGAGGGTGCTGACCCCGCGATCCAGCAGGTAGACATCGCCCCCGCCAACCACGATCTGGCTGAGGAAGCTGGCGGTAGCGGCGGGGGCAGCAGAACCGTCCTTCAGGGCGTGGCTGTGCAGGTCGAAGATCAGGTCGAGCTTGGCGAACCGGGCGACGAGGTTGGCCCTGTCCATCTCGCTCTGCACCTGCCCCCGTGCCTTGCCCACCTCGGTGCTGGCTGGGTCGAGTTTGGCCGCATACTCAATATTGTCGCTGGCCGCCTTCAGGTGAGCGCGGCGGGCCTGTGGGTCGCTGACGCTGCTGGCACTGGCGAGGGCAGTGCTTGCCTTTTTCAGGTAGTCGTTGATCTGCTGCGACCTCTGGGCCGCCACTCCTTGGTTGACGAAGAAGAACAGCAACGCAGCGATCAGCAGCAGTGTGCCGATCAAGACCCAAACTGGGATGCGCGGCAGGTGGAGTGGCTGCCCCGCCGCATAGTCGGGCCGCTGGTAGCTGGCACTGGTGCGGCTGGCAGGACGGTAGATCGCCCCAGTCTGCTGGCTGGCTGCCTCAACCGGCTGGCGGCTGAAGCGTGCGCCAATCTGCGCCTTCAATGCGCCAGCGCGGGCAGCGAGGCCGCTTGCTGGTGCAGGAGCAGCTAGCACCTCCTCATCAAAGATGATCGCGCTAGTCTTGTGCGGGTCAACGGCTGGCTCAAGCGGCGTTTCATCGCCTGGTTCGCTGGCGGCTTGCTGGCGGTTGCGCTGGGCGAGGTTCTGGATTGCGGCTAGCCCTGCTCCACCTGCCTGCCGCAGCTTGCCCCCTAGTTGCCCTGCCAGCCCTTTTGCTCTGTCGAGCGCAGCATTGCCGCTGCTGGCTGGCGCGGCGGTGGGGGCGGTAAAGAAGGCATCCTCCTCGGCCAGCGGCGCGGCTGCATAGTCGGGGTTGGTGAACTGCACCTCATCTACATCGCGGTCGGGGCGCGGCTTGTTCACCTCGTAGTCGGCGCGGCGCACCAGGTGGAGCGGTGGCCTGCCGCTCGCTGCTGGCGCGAAGCTGGCATTCTCCTCCATGTCGCGGCGGTGAGCGAGTAGATTATCGAGCAGCGGTTGGCGGTCTGGCGGCGCGACAAAAGTGGCGGCGGCCTCCACCACCTGCACATCCTGGCCGCTAGTGTGGTCGAAGGTCACGTCGGGGGCAGGGCCGCTGCTGCGTAGCGAGATTGGGGCGGAAGCGTAGCCACTCTCTGGCTGTGCTACCTTGCCCCCGCGCAGGTTGCTGAGCATGGCGCGGGGGTCGAAGCCACGCTTCTCGGCTACTGGATGTTCGCCCGTGTTGCGGCTGGGCAGGCGCACGCTGCCAGAAGCAGTGCGGCTGCGACTGTCGCTGCTGGCGTAGAGGGCAAGGGCGTAACCTTCGAGCAGGTTATGCTCCTCGGTCAGGTGGTGCAGGTAGTCAATGATCGCGTACTGGTCGGCCCCGGCCAGGTGGCGGTCGGCTTCGGCGGGGGTGAGCAGGCTGGCTAGGTTGGCCGAGCAGAGGATCAGCGCATCGCCCGACTCCAGCGGGCTGCGGATCAGGTCGGGATCGGGTTCGCCAGTGGTGCTGCCCAGGCTGGCGGGCGGGAAGGGGTTGTCGCTGGCTCCCGGCCAATTGCGCGGGGTGGGGAGAGCGCGCACGCTGCCCTGATGGATGAGGAAGACCTGGGCGGGCGGTAGCTGGGCGATATACACTTCATCGCCGCGCACGACCGCGCAGGAGAGGCCGACGCTAGCCCGCTGTCTGCTCTCGGCCTGGCGGTTGTGCTGCAAGAGGGCTAGATTGGCGCGGGCAAGGGCGCGGGTCAGGCTGGTGGTTGCAGAGGGCGAGGATTCGGCGTAATATTCGTGGGCCAGCACTTGCTGCACAAGCTGGCAAGCCTCCAGGCCGAGGGCGAGGTTGGCACGTGGTTCGCTGAGGATGTAGAGGCTACCCTTGCGGGCGACCCCTGGCCCGGCTGTCACGCTGCTCACACAGTCGCTGCTGGCGCGGCGTACCCCGCTGATTACCTGAAACTGGCTGGCGACGACCCGCAGGCGTGCTGCCGTACCACCGATGGTAATACTCATGGCTCGTTCCTATCTGGCATGATGGCCCCATGCAGGCAGGCGAGAAAGAAACCGCAATCTTGCTGCTTTGGCACGATTATAGCACATTAAGTTCAACCACGCAATACGGCAACCCGCTTTGCGCTTGCAGTAGCGACTGCGGATGGCGGATGCGGGGGCTGGTACAGATTAGCAGAGCAGCTAGCAACCAGCCAGTGGCTACGAACCTGGTGACAACCAACCCGCGCATCCGCTGCAACTCTTAGCCACCAGAGCATGAAGGGACAAGATGGTCAGAAACCCCGCGCATAAATGCGGGGGCTTGTCCCTAAGTCTCTTGCGAGACCTGAGACGATAGGCCGTCTGACAGCGACCCGCCAGCCAAAGATGTACCGAGACTGGCAAGGTTTACCACGTACTTATCGCGGACGTTTCTAGCCCCGTTGAGGTCGGCATTAAGTTGATAACCGCACTGCCCACACATGAATACACCCTGCGACTTACGGTTGCTCTTGGCCGTGTAACCACAGCGGTTGCACGTCTGGCTGGTGTGCCGCGGATCAACCGCCACCACCCGCTGACCGCATTCCTCACCCTTGTATTCAAGGAACGCCCGCAGTTGGGCAAAGCTCCACGAGTGCAAGCGGCGGGACTGCTGCCCATGCCGCTGCGAGACGCGGGCGCGGATGTGGGTCAGGT
>JBBROH010000166.1:0-9119 GCA_038229595.1 Chloroflexia bacterium | reverse complement strand
GTGGAGCCAGGAAGGTAGTAGAGCAACTGGCTGCCTGGTTACGCCCCCACCTGGACAAGCTGAGGCTATCTTGCAAACCCGCACTGCTACCCGCCATCTAACCTCCTCCCTCCTTTTCAGGCTGATTCTCCTGTTGCTGGTGGTGATTGTGCCAATTTCTATCGCGGTTGGTCAATTTAGCTATGGCAGGGTGGCCGAACTGATCCGCAAGCAGGCGGCCTCGGTGCAAGCGACCTGGGCTGCTGGGCGCAGCGACAGCATGACCGGCTTCATCACCCGCGAGCTACGCAGCATGAGGATTCTGACCCGCGACTCGTCGATCCAGACGGAAGTAAGCCGCACCCTGACCACCACTGCTTTCGCTGACCTGCGCGACCGCTGGCGGCAAGACGCGGTTGGCAAGGACAAGTTCCGCCCCCTCTACGCCAACAACGGGGCAGGCACAATCCTCAGTCTATACACCAACAGTAACACCCAGGTCTTCGCCCTGCTCGCCAACAACCAGGGCGCACTACTAGCCGTCAATACAACCTACTGGCCGCAGGCTGACCTGCGCGGCTTTGGCTGGTGGCCGCGCCCGCCTGCTGGCGTAGTGGAGATCGTCTCCCACCAGAACATCGAGGGCATCGGCAACAACATAGCGGTGCTGATTGTGCCAGTGGCTAGCATCAACGCCAACTCCTCACGCGGCTTGCTGGCGGTGGGCATAAACATGGATCGCCTTAGCCAGCGCATCTTGCGGCTAGACCCGACCGATGGCGATAGCTCGTGGTTGGTAGATGGCGAGGGGCTGATTGTGAGTAGGGGGGGAGCGTCCGCCGTTGCCACCAGCCAGTTGAGCGCAGCGTGGATGCAGCATATCGGCGAGCCAGCTATCGAGGGCCAGAGCTTCGTCAGCCAGCTAGATGCTGAAGGGCAGACCGTCCCCACGCTCGTCTCCTACTCCTCGCTGTCGCTCTCTGATGAGGATGTGGGCGAGCTTGACCCCCTGATTATCAACGCCCTGAGCGAACTGCGCTGGTCGGTTGTGCGGGCCAGACCGACTGCTGCTGCTTACAGCGGGTTGGAGAGCCAGCTTAGCAACTCAATCCTCGGCACGGTAGTGCTGGCCGTCGTGCTAATCTTTGTGGTAATCGGCATCTTCCGCCTGCTGTTCCTACGCCCGCTGCGCCGCCTCAACCAGGCGATGAGCAGGGTGGCAGTGGGCGACTTCGCTGCGCGCGTGCCGACCGACGCAAGCGAGATCGGCGAACTGGGCCAGGGCTTCAACCAGATGGTGGGTGACGTGGACAGCTTGCAGCGGGAGCGGGAGCGGCGGCAGAGCCAACAGCAACAGGTCAGCCGCCAGTTGCAGGGTTCGGCGGGCGACCTGAACCAGAGCGCGCAGCAGCAGCGGGCCTTCGCTAGCGAGCAAGCCGCCAGCCTGCGTGCGATAGCGGCCACCTTCGGCCAGCTAAGTCGTTCTGCCGAGCGGATTGCTCGCTATGGCGAACAGGTAGCCCATGTCTCAACCGACTTGCTGCGCGAGCAGGAGGCCGGGCGGATGGCAGTCGAGCAGAGCCAGAACGTCCTTAAGCGGCTGCGAACCGAGAGCGAGAGCCTGGTCAGCATCGCCCAGCGGCAGCTACGCAATAGCGGGGCGATCAGCGCAGTGATTGCCGAGGTGAACCGCATCGCCGAGGAGACCCACCTGCTAGCCCTCAACGCGACTATCGAGGCTAGCGGGGCGGGGGCGGCAGGCAAGCGGTTCGCGGCTATCGCCCGCCAGGTGCAGCAGTTGGCGGCGGCTGCGGGGGTCGCCGCCGAGAACGCGCAGGCCAGCCTCACCGAGGTGCAGGGTGGCATTCGTAGGGCTGTTGAGGCTACAGGGCGCGAACAGGCAGCGATTAACGAAGGGGTGCAGCAGGGCAGAACTCTGGAGTCGGTGATGCTCATCCTCGGCCAGCGGATTGAGCAGTTGAACGACTCGACGCAGACGATTGAGTTGGAGACCCGCCAGCAGAAGGAGGGTAGCATCACCGCCAATACTGCGGTTGAGGCTCTCGCTGCTGCCAGCCAACAACTGGTCAGCTACAGCCAGGCGGTTGGCAGCGCGGCCAACGAACTGCAACACCTTGCCGAGCGGCTGGAAGTACGAATGTAAGAGTACCATCAGGCATAGCCTGTCTCAAGCCCCTTGCCGCTGGCCGCTGCCACCTGTATAATAGGCAGAGGAATACTGCGAAGGAGAAAGAGACGCGATGATTGATGGCGTTGAAGTTAAGGAACTGACCACTTACCCTGACGAGCGCGGCTTCTTCCGCGAGGTGATTCGGGTCAACGACCCGTTCTTCGCCGAGGGCTTCGGCCAGTTCAGCCACTCGCTGATGCACCAGGGGGTGGTCAAGGCCTGGCATATCCACCCCCAGCAGATAGACTGGTGGTACGTGCCGCTGGGGGTGCTGAAGGTTGGCCTCTACGACACCCGCCCCCACTCACCGACCTATAAGCAGAGCGATACCCTCTACCTGGGCGACGCGCATAGCTACAAGGTGCTGAAGATACCGGCGGGCGTAGCGCATGGCTGCAAAGCCCTGACTGGCCCCACCCACCTGATGTACATCACCTCCAACACCTACGACCTTGCCGAGGAGGGGCGTATCCCCTACGACGACGCTGAGATTGGCTACGACTGGCTTGCTGGCCCGCCAATCAAGTAGGGCAGCAGTGTGAGGGAGAACACTTGTGAGAGGTAACAGTGGCAGGCAACGGGTCTTCGCTTCTCTGCTGTTCAGGTTCAGCCTGCTGCTGCTACTGGTGATTGTACCTGTCTCCTTCGGCCTCGGCTACTTTGGCTACCAGCGGGCGGCTGACGACCTGCGGGAGCGGGTGCAGGGCGAACAGCGCGTTTGGGCTGCTGCCCGCGCCAACGAACTGGCGACTATCCTGGTCGAGGAAGGTGAGCGGCTGGCTACCCTGGCCGAGGCACCCGGCTTGAGCAACGCCCTCGCCCTTGCACCGCTCAATGCCACTGCCATGCAGCAGGCTGCCACTACCTGGGAGCAGGAGGGTTCGGACGGCCCGCTGCACAGCAGCTACCTCAATGGCAGGGTGAGCGGCCTGCTCAGGCAGTACGTTGACCGCCTGCCCAACCGCGCCTTTGCGGTCTACGCCCGCCGCAATGGGGCGGTGATTGGCCTGACTACCGCAGCCTGGCCGCACTTCGACCTGCGAGCCTTCGAGTGGTACTACACGCTAGGCACCCGCATTGCCCCAGTGACGATTATCCCCCCAGAGGACAGCATCGCGGCTGGTCTACCCCCCAATCTGGTGTTGATTGTTGCTACAGTGCAGCCACCCCGCACCTCGCAGCCTGGTGATGGTGGGCTGCTCATTGTCGGCTTTAACCTTGAGCAAGTCACTGTTGCCACTATGGGGGGCGCACAGAGCCTCACCCCACCCGAACAAGCCTTCCTTGTTAGCAGCAGCGGCAACGTAATCCTCAGCAGCCGCCCTGACATCCGCGACAACCTGACCGCCAGTTGGAGCAGCTACCTGACCAGCAGCCAGATGTTGACCGCAGAGTTGGCGCAGGACGCAAACGGCTTGCCCGACCAGACCGTTCTTTCGTTCGTGCCGTTGCAACGCGATCTGATTTATGCCAACAACGATGCGGCGGCGATAGCGGCAGTCAATCGGCTGCACTGGGGGGTGGTTCGGGCTGCGCCGACCAGCTTCGCCTACGCTAGCACCCGCCAACTGCTGTTCAACAGTGCGCTTAGTTCGATTAGCCTGGGGGCGGTGATTGTCTTCCTGGTAATCGGCATCTTCCGCTTGCTGTTCCTACGTCCGCTGCGCCGCCTCAACCAGGCGATGAGCAGGGCGGCAGTGGGCGACTTCACTGCGCGCGTGCCGACTGACGCAAGCGAGATTGGCGAACTGGGAGCGGGCTTCAACCAGATGGTGGTCAGGGTGGACAGCTTGCAGCAGGAGCGGGAGCGGCGGCAGAGCCAGCAGCAGCAGGTTAGCCTTCGGTTGCAAGGTTCGGCGGGTGGCCTCAGCCTCAGTGCCGAGCAGCAGGAGGCACTGGCCGCTGCCCAGGCCGCCAGCCTGCGCGAGATAGCGGCCACCTTTAGCCAACTTAGCCAGTCGGCGGCCCGCATCGCCCGCTATGGCGAGCAGGTAGCAGCGGTGGCCGCTACCTTGTTGCGCGAGCAGGCGCAGGGGCAGTTGGCGGTCGAGCAGAGCCAGAGCGTGCTCAAGCGGCTGCGAACCGAGAGCGAGAGCCTGGTTAGCATCACCCGGCGGCAGGTACGCAACAGCGGGGCAATCAGCGCGATTATTGCTGAGGTGAACCGCATCGCCGAGGAGACCCACCTGCTAGCCCTCAACGCGACTATCGAGGCTAGCGGAGCGGGGGTGGTGGGCAAGCGGTTCGCGGCTATCGCCCGCCAGGTGCAGCAGTTGGCCGCTGCTGCGGGGGTCGCCGCCGAGAACGCGCAGGCCAGCCTTAGCGAGGTGCAGGGTGGCATTCGTAGGGCGGCGGAGGCAACAGAGCGCGGCCAGCTAGCGATTAGCGAGGGGGTGCAGCAGGGTAACACCTTGCAATCGATCATGCAGGTGGTTAGCGATACTATCGGTCAGTTGGACGACAGCGCGAGCATTATCGCGCAGGAGACCAGCCAGCAGCGTGACGGTAGCTTGGTTGCGGTCAGGACGGTGGACTCGCTGGCCGTTGCGGGGCAGCAACTGGTTAGCTACAGCCACGCGGTTAGCAGTGCCGCCGAGCAGTTGCAGGAGCTTGCTAGCCTGCTCACTGCGAGCCACCAGCCCCCCGCGCCGCTACCAGCCAGCTTGTGGCTAGAACTGGAGGCTTCCACCAGCGACGACTATGCCGAGCGCAGCCGCGAACAGGCCAAGCCCAATGTTGGCTAGCAGGTTGCTGGCGGCCCTCACGTACTCGCCGCGCTGGGCCAGGGTTACTGTTTCGTAGCTGAAGGTAGAGAAGGTGGTGTAGGCACCGAGGAAGCCAGTACCCAGTAGCAGGCGGTAGCTGGCGGGCAGGGCAGGCTGGTTGATCGTAAGCAGCAGGCCGAGCAGGAAGCTGCCCGTCACGTTGATTAGCATGGTGGCCCAGGGGAAGCCGCTGCTGATCCGCGCTAGCCTCTTGCTGAGCAGGTAGCGGCAGTTTGCGCCCACGAACGCGCCTAGCGCAACTAGCAGGTAGTGGCCTGGGTTCATGGGCGCAGGGTCAGCCAGTCGTAGACCAGGTAGCCAACTACAGCGAGGCCACCGAGGGCTACGGCTGCGAGGGCCAGGTAGAGCAAGGTGTAGTGGCGGCCAAACTCGCCCCGCTCAAGCTCGCGCTCGACCAGGAAGAAGCGGCGGGCGGCAAAGAGAGCTAGCAGCACGCCGACAACGACGAAGCCGATGCCGACTGGCACTGAGAGGCCGTTAAAGCGTACCTTTACCCCTGGTTGCCCAGCCACCAGTTGCTCGACAAAGAGGCCGAAGCGAGCGACCACGAAGCCGAAGGCAGAGAAGGCCAGGCCGAAGCGCAGCCAGGAGAGGAATGTGCGCTCGTTCGCCAGGTGGTCACGAGCGCGGCTGGCTCGTTGCTGAGCAAGCTCTACCAGGCTTAGGCTCTTTGGCTCGGCACTGTCGCTGTTCATGGCAAGCTCATAGCAAATCCCTTGCCATGCTGGAAAGGAGGCTGGGTTGAACTACTTGCTGGTGGGTGGGGGCGCAATGCTGGGGGGCGTGAGCCGCTGTGCGCTCGGCCAACTGTGGCCCAGCAGCGGCTTCCCCTGGACTACCCTGCTGATTAACCTGACGGGCAGCTTCCTGCTCGGCCTGCTGCTTACGGTCAACCAGCCTGCCCTGCCCGCCAGCTATCGCTTGCTGCTGGGTACTGGCTTGCTCGGTGCCTACACTACCTTCTCTACCTTCAGCTACGAAACGGTGGCCCTGGTGCAGCAGCACAGCTACCTGACGGCGGCTAGCTACGTTGTTGCCAGCCTGCTGCTCTGTCTGGCCTCCAGCCTGGTGGGTATTCGCTGCGGTGGCTTGGGCAGGCAGCAGCGACCAGCTGACCCCACGGACGGCGGGGGCTAGCAGCTTATGCCATGCCAATAGCCAGTCCCCCTGTAGCAGAGACTGGCAATGATAGTGGCTAGTGGTTGGGGTGGGGTGCTATCACTATCACTGCGCGGCAAGGGTAGGGGTTGGCGCGGAGTGATAGTGGTAGCTAGCTGTTTGCGCCCGGCGATGGTTTGCTCTAGCTCAGCTAACCAGCACCAGGGCCGCGACGATAGCACTGACCGATAGGAGGTAGGCGAACATCACCAGGGCGACGGAGACGTTGCCGTTGCGGAGTTCGGCCAGTTCGTCAATACCGGGGGTGAGTGCGCTAAAGAGACGCATGGCGATAGCGATTACTACCGAGAAGATAATCATGCCCAGGATCGTCCAGGCGAAGGCGTAGAGCGCGTTGCGAAGCGCGTTGCTGAAGCGGTCATCCTGGTTGATGCTGAGTTGAGCGAGGGTGTTGAACAGGTTGTACATTCCTAACCGCCTCCTTTCTACTTAATCACTACTGCGATGACCACAATGGCAATCGTCAGCAGGAAGCCCATCATCACGATACCGACCGCGATGTTGCCTCGCTTGAGTTCGGCCATCTCGTCAATGCCAGGGGTGAGGATGTTGAAGATACGCATCGCCAGGGCCGCGACCAGGGCGAAGGCGACCGCCCCCACGATTGACCAGAAGAACAGATAGAGGGCATCGCTGAGGAACTTGCCGAAGTCAAAGATGCTGCGGCCACTGCCTCCGGGGGTGATGGGCGTGAAGCCGCCGCTGGGGGCTGGGCCGAGGGTCGAGGTCGTCGTGTCGGTCTGCTGCAAGGGGCTGCTGAGTTGCATCATCACCCGCTGGCTGAGGTAGACACCCTGCTGCAAGGTGCTGCTGAGTAGTTCGTGCATCACTCGCGTCGTCCTTCCTTCCTGGGTTGCTGTGAAGCTGCTAGCGGGCGCGGTTGGGCTGTTAGTGCGCCTGCTTTGTTCCCGCCGCATTATACCACAGTGTTAATCGTTGTCAACTAGCCCTGGCCCACCGCTATGGCAAGCTGCTCAACACGAAGTCCAGGCGCAGGTCAACGACCCGGTCGCTGGCGGTCAGCCTATCCAGCACCGCCAGGCCGCTGGTCACCTGCCCGACGGCCAGGTAGCGGTCGGCTAGCTGCTGCTCTAGCGGCCTGGTGAGCATCGTCAGGCTGGTCGCCTCCACGAACCCGCTGCTGGCCCTCGGCAGTAGCAGCGTGCCGCGCTGGAAGGCTGCACTGCCCCCCGCGCCCGTCACCAGCGGCGGATTGGGCGGGCGTAGCTGCACCATACCCGCTGCCAGGGTGAAGCCTTGCCCCTGCCACCCCGCCGCCCGCTCAACCAGCCAGCCTACCGCCTGTGGTGCCACGTTCTGGTAGAGGTCGGCGGTAATTACCCCTTGCGTGGTGGTCAGCGTCAGGCGGTGGCTGGTGGTCGGCGTGGGGGCCAGGGGTGTGGACGTGGTTGGCGGCAGCAGCGGCGTGGCCGTCTCCGCCATCGCTGCCACCTGGGTGGCGAAGTAAGCTGAGTTGGCATCTGCTGTCGCCACGTAGTTGGCGAAGGCAGTCGCGGTGGCTACCATGCTGGCTGGTGAAGGTGGGCCACTGCGTTGGTTGCTGAGGCCAATCAAGGCGAAGCCGCCAAGCATCAGCACAATCAGGCCTGCGCTGAGCAGCATCAGGCGGTCTGGCGGGCGCATCTGCACTCGTGGCAGGCGCAAACGCGGGCGCGGCGGGGTCGGCGCAGTGACTGGCGCAAGCGGTGGGGTCGCCCACTGCGCGGCGGGTTGGGAGCGGGTTGCGGCCCAGCCGCCATAGGGCGAGTAGCCAGTGGGCGACAAAGCCCCCCCGCACTGGGCGCAGGCAGCCGTTGAGCGGCTGTTTGCTGCGCCACAGCGGGGGCAGGCTGGGGTTGTAGCGGGCAGCATAGTCAAGGGTTAGCGTTGGCCCTCTGGCGGCAGCGGCTGGCCGGTGAGTGGGTCGAAGCGGCTGACAGGGCGGGCCTGCTGCGGCAACTGCTGGGTTGCTGCAAGCTGCGGGGTTGCCAGCGGCTGCTGCGGCCTCGCCAGCGGCTGCAAAGCAGTGCCAGGGGCAGTCGGCTGCTGCATCGGCACCGGCATCGGCATCATCTGCGCGCCATTATTGTTGCCACTATTGCCATTCATCATACTGAGGAACTCAATCGGGATGGGGAAGATAATCGTGCTGTTGCGCTCACTGGCAATCTCGGTCAGGGTTTGCAGGTAGCGCAGTTGCAGGGTGGCAGGTTGCTGGGCCAACACCTGGGCTGCGTTCGCCAGTTGCGCACTGGCCTGGAACTCGCCCTCGGCACTGATAATCTTCGCCCGCTTCTCGCGCTCGGCCTCGGCCTGCTTCGCCATTGCCCGCTGCATAGTCTGCGGCAGCTCAATGTCCTTCACCTCAACGATGCTCACCTTAATGCCCCAGGGTTCAGTCTGCTGGTCAATAATCACTTGCAGCTTCTCGTTAATCTGCTCGCGGTTAGCCAGCAACTCGTCCAACTCCGACTCGCCGAGGACGCTCCGCAAGGTGGTTTGGGCAATCTGCATAGTCGCCTGCACATAGTTGACTACCTTGATTATCGCCAGCTTGGGGTCAAGCACCTGGAAGTACAGCACGGCATTGACCCGAATCGTCACGTTGTCGCGAGTAATTACCTCCTGCCCTGGTACATCGGTGGTAACGGTACGCAGGTCAACCGTCTTCAGGCGGTCAATGCCAAAGGGGATGATCAGCACCAGCCCCGGCCCAGTCACGCCCCCATAGCGGCCCAGGCGGAAGATTACCCCGCGCTCGTACTCCTGCAAGACACGGACTGCAGCTAGTAGCACGTACAGCACCAGCACTACCGCCACGACCCCGATGATCAACTGCCAGGGGATTGTGCTAAAGTCAAAATCTCTTATATTCATCTTCATCTCCTTGAGCGCACCGTGCGCCCGCGCTAGCTCTCACCTCTATCTTGCTCTACATACTGGTTGCTAAGCTGCCCAGGCAGGGGTGGGCCGCCAGCGGGCAG
>JBBROH010000165.1:0-9127 GCA_038229595.1 Chloroflexia bacterium | reverse complement strand
CAGGCAGCCGATCAGCAGCACTGCCCGCTCGCTGATCAGCACTGCTGCCAGGGTGACAGCGATAGCGTAGCCCAACACCGACGACTGGTCGGTAGATTGGAAGACGGAGGTGGTGGTTAGCAATGTCGTAGAGCCACAGGCGAAGTAGCAGGCGAAGGTGAGATTGTAGCGGGCGGCAAGGATAGTAAGCAGGCCGCAGGTGATTGCCAGGCCCAGGCTGGTGAGGATCAGTGGGTCGCTATTGGGCAGGGTCGCCAGGCCAAAGATGCCCACCGCCAGGGTAGAAGCACCCAGTATGTAGACAATCTTGCGTATTGCGTTCAGGTCTCCGCCATAGATTCGCACGCCAGACACCTCCGCTCTACCGGGGATTTAGCAACTCAAGCCCATACTTACATTATAGCACATTGAGCCTGAGGCAAGGTCGACCAGAGCAACAAGCAAGCCTCTGCTGCCAGCCGCTTGCCCTGCAACTCGAACTCGATGAAGGGATGCTCGCCGATCTCGCTAGTCAGCCTGCCAACGCGCTTTGCCTGGTGGTCAGCGATCAGCTTGGCGATCACCGGCTGGAAGAAACAGGCGACGGCGTGTTCTGGCACCTCGTGTGGGCTGATGATCTCGCTCGGTTCTAGCATAGCTGGGGTGCTAGGGTCGTACTCAAGGATAGAATAGGGTTGTTGCATCATCGCTTGCCCTCAGGGTTGGAGGTTGCAGGTGTGTCGGGCCAGCACTTGGCCCACTCCAGGTTGCCATGTCTGTGCAAACATCAGTTTGCAGCCCAGATGCGCCAAAGTGTAGGGCCAGCACTTGGCCCACTCCAGGTTGCCATTGTAGCAGGCTACGCCCCCCCTCAGTGCCGAGGGGGGTTTGAACGCGGTTAGCCATGTGCTTGCAGCTTCGCCAACCGCTCTTGGGCGGCGGCTAGCTTGGCCTGCTCCTTCGCCACCACCTCTGGCTTGGCGCGATCAACGAACGATTGGTTGCCCAGCAGCCGCTCTGCGCTCTGGATTTCGCGCTCTGCGGCCACTATCTCTGCATCCAGGCGGGCGCGTTCCTGCGCCTGATCCAGCAGACCAGCGGAGGGGATGAAGATTTCGGCTCCCGCCAGGGCGATGAAGCTACCCTCCTCCTTCGCCCCCGCCACCTGATCCAGCCCGCCACCGTGGTCGGGGCCGAGCAGCAGCAGGCGGGTGGGGTCAATGTTTGCCAGGCGGGTGAGGGCGGCCTGACCATTGAGCAGAGCAGCCCTCGCTTCTGGATTACTGCCGCGCAGGGTGGCGGCAATCGCCCGCTTCGGCTCCACCTTGGCCTCGGCCCGCAGGTTGCGGATGGCAGTGATTGCCTCGATCAACAGGTTGATGCTACCTTCCGCCTCAGCGTCAGCCGCCCCCCCAGTTGCGGGCCAGGCCGCCACGCAGAGGCTACGCTGTGCCTTTGCCAGGCTCTGGTCACGGCTGGGCCAGCCGTTGAGGTGCTGCCACAACTCCTCGGTGACGAAGGGCATGAAGGGGTGCAGCAGCCGCAGGGTGCCGTCCAGCACTGCCTTTGCCACCGCAGCGGTGCCGTAGCCGGGCAGCTTGGACAGTTCGATGTACCAGTCGCAGAACTCGCTCCACAAGAAGTCATAGATCAGCCTGCCTGCCACCCCAAACTGAAAGTCGGCCATCAGGCGGTTGACTTCGGCCAGCAGCGTGTGGTAGCGGCTGAGTATCCACCTGTCAGCCAGCAACCCCCCGACGCGGCTCTCTGCCAGGGTTGACGGGGTAGCAGGGCGCAGCAAGAAGCGCGTAGCATTCCACAGCTTATTGGCGAAGCGTTGCCCCTTCTCCACAATCTCGTCAGAGAGCTTCATGTCGTTGCCTGGCGTGCTACCAGTCAGCAGGGCGAAACGCAGTGCGTCGGTACCATACCTGTCCATCAGGTCGAGCGGGTCAACCACGTTGCCCTTGCTCTTGGACATCTTCTGGCCCTTCTCGTCGCGCACCATGCCGTGCAGGTAGACGGTCTTGAACGGCTCAATGCCCAGGGGGTGCTGCTCGTCCTTCGTCAGGTACAGGCCTAGCATAGTCATGCGGGCCACCCAGAAGAAAAGGATATCGTAGCCGGTTTCCAGCACGCTAGTCGGGTAGAAGTAGCTGCGGTCGTTGGCGGTCGGGTTCCCCTGCTCGCGCTGCTTGAGCGGCCAGCCGAGCGTACTGAGCGGCCACAGCCCGCTGCTGAACCAGGTATCCAGCACATCTTCATCCTGCCAGATGCGCTTGCCGGGGTAATTACGCTCGTCGGGCGGCTCGCCCACGCTGATCGGCGTGTGTGGATCGTCTTCGCTGTACCAGACGGGGATACGGTGGCCCCACCAGAGTTGACGGCTGAGACACCAGTCGCGGATGTTCTCCAACCAGTCGAAGTAGGTCTTCTCGAAGCGTTCGGGGATGATGCGGATGCGCCCATCGCGCACCGCCTGGATCGCCAGTTCTGCCAGCGGCTTCATGTTGGCCCACCACTGTTCGCTGACCTGTGGCTCGATCACCCCACCACTGCGCGAACTGATCGCCACCTTATGCACGTAGTTGTGGTCGATCTTCTCGATCAGGCCCAACTTCTGCATATCTTCCACAATGGCGGCGCGTGCCTCGTTCACGGTCATGCCCGCATACTTACCCGCCACTGGCAACATCCGCCCATCGAAGCCGATCACCTGCTTGACTGGCAGCCCGTGCCGTTGGCCGATCTCGAAGTCGGTGAAGTCGTGGCCGGGTGTCACCTTGATCGCCCCGGTGCCAAAGTTCATGTCCACCGCTGCATCAGCAACCACCCGCACGGTGATGTCGCCCCACACCGACGGGATCGCCAGTTCCTTGCCAATCAGGTGTTGATAGCGGGGGTCATCGGGATGCACTGCCAGGCCTGTGTCACCTATTTTCGTCTCTGGGCGCACGGTAGCGAGGGTGAGCGGGCCGTACTTGATGTAGTAGAGGGGGTCGGTACGCTCCTCATAATCCACCTCAAGGTCAGAGATTGCGGTGCCGTCCTTCGGATCCCAGTTGACGATCCGCTCGCCGCGGTAGATCAGGCCGTCGTCGTAGAGCTTCTTGAAGGCAGCCACCACCGCCGCCGCCGGGATCGGGTCGAGGGTGAAGCTGAAGCGCGACCAGTCGGCACTGACCCCCAGGCGGCGGAACTGGTTGAGGATCGCATTGCCGGTCTCGTGCCGCCAGGCCCAGGTGCGCTCCACGAACTTCTCGCGGCCAAGTTCGCGCCGCTTAATCCCTTGCTTCTCCAACATCCTCTCTACCACCGCCTGGGTTGCGATGCCCGCGTGATCCTGCCCAGGCAGCCAGAGGGTGGGGTCGCCCTTCATGCGGTGCCAGCGCACCATCACGTCCTCAAGGGCGTTGGTCAAGGCATGGCCCATGTGCAGGCTGCCCGTCACATTGGGCGGCGGCATGATCAGGGTGAACGGCTCCTTGCCAGCCTCGATCTGGGCCGTGAAGTAGCCCTGGGCCTCCCAGAACTCGTACCACCGCTGCTCTGTAGTGGTAGGGTCGTAAGCCTTCGCCATCTCTTGCTCTGCCTGCGGCTCGGCAGCGGGGTTGATCGTCTCAGTCATTGGTGTACCCTCCTATTGTCCAACGCCCACCCGCCCCCAAGGGCAGGTAGAGACACACAAAGTCCCGCACGTCGCATAAGGACGAGCGGGACTCTCGTGGTACCACCTTACTTTGGCGCAGCTACCCCGCCCAATCTCTGCCAGTGAAGGTAGAGACAGGGTCGGGTATACGCCCTCGTGAGCGGCTGTATCGGGCCGACCCGCTGACGCTTGAGGCTGCTGGGCAGCGTTCGGCGCAGGACTCCCCGGTGACATTCGGCTTCTGGCTGCGGGGGACTTGCACCAACCTCCCCTTCGCTGGGCAGCTTGCGGCTTACTGATCCGGTTCAACGTCTATGCTATGATCGTCTGGTAGCAGCAGACCGCTGCCTGTTGCTTCTATTCTACCCACTGTGATGGGCGTTTGTCAATACGCCATGCGCTGTAGGTCAGGGCAATCTGCGAGCAGGCTACCCCGACCCTGCGCTGTTCACTTCAGCGGGTTGATCTCGATAGCCCGCCGCACGATGCGTGATAGCTCGTCGCGGCGGATGTTGCTACTAGGATTGAAGCAGCTAGCCGTGCCGCAGGTCTGGCCGTTGACCACCCCGACAGCGGTTAGAGCCTCTACGGCAGCGTAGCCAAAGGCGGTGGAGGGCAGGTCGGCGTAGGTAGGCGAAGGCGGATTGAACAGCGGGTAGCCCTTCGCCCGCTGGATGATCACTGCGCTCTCGTCGCGGCGGATCGGGTTGTTGGGCCGGAAGGTGCCACCAGGGTAGCCTGCGATCACCCCAGCCCGGACAGCAGCCTCGATGTAGGTGTAGAAGGGCTGGCTCGCTGGCACGTCGCTGAAGGTCGGACTGGTGGGGGTGAAGGCAGGGAGACCGAGGCCGTTCACAATCATCTTGGCGAACTGGCCGCGAGTGGTGCTGGCCGCTGGCCGGAAGATATTACCGCCGTAGCCGTTGATTATGCCACGACAGTAGAGGAAGGTGATGTCGCCGTAGAACAGGCTGCCGCTTGGCACGTCGCTGAAGCTGATCGCGCAGGGGGTTGCGGTCACGGTCAGGGTAGCAGTCGCGGTTAGGGTAGCGGTCGGCGTGCTAGTGACAGGTGGCGTGCTGGTAGCAGTGAGGGTGCCAGTACTGGTTGGCGTGCCAGTACTAGTCGGCGTGTTGGTCACCAGTGGAGTCCACGTGGCGGTGGGGCCAAGCCCAGGGATGCGTTCGCTGCCCACCAGGATGGTGCCGTCACCGAAGCCTGCACTGACCACGGCAACCCCGTTGATGTTGCCGCCCGCTGCACCGAGGCGCGGAACGTTCAGGCGTGGGCCATAACGCCAGGTACCGCTGGTCGGGTTGTAAATCTCTACCGACTGGCTGCTGGGCAGCAAGGCAAAGCCATCGCTGCCTGCACCGCCCCCTACTGCCCACAACTCGCCGTTGTAAGCGAAGACCGCTGCCCCTTGGCGGGCTTGCTGCAAAGGAGCAACCGTGCGCCAGGCATTGGCCGTGGGCGAGTAGACCGCGACGCTGTTGATCGCTCCGGAGAAGCTGCTGTTGAAGCCACCGACAACGTAGAGTTCGTCGTTTAGCGAAGCACCACTGGCGTAGGCAGTGCTATAGCCGAGGGCCGGGCCAGTTGACCAGCTACCGGCTGCGATGTCGAAGATGTAGTTGGTATTGCTGGTGTAGGGAGTGATGTTGTGGTCGCCACCGACAGCGTAGAGCTTGCCATTGATGATCTCGCTGGCCGCGCCGCCTGTTGCCGCAGGCATGGCTACGCCAGCTATCCAACTGTTGGCTGTAATGCTGTAGATGTAAGTGTTATTAATCACGTACTGAGGGTTGGTGAGGCCGCTCGGGCTGCGCGGGGTAACGCCACCAGCCACGTAGATGTTGCCGTTCCAGTAGCCGCTAGCCCCGGTGCCAGCCGCTCGTGGCATCGGTGCAAGCAGGGACCACTGGTTGAGGGTGGGGTCATAGCTCTCATGGAAGTTCTGCTGGGTGTCGTAGCAGCTACCACCCAGGCCGCCAATGGCGTAGAGCTTACCGTTCGCCACCACGCTGTTGAAGCGGTAGCGGGCAGAGGCCAGCGGTGCGCCTACCTGCCAGTAGCCCTCTGGCGGGGCAGTCGGGGTAGCGGTGGGGGTGGGAGCAAGGGTGCTACCAGGGTAACTTTCGCTCGTGATGATGAAGCCAATCGCGCTAACTGTCTGGCTGCCAGAGGTGCGGCTCTCCAATACGGTGCCGTGACCGCCAAAGGCATACCACTTGCCGTTGTACTGGGCGGCAGCATAGGTGCGGCGCGGACTGTTGAAGCCAGCAAAGACGCTCCATGTGTTGTCCAGCGGATCGTAGATGTAGGCGTTGGTGTCGGCGATATCCCAGCGACCGCCCGCGACCACGACCTTGCCAGCGTAGGGTTGGCCGCTGCCAGTATCCCAGGCGAAGGCGTGGGCGTAAGAGCGACCGCTTGGCAGGTCGGCCAGGCGCACCCAACCGAGAGCCGGATTGGCTGGGTCGAACCGCTCAACTATCGCCTCATTGGAGATCGCTGTCCCACTGGGGCTAAGTTGGCCGCCAGCGACGGCGTAGATTTTGCCGTCCAGCACTACACTAGCGATGTATCCACGCGGCACGCTGAGGTTGGCGTTGGTTAGGCGCGTCCAGCGGCTACCAGAGGCGGCTAGCGGGTCGAAAACCCAGGTGTCAGTGTAGGTGCTGAATGGCTTGATGATCCCGCCGAAGACGTACCACTTATTGCCCACTACCGCGCTGCCACCCGCGATGCGCCGCCCAACCGGCCAGTTGTCGGCATCTGGCAGGGAAACTGCACTGGCGGAGCCGGGGTCGTAGGTGAAGACGGTGTTGGTGATCTGTTCGCTGTAGCCACTGCCACCCAGCAGGTAGATGTGGCGCAGGTTATTGCTGTCGGTCAGCACTGCGCTCTGCATATCCGAGGTGTTCGTCCCCAGCCGCCCTTCAGGGAAGACGCTGGATATGGAAGTCCAGGTATTGTTGGCGGTATTGTAGATGCTAGCGTCGGGGCGATAGATGGTGAAGCCTGGCTGCCAGTCAATATCGAAGTCGCGCCCGCCGAAGACATAGATGTTGCCGTCGCTCCAGGGCTGAGCCACTGCCCGACCACGCACCGATGGCATAGGGGTTATGTTGTCCCAACCAAAGAGGGTAGAGGGGGTAGAGGTGGGGGTAGTGGTCGTCAGCGGCTGGTTGGCCTGGAGCGGACGCTGGCCGCGTACTATCCGCCCCGCACCAGCAGAAGGAGGTGTTGGACAAGGGTCGGAGGCGGGGGCGTTCCGCTGGGTCGCCAGGGTCGCGGGGGCGGCAACAGCAGGGCTGGTAGTCAGGCTGCCTGCCAGACTAGCAACCAACATTCCTAGTAGTGCGAGCAAAGTCAGCAACCGGAGCATCCGGGGCTTGAGAAACATGGGCAAACTCCTTCTAACTGGTTGATGGGGGAGAGGCAGCAAAGGAGACGGCATCAATCGCAATGCTGATCGACAAGCGACATGGTAGCACAGCATAAGACATATGTCAAACCTGCCTGCTACAATGCCTGCTACAATGCCTGCTACAATGCCTGCTACAATGCCTGCTTGACATCCCCTGACTGGCAGCATTATAATGAGGGGTAATCTATTGGCGTTCCTTGCACCTTGCAGCTAGCTACAGAAGGCGAAACCATATGTCTGAGCAATTTTTGCCCCTTTTTCCGCTCAACACTGTCCTTTTCCCCCATATGTACCTACAGCTGCACATCTTCGAGGAACGATACAAGCTGCTGGTCAACACTGTCTTGCAGGGCAACGCCTGCTTTGGCATCCTGCTTGTTGCGGAGGCAGAGGATGGTGAGGTTAGACCTTCGGAGATAGGCACAATCGGGCGCATCACCGAGATGCAGCGGCTTAGTGGCGGACGGATGAACGTGATCATCCAGGGGGTCAGCCGCTTCCGGGTCAGCGAGTACGACAATACCATGCCCTACCTGCGTGGCATCGTCGAGCCGCTAACCGACGAGGACAGCAACACTAGCCTACCGCAACTGGTCGGCAGCGTCGGTGGCCTATTCAGCCAGTATCTCAACACCTTGCTGACGATCACCAGCCAGGAGCCGCGCCAGATTCAGCTACCCGATAGCCCCGAAATCCTCTCCTTCCTCGTCGCCGACGGCCTGCAAATCGAGTGGACGCAGAAGCAGGATTTGTTGGAACTGCTCTCCGCCCGCTCTCGTCTGGAGCAGGAGGCTGGCATTCTCCAGCGCGAGGTAGCGATGCTCAAGCACTTCCAGACGGTCCCTGAGCAGCTACTGAACAACGCTGGTATCACCTTCTCGCTCAACTAGACAGCCACAGCCACGGCGAAGCCGCAGACAGCACAAAAGCTGTCCGCGACACTCGCCAATCAGATCGCACCTGCTACTGTGCGCGCATCGCCTGGTAGAGTACCTTGCTCACTTCGCCCCGACGGATGTTGTCGTTGGGCCGGAAGCAGATGGTGCTGCCACAGGCCGCCCCACTGATCACCGCCCGCCCCGCTAGAGCCTCAATCGCCCCAAAAGCGAAGTAGCTGCGCGGCACGTCGCTGAAGCTAGCCGTGGCAGGGGTTGCGGCGGGCCAGCCCTTTGCCCGCTGCACGATCACCGCCACTTGCGCTCGGCTGACGCTGTTGTTGGGGTGAAAGAGGCCGTCGGGGTAGCCAGTGATCACCCCGACGTGGACCGCAGCCTCGATGTAGCGGTAGAAGATATTGCTGGCTGGCACGTCGCCGAAGCTCGGCGCAGTCGGCGTGTAGGCAGCAATGCCGAAGCTGAGGACGCTCATCTTGGCGAACTCGGCCCGCGTGGTGTTGGCATTGGGCCGGAAGTAGCCACCGCTGCCATTGACGATGCCCTGCTGGGCGAGATCATGCACATACGTGTACCACAGGCTACCGGGCGGCACATCGTAGAACTCGTAGGCCGCTAGCGTGGGCAGGGGGGTAGCAGTGACGGCAGGGGTGGCCGTTACATCTTGCAGTGCCTGACCGGAGTTGGGCGCGACTTGCAGGTTGGCCTCGTCCACCACCTCAAAGGAGGAGCCGGGCAGGTTGCGGAGCAGTTGCAGGTCGTCATTGTCCCAACGCTCATCGGGTACGCCCGACATGAACCAGCTACTACCGTTATCGGCCACGATCATGCCGTAGCGTTTGAGTGCGGCCAGGATCACCCTGTTGTTGGCCGAGTAGCCGCTGATGTCCAGATCGGCCTTGAGGCGGAAGCGCAGGCCCATTGGCGGCACGTTGGCGGCGGGGTCGCCAGTGCGGTGGCGGGCAGGCCAGATGTAACCGCCAGTCCTGTTCACGGTGAAGCGGATCGCGTGGTTGATCGCCCCCGTCGCCACCTCGTCATAGCGTACCAAGCCAGGCAGGATGGGCAGCCCGGCTGCATCGGCTGAAGTCCAACCGTCAGGGCGCAAGGTGTTGCTGTTGAGGTTCCAGATTGCCCCACTGCCAGCAGTCCAGCTACCGTTGCCCTGCACTT
>JBBROH010000164.1:0-9280 GCA_038229595.1 Chloroflexia bacterium | reverse complement strand
GCTTGGTGATCCGCACCCGTCCCCAACTGGTACGACGCAGCAGCCGCAGGTCGCTCAACTCGTCGCGGGCGTTTGCCACCCGGTTGCCGAAGCGCGCCTGCTCCTCGTCATCCGCCAGGCCTACGCCGAACTGGGCGGCAAGCTGACTGCTCAACTGCTCCAGCCCATGTTCGTGGCGGTCTTCTAGCAACCGCAGTAGCGGCAGCAACAGGGCTTGCACGTCGGGGATGGGCATCAGATTTCCTCTCAAAAGAGAGCGCACCAAAGTACGCGTCATGGCCGCTATTCTTCGCCAAAGTAGTCCAGGTCTATCTTCTTGACAGAGTATGTCACTATCTCAGTCAGTCCCACACCATGTTCGATCATTAGCTCCGACAGCAACTTGCCATCAATCAGCACGATCTTCTTCTCAATACGAGTGACGTACTCTTTGGCATCAGTGGTGAAGGCTGATGTTGTGATCAGCACTCCCTTCCTTGCTCTGTGTCCCTCAAGGCTGCCAGCAAATGCCTGTACTATGGGGCGACCTACGGACGAGTCCCACCTCTTTGCTTGAATGTAAATGGCATCAAGGCCAAGTTTATCCTCTTTGATAATGCCATCTATACCATCATCGCCACTCTGACCGACGGCTTGACCTGCATCACGTCGGGAGCCACCATAGCCCATAGCTACTAGCAGATCAACAACAAGATTCTCAAAGAAGCGGGGCGTGGCTTTTTTGATGCGTGCAAGAAGGTCTTGCGCTAGTGCTTGCTTCAGGTTCTGGTAGCTAGATTCAAGACGCTCTTCAGGAGTCTGTGTCTGCTTGTCTGTTTCAACAGACGTGTCGGTACTATGTTCTTCAACTCCTCTTACATCATTCTTCAGTTCCATGTACTCAGGAAACTGCTGAAGGAACTTCATGTCAATGCGCTTAGGGTTTTTCCTTAGCACATCTATTCCACGTGGCGTAATGCGGAACCTTGCCCGTCCTGTGCCTTCCATCAAGCCAGCTTTTTGCAGGTAACTCCTTGCCCAGCCCACGCGGTTATCGAACCGCGCCTGCTTTGCGCTAGGTAGCATCTCACTGCGCTCCGCATCTGTAAGCTGATAAAACTCTGCCAGTTTGGTGTTGATCTCGTGTTGTATGTGTTCTGCACCATCAGCAGCAGTTTGCAGCAGAGGGAGCATGATACTCTGGAAGTCGGGGATAGCCACTCTCTGTTCCTCTCTTTCTCTACACCTGCCCCTTGCACTTGGACTAGGGCTAGCCAGGTAGATCGCTTGCGGATCCACGATGTTGTCGCCAAGATCGCCCTCTTGCCTATGCCATCAGGCTCCTCGATCTGCCGACGCGTCATGGCCGCTATTCTTCGCCAAAGTAGTCCAGGTCTATCTTCTTGACTGTGTAAGTTGCCACTTTAGCGCGGCCCACGCTGGCGCAGGGACTCGTAGAGGGCGATGCTACCCGCTACGGCAGCATTGAGCGACTCGATCTGCCCGTGCATCGGTAGGCGCACCAGGAAGTCGCACTTCTCGCGGGTCAGGCGTTGCAGGCCGCCCCCTTCGCTGCCGACCACGATCAGCAGCGGGCCAGTCAGGTCGGCGCGCTCGAACAGGTGGTCGCCAGTCTCGTCCAGGCCAGCTACCCAGACGCGCTTGGCCTGCAACTGCTCGATAGTGCGTGGCAGGTTGGTTATCTCAGCGATCTGGAGGTGTTCGACCGCTCCAGCCGAGGAGTTGCTGACCGCTGGGGTGATGCTGGCGGCACGGCGGTTGGGCAGCAGTACCGCCGCCACCCCCACCGCCTCGGCAGCACGCAGGAGGGTACCGACGTTCTGGGGGTCTTGCAGGTGGTCAAGGGCGAGCAGGAGGGGATTGGTAGTCACATCCAGGGCGGCCAGGATGTCGTCGAAGTCGGCCAGCGGGTAGTCGCTCACTTCCAGGGCGATCCCCTGGTGGTTGGCTCCGCTAGTAATCTGATCCAGGCGTTCACGAGGGGCGTTCTCCACCCGTACCGCCGCCGCCTTCGCCAGAGCTATTGCCTGCTCCAAGATGCTGCTGCTCTCGCTTTTGACCCCCTCGGCCAGCAGCAGGCGGTGAACATTGCGCCGCCCGGCCCGCAGTGCCTCGCGCACAGCATTGCGCCCGTAAAGTAGCTCCATCACTCACCCTCCGTTGGCTGGCGGGTTCTAGCTAGCTGCTGGCGGTGCTGGGCGCGTCGCTCTTGCTGTCGGTTTTGGCTTCGCTCTTGCCCTCCGCCTTAGCCTCCGTCTTGCCTTCTGCCTTGCCTTCTGCCTTGCCTTCCGCCTTGCCTTCTGCCTTGCCTTCTGCCTTGCCCTCACTGGCGGACGGTTCGCTGTTGCCCTCGCCGCTGTCTACGGCACCCCAGCGGCTCGACTTGCTAGCGGTGCTGTCGCTCATATACCAGCCCGTCCCCTTGAAGACGATCCCGGTGGCCTGCAGTACGCGCTTGGCCGTGGCCCCACACTCGCAGGTGTAGATCGGCTCGGCATCAAAGCCCTGCCGCTTCTCAAACTGGCTGCCACAATCGGGGCAACGGTATACGTAGATTGGCATTGTACTAGACTCCCCTGGTTGAGTGGCCTGTTTACTGCTGGCGCAAGTACGCCTCTACGCTCAATTGTACCAAATGCCTTAGCACTCTGCAAGTTTGAGTGCTAACCGACTGGCAGATAGCCAAAAGCCCCCCTCTGGCAACAGAGAGGGGCTGAAGCGACGCTTGGTTAGCGCAGGAAGGTGAGGAAGCTGAAGCTGCCTATGAAGGTGGCAGCAAGGAGCGACCCCGCGATCAGTGCGCCAGTCAGCACGTCGCTCTGGAAGGTGGCGGCCATTAGTTGACCGTAGCCCGGCACTGCCTTGATCTGCTGGGCAGCCTGCAAGCCCTTCGCCACAATCGGGAAGCTGATCAGCGCAAGCAGCGCGAACCAGGGGAACACACCCAGCAGCACACCAACGAGCAGACTGACGTAGGCACTGATCGCAATCACCCAACTGAACTTGAGTGCGCCCTCTACCCCGAAAGCGACGACCGGGGTGTTCTTGTTCGCTAGCTTGTCGGCCCGCCACTGCAAGAAGCTGTGGTTGAGCAGGATCGCCGTGGTCAGCAGGCCAGTGGGCAGGCTGGCGATGAAGGCGGCCCAACTGATCACCCCGGTCTGGGTGTAGTAAGCCCCCATCACAGGCAGTACGCCGAAGCTGAACAGCACGCCGATTTCGCCGAGACCACGGCCAACATAACCGTAAGCAATCGGTGGGGCAACGTAGAAGTAGGCCAGCAGGAAACCCAGGACGGCGAAGATCAACACCTGCCAGCCGGTGAGGAAGGCAAGGCCGACCCCGCAGGCCAGGGCGACCGCAAAGAGGATGGCGGTGAGCAGGCCAACCTGCCCGGTGGTCATCACCCCGCTGACCAGCACGCCGCTGTGGGTAGCAACCTCGCCCTCGCTCTCCGTCGCCAGGGTGTCGGCTCCGCTCTTGTAATCCCAGTAGTCGTTGACCGTATTGGAGGCTAGGTGGGCCGCCGCCGCGCCGACCACGGTCAGCACAAAGGTGAAGAAGTTGAACTGGTGGGTGACGGCGGTCGCCAGCAGCGTACCCAGTACCACTGGTAGGATCATCACCAGCACCACCCCAGAGCGGGTCGCCTTCGCCAGCAAGCGTGCCTGCTCGCCCAGCGGCGTGTTCTCAACCTTGCCACTCTCGTTGATCCAGCCAAAGCCGCTCCCAGCGGCAGGCTTGAACTTCGGCTGCTCGCTGCCTGCCTGCGCTGCCTGCGCGACGGCGGTGTTGAGGTCACTAGCGGCATTCTCGTTCTGCGTGTTCTCGTTCATTATGCTACCTCTTTCGGCTGGCGCAAACTGTGCTGCGCTGTACTGCGGGTGCGGGCTATCCCGCCCCTACTGCTACTGGCGGGCGGCGGCCTCGATCACCTCGGCGGCGTTTACGCCCCCACCCGTCCAGGGGTTGACCAGTTGGCGGCCCGTCTCGGCATCTAGGAAGTAGCGGCGATTCTTGTCGGCCTCGTAGTAATTGGCGAGCTTGACCTCGGTGGCCTTGATGATCGCCGGGCTGACTGGCAGGTTGTCAATGAAGAACTGAGCGGCGGGGGCGTTGCTGGTCAAAACCTGATAGGCGTGTTCCTGCTCGCTTTGCTCCATGATGTACATCTCACCCATGCCCTGGATGCACTCGCTGGGCTGGTCGGGGCCGATGTAGAAGCTAACCTTGGGGTTGATCGCCAGGTTCTTGCGCTTGCGGGTGTCGGTCAGCACCGAGGCATAGAAGCGCAGGCCGAACTGGTCATCCTCGCCCGCAACCGGGAAGAACTCGAAGCCCATGTAGAGGCCGGTGATCCAGGGCTGGTTGTCGTCGCTGGTGGCAACAAAGAAGGTGTTGTGCTGGCTAAGAATACGTCTCAGTTCCTCGACTTGCTGGCTGTTCATTGCAGAGTCCTCTCCTTACGCGCTCTCATACTGGCGGAGCGTCTGCCCAAACGCTGTACAACCTGGCCGCTCCAATAGTTATTTTAATCACAATCTGGTCAAATGTCAAGGGCTGGGCATGATCTTTGAGTATGAGAATGGTGAGAGTGCTTTCCACCCGATTTCGCGCGCCAAAACTGCGTGCAACGTAATTCTGACGGCTGGTTGGCGGTTTTGGTGGAAAACAAGTTGACATTTGCAATTTGTTGCGCTATTATATAGGTGAGCCATCAGCATAGCAGACTGCTGCTGGTCGCCCGCTCTCCGCTCCTCCCCTCGATTTCTGGCTCATACAACGTAGTGTGAGGCAGTGCTTACGGCATTGTCTCGCTTCTGGCTATCCCCTCAGCAAGCAGGTGCAGCGATGGTAACAAGTCATAATCAGGTCAAGCACGACCTCCCCCTCCCCTCGGTGCCGGTCAGCCACGCCACCATCGACGACCTGCGCGCCGCAATCCAGCAGTTTGAGCCAGATGCCGACTTCAGCGTAGTAGAGCAGGCTTACAACTTCGCCCGCGCCGCCCATGAGGGCCAGTCCCGCCGTAGTGGAGAGCCGTACATCCAGCACCCGCTGGAAGTCGCGCTGATCGTGGTGCGCGATGTTCACCTGGTCAACCGCGAGGCTCTGGCGGCAGCCCTGTTGCATGACGTGATCGAGGATACCCCCTGCACGAAGGAACACATTGAGAAGGAGTTTGGTACCCGCATCGCAGAACTGGTGGACGGCCTAACCAAGCTAGAGAAGTCGCAGTTTGGCGAACACAGCGGGGTTGGCTCTGGCCCCGAAGTCAGTGCCGAGCGGCAGGCTGAGATGGTAAAGGAACATCAGCAAGCCGAGAATATGCGGAAGATGTTCCTCGCTATGGCGGAAGATTTGCGCGTCGTCTTCATCAAGCTGGCCGACCGCCTGCACAATATGCGGACGCTGGCCGCCCAGCCTGCCCACAAGCACAAGCGGATCGCCAACCAGACACTCGACATCTTCGCTCCGCTCGCTAACCGCTTTGGTATGTCGGCGATCAAGAACGAGTTGGAAGACCTCTGCTTCCGCTACCTCGAACCCGAAACCTACGCCCAGGTGCAGAGCGACCTGCAACGGCGCAAGGCGGGCGACGACCGCTATTTGGCCCAGATGATCGCTGAGATTCGGAGCAGCCTGGCAGACATCGGCATTGATGTGGTGGTCAAAGGGCGTAGCAAGCACCTGTTCGGCGTGTGGCGCAAGATGCAGCGCAAGAACCGCCCAGCGGACGAAATCTACGACGTGCTAGGCATTCGGGTGATTATCCCCTCGGAGGAGGGCGACCTCGAAAGCTCTGCTGTGGGCAAGAGTAGCCCCGGCTGGCGCAAGTGCTACACCGCGCTGGGCATCATCCACAGCATCTGGCGACCGATCATCGCTGAGTTCGACGACTACCTCGGCTCACCGCGCAATGGCATCTACCGCTCGCTGCACACGGCAGTGCATGGCCCAGACGGTCGCTCGGTGGAGATTCAGATTCGTACCAGCAATATGCATGAGGAGGCAGAGTACGGTCTCGCTGCCCACTGGCGGTACAAAGAGGACTCTCCCGCTGACGAGAAGCTACTGGACAAGATCGCCAGCCTACGCCGCCTGATCGAGTGGATGAAGGACGTTAGTAGCCCCAGCCAGTTTGTTGAGGACTTCAAATCAGAGGCCTTCCAGGACTATATCTACGTCTTTACCCCTAACGGCGATGTGCGTGAACTGCCTGCTGGCTCGACCCCGGTTGACTTTGCCTACCACATCCACAGCGACATCGGCAACCACATGATCCAGGCGATTGTGGACGGCAAGACGGCGAGCTTCAGTACCCCCTTGCAGAACGGCCAGGTGGTAGAGGTGATCACCAACAAGGTGCTACGCCCCGGCCCCACCCGCGATTGGCTGGACGAGAGCAAGAACTTCGTCAAGTCCCCCTCGGTGCGGGCCAAGATCAAGCAATGGTTCCGTCGTCAGCAGCGCGACGAGAACATTACCGAAGGTAAGCGCATCCTTGACGCAGAACTGCGGAGCCTGGGCCTTACCCGCCTGAGCTACGAAGATATTGCCTCCTACTTCTCGCGCACCCGCTTCCGTACCACGGATGAGTTCCTTGCCGCCATCGGCTATGGTGAGATCACGGGCCAGATGATCAGCGACAAGTTCCCCAAGACTGTGCTTGATCGGGCGGAGGGGGAGCAGGAGGAGGAGGCGAAGGAGAAGATCAGCAAGCTATCGCTGCCCAGTGAGGAGCAGGGTAAGCTGGTCATCGACGGTTCGCGTAGCATCGCCTGGTCGCCTGCCCATTGCTGCAACCCCATGCCCGGCGACGAGGTGACGGCCTACTCGACCAAAGTGAGCAAGATCACCATCCACCGGGCCGACTGCGTCAACGTCGGCGGCTTCGACCCGGATCGCCTATTCAAGGTAGAGTGGGGAACCCACGGCCAACGCTACCCGGTGGCAGTGCTGATCAATGCACTCGACAGTTCGGGCGTGCTGCACAAGATCACTGGCATCGTCTCCGAGGAGAAGGTGAACATTGCAATGATCAACACCGCCCGTGAGGAACGGCGCGGCACGGTCAGCGTTACGGTGACGTTGGAGGTGAGTGGCGTATCGCAACTGCGCCAGGTGTTGGCCCGCATCAGCGCGATCAAGGAGGTCTACTCTGCTACCCGCCTGACCAACGAGGGCGGTGGCAGCAACAGACCCCCGCAGCCTACCACCCAGCGTAGCAGCCAGCGGCCCAGCAGCACCGCCCCTGCCAGCCCTCCCCCAACCCCGCCTGCCCGTGGCGGCTCGCTACGCAGCAACACCCTACGCAGCAGCAACCAGCAGCGCATCATACCCAACCCGCCCCGCAGCAGCCGCTTGCGCCGCCCAGCCTGAGCTAGCCGAGGATTCAGCAATTCTGTTCGCCCCCTCTTGACATATCCCGAAAGTCGGGTATAATTATGTAAAGAGGAGGTAGAACGATGAGCAGCGACGATCTGCGTCCCAAGCGGATGCAGCCAAACGAAGATGATCTGGTGGTAATTGGCAGCCGCCCCCAGCGGTTGCGCCGCACTGCCGCTGGCGCGCCGCCCCCTGGCCCCGCCCCAGACATGAGCGTGCTAGAGGGCCGCCAGCCGATCCCAGAGCGATCCGTTACCATGCAGGACTTCCAGCCAGAGTTGTTCACTATCGGCCCCAAAGGGGAGATGCTGCGCCCTATTGCCGACGTGCCAAACCTCGAAGCGAACTCCTCGCTCGAAGTGGCCCGCTGGTGGTACCGGCGGCAACTTGAGCAGGAGAAGCGGCCCTATAATACCGTCGCCAGCTATATGTACGACCTCGCGCTCTTTCAGGACTACGTGGGCGCAAAAACGATTGACAAGATCAACCCGGCTGAGATCGGCAACTTCCTCTCCCTTAGCACCAACAAGTCTACGCGCAAGCGGCGGCTGACCAGCATTGGCGGCCTGTTCCGCTTCCTGATCAAAATCGCGCACGTCCTCACCTACGACCCCAGCGCGAACTACTATCCCGACTACATACCACTCAAGACCCCCCAGCCACTCTTTGACAACGAGCAGGACAGCATTTTGCTGATGGCCCGCGAGGAGAGCTTGCGTACCTACCTAATCGTTTATTGCCTGCTGCGCCTGGGCCTGACGCGGGGGGAGCTACTTAGCCTCAAGGCCGAGCATATTGATATGAGTGACCCCAGCCGCCCGATCATCTACGTCTTCTACGACGAGCAGCGCAAGCAGGGCAAGGAGCGCAAGCTGGCCGCCGATGCGGAGTTTGGAGCCGACCTCAGACGCTACCAGGATGAGTACCAGCCCCGCGACCACCTCTTTGAGATGATGCCACAGTCGGTCAACAAGCTGGTAGCCCGCGTTGCCGCTGATGCCGACCTCAAGAAGCTGGTTACGCCGCAAACTCTGCGCGACACCTATGCGATCAACCAATCGAAGGAAGGCGCGGACGTGGAGAAGTTGCTGCTGCTGTTGGGCCTCGCCCCCGATGCCCGCAACCGCAACAGCGTGCGCCGCTACGTCAAGTTGGCCCAACCAGCCTTGTGAGCGCAAAGGGGAAGTCTGAGAGAGGGAAGGTAGCTGCTGCCCAGCCCGCCTTTCCTCTTTTCGCTTCCCCTCTGCACCCCCCGCGAAGGAGCATAGATGGAACAGGCGATTTCGAGCGTGGGCAAGCAGGTTAGCGAAGCAACGGTGCGGGTGCGCTACGCTGAGACTGACCGCATGGGCCGTGTCTACCAGGCCAACTACTTCATCTGGTTCGAGGTGGGGCGTAGTGCGCTGATCCGCGACTTCGGTGGGGTGTCCTACGGTGTGCTAGAGGAGCGCGGCCTGCTGCTGCCCGCCACCGAGTGCTATTGCCACTATATCCTCCCCTGCACCTACGAGGACGAACTGACGGTGCGTACCTGGGTGGCTGAGATGGGCCGCGTGCGCCTGCGGATGGAGTACGAGATCATCAACCAGGCCAGCGGCCAACGCGTCGCCGAGGGCTTCACCATCCACGCCTTCGCCGACAAGCAGGGACGACCGCTGCGCCTGCGCGATCACCCAGAACTTTACGAGCCGATGGCAAGGGCAGCGGGGCTGCTGTAGGTCAGTATTCTAGGTAGGCTGGGGTGCGGCGATCCCAATCGCGCAAGTGCGTATCCAGCACGCAGGTGGCCTGTGACAGACTGGCAACCGGGCAGATCGCGTTGAAGCGGTTGATCTTCTCGTTCAGGTTGACCAGGTGGCTGCGGTAGCTGGTTGTAGCGGTGGCGTGGCTG
>JBBROH010000163.1:0-9324 GCA_038229595.1 Chloroflexia bacterium | reverse complement strand
TGCCCTAACGCAAGTGGAGCGCAACCTTTCGAGCGGCAAGCAGATCGTGATTCCCGCCTGCCGCAGGGAGGGTGAGTCAGGGTTAAGGGGGTGGGGTTGGCAGGAACCGCCTCCGTGCAACACCTACCATCTTGACAGCAAAGCGGTTCTGTTGTATAATAGATAGTAGTAGAACACCTTTCGGCATAGCCAGCGTCCAGTATCTACTGTAATGTTGAAGGAGTACGATCATGAACACGTTTCGCTTTAGGGACATCAGCTTTGTTGGCTACTGTCTGCTTGCTGTTGTGCTACTTTTTACCCTGCTATCCAGTTCTGTTACGTTGGCATCAAAAGGTCCTAGTCCAGAAACTCTCAATGACTGCCGGACACCTGGCAGCTGTAGAATCATTCCCGGCCCCGCTGATCCTAATATTGACTACGCACAGACTATAGAAGATGCGTTGCGCGATTATGGATGTGTGCTTTTGCAAGGCGGCACATACAACGTATCGCGGAATATACTGATCCCCCCAACAAGTACTTCACGGGTGCCTGGTATGATCGTAGCGTCGTGCTTCGTGTAAAGGATGGGTACAAGATATCTGCCCTAATTACTAGTGGCGGCTCTCCAGCAGTTGTCGCTAACCTTACCATCGATGGAAATGGTTCTGTTGTTAACTACAATACCTATTATGGCGCTAACGATGCTGTTTGTTGTGAGAACATTACGGTTGACAATGTTTATATCAAAAACGTGCGATGTGATGCTATACAAATAGCAGGACCCAACGTTGTGGTACAGGGTTCCATTATAGAGGGATCAGGATTCTTTCCTTCTCATGCTTCATGCATTGAGCAACCAGCCGCAGCCGTTTACGCTACGGGCGAACACTATAGGGATAGCTCACCCAACACATCCTACAACACCTTTGTTAATAATGCCCGTGCGCTTGACAGCTTCGGTATGTGGGGGGGGACGTTTAGCCACAACACTATAACAGGATCGAGAGATAAAGGCATTCTTTTGTATGGATACAGCAACTGGTATGTGGAATATAACAATGTTAGCGGTACGGGCCGCGCTGGGTCCTACCCATGCGACTCACCAGGTGGTTCAGCGGGTATAGTTCTCTGTCGTACTGCTGGTTCTGATCCTAAGTTGAGTAGCAACGTGACTAAGAACAATCACATCACGGGTAATATTGTATCAGACTACATAGGGTTGGTGAGCTTGGGTAAGAGAGATCGTTCTGTTGCCCCGGAAGCGAACTTCTTCATCAACAATACAATCAACAATGCCGTAAGACCATGCTATGACACCAACCTTAACTCTCCTGCTAATGACGGTAACACGTGGAGTGGGAACAACTGTGTGCCAGCTCACTTACTTTATTAGTCGCTAAGAACAGGCATTAGAAAGTCGGAAGTTACGTCATCGGCTTTCCGCTATCATGTAAAAAGGTAGAATTAAGTTATTTATGGCTAAAGACAAACGTAGATACAGCTGCCTCTCCTTGTTTGGTGGGCTGGCTATCGTCCTCTTGGCTATCCCCTTCTGCTTCTTCCTGGCAGTCTATGTGTTGGCGCGGCGCAGCGGTAAGCTGCCCCAACGCTTGCAAGGCTGGCTTGACCGCTACGTGTATCCTACATACTTGAGCAAAGAACACATCGCCCGTGTACCAAACCTGCTTAGGGAACTGGGGCCGCAGGCAAGGGTACTGAACATTGGTGGTGGCCTCAAGGAGTACCCCAATGTGGTCAACATTGACATCCAGCCTGGGGCAGCAACCAGTGTTGCTGCCGACGCGCACTTGCTTCCTTTCGCTGACGAGTCGTTTGATGCTGTGCTGGCGATTGCAGTTTTTGAACACGTAGCCCAACCCTGGTACGTGACCGAGGAGGTAGAGCGGGTACTGCGGTCTGGTGGCACCTTCTACATGGAGGTGCCTTTCTTGCAGCCATTCCATGCCGATCCTGATGACTACTATCGTTATACCCCTTCAGGTCTACGCTCGATCTTCCGCAGCTTTGAGGAGCGCGAGATCGGGGTCAGCAATGGTCCTGGCTCAATGCTCACCTGGATACTAATGGAAGTTTTCAGCCTATTTGGTGATTTGCCTGGTAGCTACGATGAAACTTTCATGCGGAACGTGCCGCGTGCCTTTCTACGCTTCAGGGAAGCAGGCCGCTTGCTGTTCGCTCCCTTCAAGTACCTGGACAAGCTACTGGAGCCTAAAAAGCGCAGTTTCGTAGTAGCCTCTGGCGTGTACTTCCTCGGCACCAAGCCACAGGAGGACGCGGGAGAGTGGATTACTTTGCCGCCAATGGCTTCCTGAACTCTGCTGCCCTCAAAGCATCATTGACAACCACCCCAGCACTGTGTTATAGTTAGGGCGTAAGAATTGCCTGAAACGCGCCTTTTGCCGAAGGATTGACGGCTTGAGGCGGTAATAGCCGTAAACGTTACGCCAGCGTCGTCGTAACGCCCGATGCAGCAGACTGACTTTTGCAGAGTGACAGGCAGGGCAAGACGTGCGCTTGCTTGCTCTGTCACTTTTTTGTTAACTTGGTTGGAGGAAGTCCAGGTATGGCGAAGCTAAACCGTGAACCAATCGTGCTGGTCAACGAAAACTGGTGCAAGCGTTGTGGGCTGTGTACCAGCGTTTGCCCCTTCCACGTCTTTGAGCCGAACGAGGAGGGGTTGCCGATCACCGTCAACCTTGCCAAATGCACTGAGTGCCAGTTGTGCGAACTGATCTGCCCCGACTTTGCGCTTGAGATCGGCCCGCGCAAGCATCCCCACCTCGACGAGCCGGGCGAGATCACCTTCATCACCGAAATGATCGCCCAGTTCCCCGAAGCCAGCCCAGAGTCCAACGCTGCTGATCGGAGGCACGTGTGAGCGAGCAAGTACGCAAGCTGATGTCTGGCAACGAGGCGACCGCTGAGGGCGGTATCGCGGCGGGGGTGCGCTTCTTCGCGGGCTACCCGATTTCGCCCAGCACCGAGATCGCCGAGGTGATGGCCCGCCGCCTACCTGAAGTGGGTGGCAAGTTCATCCAGATGGAGGACGAGATCGCCAGTATCACCGCCTGCATCGGCGCGAGCCTGACAGGCGCGAAGACGATGGATGCGACCAGCGGCCCCGGTTTTAGCCTCAAGGCAGAGAACCTCGGCCTGGCGATCATGCTTGAAGCTCCGCTCGTCCTGGTTGACGTGCAGCGGGTTGGGCCTAGCACTGGCATTGCTACCCTCCCCTCACAGGGTGACGTGATGATGGCTCGCTGGGGGACGCACGGCGACCACCCGATCATCGCCCTTGCGCCCTGGTCGGTGGAGGAGTGCTTCCGCATGGCGGTGCAGGCCGTCAACCTCAGTGAGCAGTTCCGCATCCCCGTGCTGATCATGTCCGACGCGATCATCGGCTACATGAAGGAAGCGGTGACGCTGCCCTCGGCTGACGAGATCGAGATCGTCAACCGCCCACGCCCAACCGTCGGTCCGAAGGAGAAGACTTACCTACCCTATGGTGCTGACAGCACGCTGGTGCCGCCAATGGCGAATTACGGCGACGGCTACCACTGGTACGCAAATAGTAGCGTCCACGACCAGCACGGCTTTGAGGCGACGGCCAAGAACGATGAGGCAGAGTATCTGCTCTGGCGATTGCACGCCAAGCTAGCCCAGCACCGCCCCGAAGTGGTCTTCAGCGAAAACTATATGCTGGATGACGCGGAGATCGTTCTCTTTGCCTACGGTTCGGTCGCCCGCTCTGCGCTGGCTGCCGCCCGCACTGCGCGAGAGCAGGGTATCAAGGTGGGGCTGCTACGCCCAAAGACGCTCTGGCCCTTCGTTGACCAGGAGGTGAAGGCGATAGCTCAGATGCCGCAGGTCAAGGCGATCCTCGTCCCCGAACTGAACATGGGCCAGATGGTCATCCCCGTGCGTGAGGCGGCCAGCCGCTACACCCAGGTGATCAGCTTGCCCCACTTTGACGGCACGCTGATCAAGCCGACCAAGATACTAAAGGCGATCAACGACGTGATGACGGGCCGCCTGACCGACGACGACGAGTACACCCCACCGCTTGCCCTTAGCCGCCACCCAGAGCTAGTGCGCTAATTGATCCCAACTTGCCTCCGGCGCGGGACATAAGAGGAGAAACACATAATGCCAGCAGTAGAGATGATGCAGACCAGTGAGATGAAGGAACGCTACCTGCGGACAGAGGGGCTGAACTCGCTCTGGTGTCCCGGTTGCGGGATCGGCACGATCAGCGGCGCAATCGTGCGGGCGGTCGAGAACCTCGGCCTGGCCCATGACGACGTGGTGATCGTCACCGGGATTGGGTGCAGCGGCCTGATCTACAACTACCTCAACTTCGACGGCTTCCACGGCACGCATGGTCGCGCCCTGCCCGCCGCGACTGGGATGAAGATCGCCAACCCGCGCCTCAAGGTGATCGTGCCGATGGGCGACGGCGACTGCGCTGCTATCGGTGGTAACCACTTCATCCAGGCGGCCCGCCGCAACATCGACCTAACCGCCATCGTGATCAACAACGAGACCTACGGCATGACTGGCGGCCAGTATTCGCCACTTTCGCCCAGGGGTAGCAAGCATACCACCGCCACCCTCGGCCATATCGAGAACCCCTTTGACATCTGCAAGCTGGCGGCTGGCGCGGGCGCAACCTACGTCGCCCGTAGCACAGCCTTCCACGTGCAGCAGATGGTTGACCTGATCGGCAAGGCGATCATGCACCCTGGCTTTAGCGTGGTGGAGATCATGTCGCAGTGCCACGTGCATTATGGCAAGCGCAACTATAGCGAGATCGCCAGCGAGATGCTGTTCTGGTACAAAGACCACGCCCTCAACGTCAACCGCGCCGCCAAGATGAGCGACGAGGAGATCGGCGACCGCTTCATCACCGGCGAGCTGCGCAACATGATCGCCCCGGAGTGGACGGTAGAGTACGACAAGGTGATCGCCAAAGCGCAGGCTCGCTCTGCCGAGGAACACGCCAAGCTGATCGCCCACCTGCGCGAACGTGAGTTTGACAAGCAGACCGAGCCAGAGCATCAAGGAGACGAAGGTTGATCACCACTAACGACGTTCCCGGCCTGCTGCCCCGCCGCACCGAAGTAGAGTTGGCGGGCGTGGGCGGGCAAGGGCTGGCGATGGCTGGGGTGATCCTGGCCGAGGCCGCTGGGCTGTACGGCCCCAACCAGGTGATGCAGATCGAGATTCATGGCATCAGCACGCGGGGTGGCTTCAGCCGTGCCGACGTGGTACTCAGCCCAGTGGCGATTGACTACCCTGGCGTACTCAACCCCGACGTACTGTTGGCGATGAACCGCGACGAACTGGCCCTGTTCATGCCCCGCCTCCAGTCGGGCAGCCTAGTAGTGGCCGAGGCGACTACGGTTCACCGCCAGCCAGAGGGCTTCCCAGAGGGAGTAGGCTTCTACCGCCTACCTCTAACCCAGATCGCCCGCGAACACACTGGTGGCATCATCGCCACCGCCGTGGTTGCGCTCGGCGCAATCGGTGGCATTACCGGCATCGTATCGCACGCGGCCCTGACCCAGGCAGTCAGCGGGCGCATCCCCGCGAAGGCGTTGGTGGCGAACCTGGCCGCGATGGACGCGGGCTGGGCGGCGGGGGTGGCGGCGAAGGAAGGGACGGCGGTGGCTGCGGCCTGAGCCGGAGCCAGTCGCTAAGAACAGTGTGGAGGTAGCAGCATGACTATCGCAGTCAAAAGCATCAAGCTAACCAACTTCCTCTCTTTCGGCCCCGATAGTGAGGCTATCGAACTGCGCGACCTCAACCTGCTAATCGGGGCGAACGGTAGCGGCAAGTCGAACTTGCTGGAAGCGTTCGCTCTGTTGAAAGCCGCCCCTTATGATCTTACTTTGCCTATCCGCGAGGGTGGTGGGGTAGAGGCTTGGTTGTGGAACGGCACGGACGAGGTTCGGCTACCAAATGCAACAGTTGCTGCTTTGCTCAAGTATCCACAAGGTCGTGCAGATAGAGGTAATGAGTCGTTGTTCTACTCACTATCGTTTACGGAACGAAACCAGCGGCTGCAGGTCGTGGATGAAGTACTAGAGAGTAGTGAGCCATCCGCTGCTAATGACAACAAGAAGTTTCGCTATGTGTGGCAAGATAATGATAGGGTTCTAGTTAGCACAAGAGTACCAAATGTTCCAAGCTCCGTACCAACTAGTACGGAGCCAGACAGGAACCTGTACACCAACCAGCCAGGGTCTCGCCGCCTAATTGTGCTCGCAACTAGACTTAATGGGCAGCAGTCCATTCTCTCACAACGTAAAGACCCGGATCAGTACCCTGAACTCACTTTTGTTGGGCAGCAGCTCGACAGTATTAGATTGTATCGTGATTGGAACTTTAGCCGCTACTCTAGTCTGCGACGGCCTCAACCTGCTGATACAGCTAGCGATGTGCTGTCTGAGGATGCCGGTAATCTCGGCTTGGTGCTGAACAATTTGCGCCTTAGCCGGACGTGGCCGACCTTTCTCAGCTACCTGCGGGAGTTTTATGAAGATGCTGAAGATGCTGATGTAAGAGTGCAGATGTCTACGGCTCAAATATTCTTGCGTGAACGTGGGAGCCGTTCTGTTCCGGCTACTCGTCTCTCTGATGGGACACTACGTTGGCTCTGGTTGTTGACAATGCTGCTTAATCGACAGTTGCCGCCAGTAATTTGTCTGGAAGAACCTGAGTTGGGGCTGCATCCAGATATGATACCCGTACTGGCTAGGCTGCTGCGCGAAGCTGCCACTCGTACACAACTAATTGTCACTACGCACTCTGACGACCTGATCAGCCAATTCAGTGATACGTCAGAAAGCGTCCTTGTTTTTGAGAAGGATGAGGGGGCAACGAAGGTACGCCAGTTTAGGAACGATCAGTTGGTTGACTTGCAGGAGTGGTTGAGGGACTACTCGCTTGGTCAGTTGCGGGCTAAGGGCTTTCTTGGCGGCAACCCATTCTAATTCTGAGGTGAAACCTTGAAAGTGCAGCTTATCATTGAGGGGGGTGGCGATCCTGCCAGTAGCAAGCCGCTAAAGCAAGCCTTTAGAGCATTCATCAGGCGTGCAGTGCCTAACTGTCGTTACCCACCGCGTATAATTGACAGTGGCAGCCATGACGATTCGCTGAAGTTCTTCGCTCAACAACTCAGGCGCAAAGATGTAACCAGCATCCTGCTGGTAGACAGCGAAGCTCCCGTACCAGACGGCGTGGGCAAAATCAAGTTTGTCAACAACAAAGGCAAGCTCTACAGCAATCAGGGAGAACATAGCCTACCAGAAGAAGTTGCCGACCAGGTTTACTCGATGGTACAGATGATGGAGTCATGGCTGCTGGCTGATCCAGAAGCTCTGGCAAACTACTACGGGCAGGACTTTCACGCTGCCAACCTGCCACGTAATCCTAACGTTGAGCAAGTTAGCAAGACCGACATCGAGCGTGGTCTCACCGCCGCAGTCAGAAACACAGGAGAGAAGCACTACCACAAGGTTAAGCATGGCTTTGACTTGATTGGCAAAGCCGATGAGCAACGTCCACCCTCAGAGATGAGCAAGCGACGGAGTGTTGACCCCACAAGGGTTAGAGTAGCATCAAGGCACTGTAACGATTTTCTCAACAAGCTGGCCGTCCTGTGCCAGTAGTAACCACAGAAAGGGAACTTCAGTGGATTTTGAACTTAGCAGCGAACACCGTAGCGTGCGCGACATGGTTTACAACTTCGCCCAGAAGGAGATCGCTCCCGTTGCCCAGCAGAACGACGCGAACCACTTCTTCGACCGCAATATCCTCAAGCAGATGGGCGAACTCGGCTTCCTCGGCATCTGCGTGCCAGAGGAGTACGGCGGCACCGGTCTCGACTACGTGAGCATGGGTATCCTCTGCGAGGAGATTGAGCGAGCGGAGACCGCCTTCCGCGTCCTTCTCAGCGTCCACCTCGGCCTCAACAGCATGACTCTGCTGCAATGGGGCAATGAGGAGCAGAAGCAGAAGTTCCTCGTCCCCCAGGCTCGCGGCCAGAAGATCGCCGCCTTCGGCCTGACCGAACCCGCCGCTGGCAGCGATGCCGCGCACATGAAGGCGACCGCCCGCCGGGACGGTAACGACTACATCCTCAACGGCAACAAGGTTTGGATCAGCGCGGCAGAGATCGCCGACAACTTCCTGGTCTTTGCCAACGTTGACCCCGGCAGCGGCGCAAAGGGTGTAACTGCCTTCCTGCTCGAACGCGGCATGGAGGGTCTCAGCACCGGCTCGATCAAGGGCAAGCTCGGCGTACACGCGGGCAACACTGGCGAGATCGTGATGCAGGACGTGCGCGTTCCCGCTGCCAACCGCCTCGGCAACGAGGGTGAGGGCTTCAAGATCGCCATGTCCGCCCTCGACTGGGGTCGCTATACGGTCGGTACTGGGGCGGTCGGCCTGGCCCAGGCTAGCCTCGATGCTAGCGTCAAGTACGCTCGCGAGCGCGAAGCCTTCGGCAGTGCGATTGGCAAGTTCGAACTGGTGCAGCAGATGATTGCCCGCATGGTCGCTGGCACCGAGGCCGCCCGCCTGCTTTGCTACCGCGCTGGCTGGATGAAGAACTATGGAATGCGAACCACCCGCGAGACTAGCCTGGCGAAGTGGTACGCCTGCGATGTGGCCCTCAAGTCGGCAGACGACGCGATTGAGATTCACGGTGCCTATGGCTACTCCAACGAATACCCGGTCGAACGCTACTTCCGCAACGCTCGCGGCGCGGTGCTGTACGAAGGCACGCGCGAAATCCATACGATCATGCAGGGCGAGTACGCGCTAGGCTACCGGGAGGACAAGCCGTTGCGCTGCCCCTCTCCGCCCGCTAGCGGCTACGAGCGACGCGAACTGCCCACCAGCTTCCCAGCAATGGGCCGCTAGTTTCCCTGACCTTGCCCGATAGGGTACCTGGTAGAGCGGGTACCCCTATCCTGTGCATTCGGCCCCACCCTATCCTTCTACTGTGAGGAGTGTACTTGATGGTCATTCAGAAACAACCTGGCACTACAAGTTGGTTGCCGACCAGCAGGTGGTAGTCGAGCAGTCCTTTACCATTCGGCCAAAGAATGGCGTGCTGGTCACTTTGGAAGCACGCTAACCAGTATGGGCATCATCCTCGGCCTGACTGCCGCCCTCTGCTGGGGCGTGGCGGACTTCCTTGCCCGCTATGCCACCCGCCTGGTCGGCAGCTACCGCACCCTGCTGTTTATGCAAGGGATAGGGCTGCTGATCCTCAGTTACTATGTAATTGCCAGCGGTGAGTTGCAGCGG
>JBBROH010000162.1:0-9365 GCA_038229595.1 Chloroflexia bacterium | reverse complement strand
TCCCCGCCGCCTCCGGGTGGAACTCGAAGCGGGCGCGCTCGAAATACTGGGTTAGATAGAGCTTGCCGTCCAGCCTGCTACGCTGGTAGAACGGCTCGCTGAGGGGGAAGCCGCTCACTGCAATGCCGCCCCGCGCCGTCCACTCGCGGCGGAAGCGACCGCCCAGCGTGTGGCCGGTCTCCGCAAAGTAGGCAAAGCCGCTGCTGGCTTGGGCTGCGCTCAACCGCGCACAGGCGGCAGGGCTGGCGACGCTGCGGCCAAGCTGCGCCCAGATCGCCGCGTCCTCCACCCCGATGCGCCATACCGCATAGCCGCCCATACCCATCATCTCCACCGTCGCCACCTTCGCCAGGAAGCTGGCCGCGTTCTCGTGCCAAACCTCGTGCTGCTGGCCCCCCTCGCTGTAGCGTACCCACCCAGCCTCGCTCTCCGCGTCGTAGCCGCTGCTGGCCCCCTCGCGGGCCGCAAAGGCCATCGCCTGCCCGTAGCTAGCCTCTGCCGCCTGCGCTCCGCTCGTCAGGTTCCAGTTCAGGCCGTAAGTGTTGACCCCGAACAGTACCTTCTCCCGCGCTATCGTCCGCACGCTGTAAGCCGCCACCTGCTCCAACCAGGCCGCTGGCGCAATCGGGCCGGGGTCGCCAGTAGACCAATGGTAGTCATAAGCCATCACGCAGGCGTAGTCGAGCAGGCTGCCCAGAGCCGGGTAGTCGAAGGCCGAGCCGTTGTCCGCGGTCATCGCGGGGATCGCCATCGTCACCAGCCGCCCCTCCCGGTGCAGGGTCGCGCTCAACTCCTTGACGAAGGCCGTCAGCCCCGCCCGCGAACCGTCGGCCACTTGCTCCAGGTCAAGCTGGATGCCGTCGAAGCCGCCATTCTTGAGGATCGCCGCGATGCCCCCCACCGCCCGCTTACGCGCCGCCGCGTCGTTGAGGAAAGCGTCGAAGCCAGCCCCCTTAGCGGCATTGCGGAGCATGGGGAAGATACGCATCTTCTTCTGGTGGGCCAGCAGATCGGCCTCTGGCTGGTTGTCGCCGCTGATCGTGCCGTTCGCCGCCAGCACATAGTAGTCGGGTGAGATCGCGTTGAAGCGGTCGGCGTTGGCCTTGAACGAGGCGACCGCTAGCGGGTCGTCGGGCGAGTAGTAGAACCAACGCACGGCTGGCGGCCCCAGCTGCGCCCCAGCGGGCGAAGTCGGGTAGCAAGCGAACAGGCTGGCAAGTACAACGAGGGTGATCAGCGGGCGACAGGCACGGCGCATCAAGGAGCCTCCTTCTTCTCTGGTAAGCTATGGCTTAATCATAACCGCTGGTGGCGGTGGCGGTCAAGGGGCCGCTTCGCTAGAGCCTGTCCTCAGCCTTACGGGGTTTACAAACCCCCTGCCAGCATGGTATCATATAGATACATATGTAGATTATCCTGTAGATTATCCGCTGCCAAACAGCAAGGCAAAACAGAGGGAACTTTAACATTATGGAGACAGATAGTACAGCCGTCCTCTTTCCCCGCGAGAAACTGGTGCGGCGCGGCTACCTGATGCCGATTGGCGGGGCCGAGGACAAGCAGGACGAGCGCATAGTCCTACGCCGCTTCGTCGCTCTGGCTGGGGGCCACGCCGCCCGCATCGTGGTGATGCCCACCGCTAGCAGCCTCGCCACCGTCGTCGGCCAGCGTTATCGCGAGATATTCCGTACCCTCGGCGCACGCCAGGTCGAGGTGCTGAACATCAGCAGCCGCGAACAGGCGATGGATGTTAGCCACCTGACCGCCTTCGAGGGGGCCACTGCCCTCTTTATCACCGGCGGCAACCAGATGAAGCTCTCCGCCATCCTGGGCGGCACTGCTGTCTTGCAGCGCATCCGCGATATGCACAGTGCGGGGATGCTGGTCGGCGGCACCAGTGCTGGGGCCAGCGCAGTCAGCCAGCACATGATCGCCTTTGGCGCAAGCGGCAGCAGCCCCAAGCAGCGCATGGTGCAACTCTGCCCCGGCATGGGCCTGCTCACCCAGGCGATCATAGACCAGCACTTTAGCCAGCGCGACCGCATCGGCAGGCTGCTCACCGCCGTCGCCCACAACCCCTTCATCCTCGGCATCGGCATTGACGAGGACACCGCCGCCATTATAGACCCCGACAAGCGGCTGGAAGTAGTCGGTAGGGGGAGCGTGCTGATTGTGGACGCGAGCAACATGAGCTACACCGACATCCACGACGCAAAAGGCTACCGCCCCTTCACCATGTACGGCGTAGTAATCAACACCCTGACCAGCGGCCACAAGTACGACTTGATCGAGCGCAAACCGATCCTGCCAGAACCGCAGCTAGTGAGCATCTAGCCCCCCTCCTGCTCCCTCACCACTCGCGGGTGAGCAAGGCGGCGGCTGGCATTATACACAGCACCCCCGCCAACAACGAGGCCGCCCGCGCCAGCAGGTGGCCCCTGGACGCGAGTTCAACCCACAACCACACAACAAAGGAGTTATCTTTTAGTGACACACGAGACACAAGGCAACCGGCAGCCAGGCCGCGTCCTGATCACCGGCGGCTCCGGCTTCCTCGGCATCAACCTCACCCGCTACCTGTTCGAGCGTGGCTACGCGATCAACGTGCTGGACATCGCCGACTTCGACTACCCCGACATGAAGGACAAGATCGAGTTCTTCAAGGGCGACATCCGCAGCAAGAAGGCCGTGCAGCAAGCTATGGCGGGCTGCGATTACGTCGTCCACACCGCTGCCGCCCTACCGCTCTACACCCCGAAGGACATCTACACCACCGATGTGGTAGGCAGCCGCATCGTAATGGAGACCGCCCGCGAACTGGCGGTCAAGCGCGCCGTCCACATCTCCTCCACCGCCGTCTACGGCATCCCCGACCACCACCCGCTGGCCGAGGAAGACCGCCTCAGCGGGGTTGGCCCTTACGGGGAGGCGAAAATCCAGGCCGAAATCGTCTGCCTGGAACAGCGCGCCAAGGGGCTGGTTCTCTCTATCATCCGCCCCAAGTCGTTCATCGGCCCCGAAAGGCTGGGCGTGTTCGCCCTGCTCTACGACTGGGCGTTGGACAAGCGCAACTTCCCGATGATCGGCAGCGGCAACAACCGCTACCAGCTACTCGACGTAGAAGACCTCTGCCAGGCCATCCACCTCTGCCTCACCCTGCCCACCGCCAAGGTCAACGACACCTTTAACATCGGCGCAAAGGAGTTTACCACGATGAAGGGTGACTACCAGGCGGTGCTGGACTACGCGGGCTACGGCAAGAAGATCGTTGGCTTCCCCGCCACCCCCGCCATCTGGGGGCTGCGCTTCCTGGAGATGTTGCACGTCAGCCCGCTCTACAAGTGGGTGTATGAGACCGCCAGCAAGGACTCGTTCGTTTCGATAGACAAGGCCCAGCAGCAGCTAGGCTGGCGGCCCCGGTTCAGCAACAAGGACGCGCTGGTTCGCAACCTGCAATGGTATATCGCCCACCGCCAGGACTTTGAGGGCGCATCTGGCGTAAGCCACCGCGTCCCCTGGAAGCAAGGCGCAATCGGCGTACTGAAGCGCGTCTTCTAAGCTAGCCCCGCGCGGGGAGCAAGGTGGGGGAGGGGGCAAGCTGGGGCAAGGGGCAGCAACCACGCCCTGGCCCCACTTGTGCTAAAATAGGGGCAACACCAAACCAGTTTGCACAGGAGACAGCCCCCCATGCCGATGAAAATCCTTGAAACCCGCGTCTACCGTGGCCCCTCCTACTGGGAGTACGCCCCCCACGTCCGCATGGTCATTGACTTGCAGGAGTACGAGCGCAAGCCGACCAACAAGCTGCCGGGCTTCACCGACGCGCTCCTTGAGCAGATACCCGGCTTGCAGGACCATACCTGTAGCCGAGGGGTAAGCGGCGGCTTCGTCGAACGCCTGCGCGAGGGTACCTGGCTCGGCCACGTCATCGAACACGTCGCCATCGCCCTGCAAACTCTCGCTGGCACCGACGTGAAGCGCGGCAAGACGCGGGGCGCAGAGAAGCGTGGGGTCTACAATGTCGTCTTCACCTACGTTGAGGAGGAAGTCGGCAAGGCCGCCGGTCGCTTCGCCTTCGAGATCGTCTCTGCCCTGGCGCGCGGCGAAACCTACCTCGTGCAGCCAGTGATCGACGAACTGGCCCGCATGGTAGACGAGGTGGCCCTCGGCCCCAGCACCCTCTCCCTGGTCGAAGAAGCCCACCGCCGCGGCATCCCCTACATCCGCCTCAACCGCTACAGCCTGATCCAACTCGGCTACGGCATCAACCAGCGGCGGTTGGAGGCGACCGTCACCTCCGAAACCCTGCATATCGCCACCAATATCGCCTCCAATAAAGACCTGACCAAGCAGCTACTGCACGACGTTGGCATCCCCGTGCCGCGGGGCAAGGTCGCCCGCCGCCTCAGCACCGCTGCTGCCATTGCCCAAGAACTGGGCTACCCCCTAGTGGTCAAGCCGCTGGACGCGAACCACGGGCGCGGCATCACCGTCAACCTCACCGCCGACGAGCAGTTGGCTAAAGCCTTCGAGTTCGCCCAGGAACACGGCTCCAGCGACCGCGTGATCGTCGAGCAGTACATCACCGGGCGCGACCATCGCATCCTGGTGGTCAACGGCAAGGTGGTGGCGGTGGCCGAGCGGGTGCCAGCCCACGTCGTTGGCGACGGCCAGCGCACGATCAGCCAACTGATCGACGAGGTTAACAGCGACCCCCGCCGTGGCGTGGCTCACGAGAAGGTGCTGACCAAAATCAAAGTGGACGGCCTGGTGCTAGAACTCTTGCGCCGCAAGGAGTATGACCTGGACACCGTGCCAGCCGCTGGCGAAACCGTCACCCTGCGGACAACCGCCAACATGAGTACTGGCGGCACCGCGATTGACCGCACCGACGAGATACACTACGACAACATCGAAGTCTGCGTGCGCGCCGCCCGCGTCGTCGGCCTGGACGTGGCGGGCATAGACATGGTAATCCCCGACATCAGCCACTCGATCTACGAGAACGGCGGCGAGGGCCGTGGCGGCGCGATTGTCGAAGTCAATGCCGCCCCCGGCTTCCGAATGCACGTGCATCCCAGCGAGGGTAGCCCGCGCAACGTCGCCAAGCCAGTGATTGATATGCTCTTTCCCCCCGGCAGCAGCAGCCGCATCCCCCTGATCGCGATCACCGGCACCAACGGCAAGACGACCACCACGCGCATGGTCGCCCACATCCTCAAGCTGGCGGGCCGCAAGGTGGGCATGACTACCACCGACGGCATCTACATCGACGGCAAGCAGATACTGCATGGCGACATGACCGGCCCGCGCTCGGCCCGCGTCGTCCTGCGCGACCCAACCGTGAGCGCAGCGGTGTTGGAGACGGCGCGGGGCGGCATCCTGCGCGAGGGGCTGGGCTTCGACCGCTGCGATGTGGGGGCCGTGCTGAATGTCAGCGGCGACCACCTGGGGCTGGGCGGCATTGACACCCTGGAGCAGATGGCCGAGGTCAAGTCGCTGGTGATCGAAGTGGTGCGGCGCGACGGCAGCGGCGTACTCAACGCCGACGACCCGCTGGTGGCGGCAATGGCGAGCAAGTGCAGCGGCAAGGTCTCCTACTTTTCGATGAACAGCCGCAACCCCCTCGTCCGCAAGCACGTAGCCGAGGGCGGCATGGCCGTCGTCCTCGAACAAGGGGTGCATGGCGACATGATCACCGTCTACCACGGCGAGCAACGCACTGCCCTGCTCTGGACCAGCCGCATCCCCGCCACCCTCGACGGCATGGCGAGCTTCAATGTCGCCAACGCCCTGGCTGCCACTACGATCTGCACCGCCCTCGACATATCGGTAGAGGACATTCGGCAGGGGCTACAGACCTTCGACACCAGCTACTTCCTCACCCCCGGTCGCCTCAACGTCTTCGACAAGGACGACTTCAAGGTAATTCTCGACTACGGCCACAACGCCGTCGCCCTCAACAACATCGCCGATCTGGTGGGCAAGATGAAGAAGCCCAGCGGCCACACCCTGGCGGTCTTCAGTGCAGCGGGCGACCGCCGCGACGAGGATATCCGCGAGTTCGGCGCGATCCTGGGCCGCAGCTTTGAGCAGTTGATCCTCAAGGAGGACAAGAACAAGCGCGGGCGCAAGTCTGGCGAGGCGACCGCCCTGGTGCGCGAAGGGGCCGAGGGGGCAGGCCTGGCCCCAGAGCGCATCCGCGAGATCGCCGACGAACTGGCGGCAGTGCGGATCGCCCTGGATGGTGCCGAGCGCAACGACCTGATCGTACTGTTCGCCGACGACGTAGAGCGGGTCGCCGACCTGACCTCGAACTGGATGCACCAGCCGGTGCTGCCTAACGAGACGGTGGTAGACCAGGAGGAGTTTGCCACCCTCACCTCGGAGGAGCCGCTGGCCGCCGACCCCCCGCGCACTAGCGGGAGGGGCGACGCTTGACCCCTCCACCGCCATTGACCACTGCTCTACCAATTAGCGACCACTACCAGCCAGCCAGCCGCATCGTGCTGGCTGCGCACGACAGCTACGCCTTTACTAGCAAGCTGCCCGACAATCTTGCCCAACTGATCATCACTTCGCCGCCCTACAATATCGGCAAGCAGTACGAGAGCAAGCAGAGCATTAACAGCTACCTTGAGGCGCAGAAGCCGCTCATTGCCGAGTTGGTGCGCGTGCTACGCAACGACGGCAGCCTCTGCTGGCAGGTCGGCAACCATGTGGACGACGGCGAGGTGTTCCCCCTCGATATCTACTACTACAGCCTGTTCAAGGCAGCCGGGCTGAAGCTACGCAATCGCATTATCTGGCACTTCGGCCACGGCCTGCACGCCTCCAAACGTTTCAGCGGTCGCTATGAGACGATCCTCTGGTTTACCAAGAGCGACAGTTACAAGTTTAACCTCGACCCGGTGCGCGTGCCTTCTAAATACCCTGGCAAGCGGCACTACAAGGGGCCAAACCTCGGTCAGCTATCGGGCAATCCGCTCGGCAAGAACCCATCCGACATCTGGGAGGTGGTCGCTGACGACTGGGAGAGTGGCTTGTGGGACATCCCTAACGTAAAGAACAATCACCCAGAGAAGACAGCCCACCCCTGCCAGTTCCCAGTTGAGCTAGTAGAGCGGTGCGTGCTGGCCCTCACTGAAGCGGACGACTGGGTGTTCGACCCTTATGCGGGGGTCGGCTCCTCGCTAGTGGCCGCCCTCAAGCATGAGCGGCGGGCGATGGGCTGCGAGAGGGAGGAGGATTACATTGCCCTCACCCGCACCCGGCTGGCCCAGCTAGCCGCTGGTACCCTCAAGCTGCGCCCCCTCGGTCAGCCCATCTACACCCCCACTGGTCGCGAGAAGGTGGCGCAGGTGCCACAGGAGTGGCTGGCACAACCGGAAGCCAACGGCGAAGTAGCTCAAGAGCTAGAGCAAGGGAGGCTAATATGATCATCGCGGGCAGGTACTCGTTTAACGGCGGTGCTGCATTCGTCCAGCAACATTACCCCTTGCTGCTGGCTGAAGTTGAGGCTGTAATCGATGCGGTAGACGCTTCTCTAACTAAGACCAAAATCAGTGACGAGGGGACGATGCTGGGCAAGATGCTCTTTAGCCCTAAACAGCTAAACATAGGCTTCCGTACTGGCTTTGCTCTGTACAAGTGGCAGAAGCACAGGGTACCATGTGTCTACCCCACCGAATACTACACGCCGGGCTATCAACCCCGCTTGCAGACGAAGGGTGCCTTCCGCGAGATGGACTTTGTGAAGGAGAAGCTGGGTATCGAGGTGCAGTTTGGCAAGTACGCCTTCATGGTCTACAATGTGTGCGCCAAGATGACGATCTTCCAGAATATGGGCATCATCAACGCTGGTATAGAGGTCGTGCCAGTACAACAGCTTGCGGCGGAAATGTCCACTGGGGTATCTTACTTCGAGCAGTTCGTCTGGGATTTGCAGCAGCGTGGTACCTCTAACATTGATGTACCAGTGCTGATCATTGGGGTAGATGCTTAACATGAAAGGCGTTAGCCACCGCTGGGTCAGCTAACTATCACCGAAAGGGATGGCGCATTGCTGATGCGCGAGAACAAGGCACCGGCAGTGGTCTATACCCCCAACGACAGGATAATCAACATAGACATGGGGCTGATTGGCACTGGCAATCAGGAAGTAACTGAGGACAAGCTCAACCGGGTCGGCGCGCATGGAGTGGTCGTAGTGGACAAGCTGGGCAAGAACTCCAAAGTCCCCGCTGCTGCGGTTAGCAAAGATGTTGCCCTGATTGCCCTGCGTAGCAGTGACCCCACTGTTGCGCCTGAGCCACTGTTGCGCCTCCATCGCCATCTGCAAGCCTTCTTCGACTACCCGCTGCCACGTCCGCCGCAGGGTGATGCTGCCATCCTTGCTAGTATGGCTGCGCTGGATTCGGACAGCGACTATCTCACCTTGTTCTCTCGTCTCTACCGCCAGTTTGCCGCCACTGTCAAACAGGGCGTTGGTAACGAGGAAGCCGCTCCCGCCTCAGTTGCTGGCTGATCCCTGACCTCCACTACCAGCCCCTTACCCTCGGCCAGCGGCACTACCTCGCGGCGCATCAGGGCCACATACTGTGGGTTACGGTCGATCAGGTAGAAGCGGCGGCCCATCTCCACCGCTGCTGCGCCAACTGTGCCGCTGCCCGCGAAGGGGTCTAGCACCATATCCTGCTTGAACGAATAGTAGCGGATCAGCTTCTTGATCAGCCCCTTCGGGAAGGTGGCGGGGTGTTCGGCGTGGTGTGAGGGCGTAGCCGCCCAGACGTTGGTCACATCGTACTCCCCCTCTATCTTAGACGCAGCCACCAGCGCGGGGTCGTGGTGGGTGCGAATGTTCCAGTCCAACAGCTTCTCGGTCTGTTTGCGGTAGACAAAGAAGTATTCGGTGACTGGCACAGGCTTGTACTGCAAGGGGTTGCGGTCGGCGGCGAACCTGCGCCCACGCCCAGTCGTCCAACCTGCGCCCTCCGGCTTGAGCCAGATAATGTCGTCGATGTACTCGAAGCCAAGCTGGGCCGCAATGTGGTGCAGGTCGAAAGGGAGGGGGATGCGGCGGCTAGCGTGCTGGCGCGAGGCGCGGCGCAGCAAGACTGGCGACGAGTTGAGGATGAAGAAGCGGCCCTCGGCCAACACCCGGTGGCACTGGGCAAACACCGCGCTCAGGAAGGCAAGGTAATCCTCATAGCTCACGTAGTCGGCGTACTCTGGCCGCAGGTTGAAGTAGGGTGGCGAGGTGATGATCAACTGGGCGGCCTCATCTGGCAACCCGGCCAGCACCCGCCCTGCGTCACCCTGCACTATGCTGTTGGCGAGGGCGACTGGCGGCGGCTGGCGGTGCG
>JBBROH010000161.1:0-9369 GCA_038229595.1 Chloroflexia bacterium | reverse complement strand
TTCTACCAAGTCAGCAACCTTATCTCATGCCAACTTGCTGCGTATCGGAGGGCAAGAGTTGCGCGCCCTCACGCACAGCAGCCACATCGGGGCGGGCAAGGAAGCTGGCACGTAGCTCCCCCGGCGTGTGTTCAGTGATATAGTTGATCACCGCAACTGCCTGCTGGTGCAGTTCGCTAGCCGCTACCAGGTCGCCCCGTGCAGCCACCAACCTGCTTTGCAAGGCGCAGATTTGCCAGAGGGTGCGCCTTGAGGTTACTGCCTTGGCGGCAGTCTGCGCTTGCTGCAACACCTGCTCTGCTGCCGCAGCCTGACCTAGACCAATCAGGGCGCGGGCTTTGGCATAGAGGCTATCGCTAATAAGCAGGTTTACACCGAGAGTCGGCAAGCGAGCAGTAGTCACATCGCTGATCGTGATCGTCATCTTGTATTTACCTTGAGCGAGGGCTAGCTCCATCTGAGCTACCGAGTACCAGCCCTCGTCGAAGAGGCTATCCATCGTAGGGGCGTTCTCTATCTGTGCCAAAGCTGCTTCCCCAGCAGCCACATCCCCTTGCTGGAAGTAGAGTAGAGCCTGCAAGGAGAGAGGCAGGGGCCGCAGCACTGCCAGTTGGCCCTGGGCATGACTGGTCGCTTCAGCTAGCAAACTGAGAGCGTGGGTCATGTTGCCGACAAAACCGTAGGTGTAACCTAGGTCGCTGCGTGTTCCGATCAGGGCAGCGGGATGCTGCGCTGCCTCAGAGAGGGCGATCCCCTCTTCCAGCGCAACAATAGCCTCAGCGATGTGTCCAGGCTCCAGGTACGCCAACGCCAAGAACATCCGACTGTTAGCCTGCCCCCACTCGTTACCTGCCTCGCGGCTGATCGCTTGAGCTTGCGCCGCGTAGCTGATCGCCTGCCCCTGGTCGCCTAGCAGCATGTGGTGGAAGGAGAGGCCCACCAGGTTGTCGGCCCGCATCGGCAGGTTGCCAAGCTCCTGCCAGAGTTGGTCGGCCTCCGCCCGCAGCGGCACGATCCGCTCCAACTGCCCGACGAAGCGAACGATGTCGGCCAGGTTAGTCAGGGTGTAGGCGATCTGTTCGCGCAGGTTGCGGCGGCGGGCGAGGGTCAGCGACGCTTCGCCGTGCGCCTGGGCTGCGGCCAAGTCGCCCAGGCGGGTGAGAGCGAGCAACAGCAGCCAGTGGGTGCGGGCCTCGGCGGGGTGGTCGCCCAGTTCGCGGGCCAGAGCCAGCGCACGCTCGGCCAGTTCGCGGCTGAGGGCCGGATCGATCTCAAGATTGGGCGTGGCATGGACTTTGGCGCGCTCCATCAGGCCCGCAAGTTGCAGGTGGCGGCTAGCCCGCCCCACCGCCAACTGCTCTAGCTCAACGTAGTTTGCCACCGCCGCGCTGTATTGCGAAGCCAGTTCGAGGGCGCGCCCACGTTGCAAGTAGAGGTGGCCTAGCTGCTCATCGTCGGGGGCGGTTAGTGGCAGCACTTCGATGGTATGATTGTAGTGCAGCAGAGCCTCATCTATGGCGTAGAAGCGCAGGGCGTTGTCCCCAGCCCGCAGGTGGTAGCTAAAGGCGCGGGGGTCTTCGGCATCATGGAAGTGCTGGGCCAGGGTCGCCGCATAGTCGTCCAGGCGGTCGGCAAAGAGGGCAGCAAGGGTCTCCCCTACCCGACGGTGGAACTCGCGGCGTTGGCGCAGCAGGATCGAATTGTAGGCGGCCTCCCTGGTGAGCGAGTGGCGGAAGCTGTAGGCTCGCTCCGTCCCATCGCTGGCGACCTGGATCAGGTCGAGTTGCAGTAGCCTGCCAAGCTGCGCGTTGAGGTCGGCCCCCGCGTCGCTAAGGGCGGAGAGCAGGCGGTAAGGGAAGGTGCGACCCAATACAGCGGCCAGTTGCAGGGTGTGGCGGGTGGCCTCATCCAGGCGGTCAACGCGGGCCATCAGTAGAGCCTGCACGCTGTCTGGCACGGTGATTGCGCTCTCTTGGTGGGCAGCACGCCAACGGCTGCCGCTCTCGTCGCGCACGACCACGCCACTCTCAATCAAGGTACGGATGATCTCCTCCACAAAGAAGGGGTTGCCCTCGGCCTTCGCCAGGATCAGTTCGCGCATCGTGCCAGGCAAGTCGGCGATAGTCAACAGGCTGTCCACCAGGGTTGCGCTCTCGCTGCCAGAGAGGGGGCTGAGGGCAATCTCGCTGTAGCGGTCGGCGAAGTGCTGGCTGGCAAAGTCGCGCAGCGGGGCAGAGGGTGCCTGCTGGTCGGGCCGGTAGGCGCAGAGAAAGAGGACTGGCAGCCGCTTGGTTAGCTGGAACAGGTGCTGCAAGGCTTCTATCGAGGCGCGGTCAGCCCAGTGCAGATCGTCAAAGACCATCACCGTCGGGTTGCCACTCGCCAGGTGGTAGATCGCGTCGGAGACCACGCTGAACAACTCCTGCTTGAAGTTGTCGCCCGTCTGCTGGCCCTGCCCGCTGCGCTCTACGGCCAACAACACCTCGAACATCTGGCGCACCCGCCCGGTCTGCTCAACTGGTGCGCCCACCATCATCTCGTCGATCTTTGCCCGCACCGCGTCGGCACTGTCGGTCTCGTTCGCGCCACAGACGTAGCGAATCTGCTGCTGAATCTGCCCAAAGGGGCGCATCGAGTCGTAGGCCCGACCGCGGCTCTCGCTCCAATGGGGGCGGCCATCGGGACCATCGTCGCCCCAGGCGGCCTTCAACTCGCGGATGATGCGGCTCTTGCCCAGGCCAGCGTCACCGATCAGGCTGACGATCTGCCCACGCCCGGCTCGCAGTTCGTCCAGGGCGCGGCCCAACTGATCCATCTCGGTGGCCCGGCCAATCAGCGGCGCACCCAGCCCCGCAATGCCGCGCAGCAGGCCTGGTTGCGCCTTCGGGCCGATCAACCGGTACGACTCGACCGGGGCTAGCCGCCCCTTGACGGCCTGGCTGCCCAACGGCTCGGTGTCGAACAGAGGAGCGATCAGGCGGTGGGTAGCAGCAGAGATTTGCACCGTATTCAGGGCGGCGGTCTGCTCCATGCGGGCGGCCAGGTTTACCGCGTCACCCATCACCGTGTACTCCACCCGCTGCTCCGACCCTGCGGCCCCAACCACCACCAGCCCTGTGTTGATCCCTACGCGCACCGCGAAGTTGAGGCCACGTTCGCGCTGCATCTGCTCATGGTAAGCCTGCACGCCCGCCACGATCTCCAATCCCGCCCGCACTGCCCGCTGGGGATCGTCCTCGTGGCTGACTGGCGCGCCAAAGAAGGCGAGCAGAGCATCACCCAACAGGCGGGCGACGGTACCCTCGTAGCGGTAAATTGGGGAGATCAGGCGGTCAAAAGCACCGTTCATCAGTTCAGCCCATTCCTCTGGGTCAAGTTGCTCGGCCATAGCGGTCGAACCCTTGATGTCGGCAAAGAGGACGGTGACAACCCGCCGCTCCCCCTCCCCCGCTCGCTCGCTGGCGGCTTCGGGCGGTAGCAGCCGCTCAACCTGCTGTTCTTCGCCCAACCCGATGGCGCGGCCACAGTTGGAGCAGAAGCGCGAGGCAAGGGGGATGCTGGCCGCACAGTTGGGGCAGGTCTGGATCATGGCGGTGCCGCAGTTGAAGCAGAAGTTGGCACTGGCTTCGTTGCTCGTCTGGCAGGTGGGGCAGATCAATAGTGGCTCCCAGATGATTAGTGCGACAAGGCCGAGCGAATCTGACCCTCATGGTCGGCGAAGTGTTCGGCCAGGTGGGCGAAGCAGGTCGCCACCGTGCGGTACTCGCCCAGCACGTTCTTTGCCCCACGCTGCCACTGGTCGTCGCGGATAGTATCGATGGCGGCGAGGTACTGCGCGTGGCCCGCATCGTAGAGAGCAGCAGCCTCGGCCTTACTTTTCTTCGCTCCCCGACGCGTGATCAGCACGTTGGCGAAGTTGAGGATGAAGGGCGGTGGCTTGAAGGCATCCTTGCCCTTGAGCGTGCGGAGCAACTCGTTGCGGTAGAGAAACGCCATATTGTTCGCCACATGGCAGACCTGTTCGCGCACGTTCCATGCCGACCCGCTTATGGGTCGCTCCCAGTCTCCAGCCCCAATCTCGGCCAGCAGGCGGTGGAAGGCGGCGTGGGTGTCGGTCAGGTGAGCAAGTGCGGTGGCCCGCTGTCCCGTCTCGTTAGCTTCGCTGATCATCTCTAACCCTCCTCAGCTTTCTGCTGCATTATAGCACACCCCCTTTGCCAGCGGCCACCGCCTGCGTTTGCGTTGCGTTAGAGCAGCCTCTCCCATTACACCCAGCACTCCGCCACTACCTGCCGCGCCTGGTTTAACTGGTACGCACCGGTGGCTTCAACCCCGCCGAAGTGATGGCGGAGGATCAGCCACTGACCGACGCAATCGCCGCCTACAAGGCGTTCGATACTCGCTAGCCGGGCTGGGTCAAAGTGGTTTTGGAGCCTGCCCACTAACCCTTACCGCTGCCCCTCCCTACAACCAGCAGGGAGGGGTCAGGCACTTGGAGACTACTTTTCTCTATCTCCGATACAGCAGCCATTTAGCTTCGCCGTCCACAATGCTGGCACGCAGCCTGCTTAGTATGGGGACAAATACCCTGTTCAGCAGGATGTATCTTTTATGTGTCTATTGTGGCATACCTATAGGTCACCGAACTATGGCTGAGGAAGGGGGTGGACGGCAGCAGGCTGCTCACTCTTTGGCCCCAGGCAACCCACTACGGCGGCATCCGCCCAGTGTAGTTGGCATACCACGTTGAGAGAGGTTAGCAGCAATGACAGCAGTTCACGGTCAGCTTGAGCAAACTGAAGTAGCCTACGACCTGATTTGTCTATCGCACCTGCGCTGGGATTTTGTCTATCAACGGCCCCAACACTTGATCAGCCGCTTTGCGCGGGAGCGGCGAGTTTTCTTTGTAGAGGAGCCGACTTTTGAGGACGGCCCGGCCCGCCTCGACCTCAGCCCGCGCGAGGGTGGCCTGATCATTGCCACCCCCCGCCTGCCACACGGCATTGGGCAGCAAGAGGCAGAAGCGGCCCAGCGCAGTCTACTGGACGGGCTGATCCACGAGCAGGGGATTGCACAGTTTGTCCTTTGGTACTACACGCCAATGGCTCTCGGCTTTAGTGACCACCTTGAGCCACTAGCTATTGTCTTTGACGCGATGGACGAACTCTCTGCCTTCCTCGGTGCGCCGCCGCTGCTGCTAGAGCGCGAGGCTGAGCTGCTGAAGAAGGCAGACCTGGTTTTCACTGGTGGCTACAGCATCTACGAAGCGAAGAAGGATCGCGCTGCCCGCGTCTACCCCTTCCCCAGCAGCGTGGATGTGCCACACTTTGCCGCTGCCCGCCAGCCACAGGCCGACCCCGAAGATCAGGCGGCGATCCCGCACCCGCGTCTCGGCTTCTTTGGCGTGATCGACGAGCGGTTCGACATCGAGCTAGTGCGTGGGATAGCCGAGGCGCGCCCAGAGTGGCATTTGGTGATGCTAGGCCCCGTGGTCAAGATCGACCCGGCCAGCCTACCGCATCTACCGAACGTCCACTACCCCGGTGGCAAGAAGTACACAGAGTTGCCCGCCTACATCGCGGGCTGGGACGTAGCCCTGCTGCCTTTCGCCCGCAACGAGTCTACCCGCTTCATCAGCCCAACCAAAACGCCAGAGTACCTGGCAGCAGGCAAGCCAGTGATTTCCACCCCGATCCGCGATGTGATACGGCCCTATGGTGATGGCGGGTTGGTACAGATAGCCGAGACGGTAGCCGAGTTCGTGGCTGCTATCGAGCGCGCCTTGCAGGAGGATCGGGCGGTGCGCCTGAGCAAGGTAGACCCCTTCCTGGCCCAGCTATCCTGGGAGCGTACCTGGGCCGAGATGCGCGACCTGATCAACACACTCGTCCTCACCCGTCATGCTGCCCCAGTCGGGGCCACCAGCCACTAAGCGCACATCGCAGTCCGCAAAGGTGGAACAAACGAATCGAGACAGTAAAAATAGACTGTCATTATTCTAACAGGAGGAAATTGGCAATGTTCGACTACCTTATCGTTGGGGCCGGTTTTGCAGGTAGCGTGCTGGCCGAGCGGCTGGCACGAGGCGCAGGCAAGCGTGTGCTAATCTGCGACATACGAAACCACATTGGCGGCAACGCCTACGATTACTACAATGAAGATGGTATCCTGATCCACAAGTATGGGCCACACATCTTCCACACCAACGCCAAGAATGTGTTCGACTACCTGTCCCGCTTCACCGCCTGGCGGCAATACCAACACCGCGTCAAGGTAATGGTGGACGGGCAACTGCTGCCGATGCCGATTAACCTAGACACGATCAACGGTCTCTACGGTCTCAACCTCACCTCCTTCCAGGTAGAAGATTTCCTTGCCAGCGTCGCCGAACCGCGCAGCGAGATTCGCACCTCCGAGGATGTGGTAGTCAATCGGGTGGGGCGCGAACTCTACGAGAAGTTCTTCCGCAACTATACCCGTAAGCAGTGGGGGGTTGACCCTAGTGAACTGGATGCTAGCGTTACCAGTCGGGTGCCGACCCGCACCAATCGCGACGACCGCTACTTCACCGACACCTACCAGGCAATGCCGCTGCATGGCTATAGCAAGATGTTCGAACGGATGCTAGATCACCCCAACATCAAGATCATGCTCAACACTGATTGGCGCGAACTGAATGGCCTGCTCCCCTACCGTGAGATCATCTACACTGGGCCGGTGGACGAGTTCTTCGACCTGCGCTACGGCAAGCTACCCTATCGTTCGCTAGAGTTCCGCTTCGAAACACATGAGACCGAACGCTACCAGGATGCACCAGTGGTCAACTACCCTAATGACTACGATTACACGCGTATCACAGAGTTTAAGCAACTGACTGGGCAGATCCACCGCAAGACCAGCATCGTCTACGAATACCCACAGGCCGAGGGCGACCCTTACTACCCCGTGCCAAACCCAGAGAACGCCGAGTTGTACAAGCAGTACAAGGTATTGGCTGACAGCACAGTGGGTGTACACTTCGCTGGCCGGTTGGCGACCTACAAGTATTACAACATGGATCAGGTTGTCGCTCAGGCTCTCACCCTCTACAACAAGCTAACTGGCAAGCAGCTTGCGGAGAGCGCAACCTTCGACCAGCCAGTAACCGTGCCAGCCACACCTGCCCGCAGCGTTGCTCTACCACTCAGCCTGCCAATCAGCAGTGGCAACGGCCACCCTAATGGGCATAGCAACGGCCACAGCAATGGCAACGGTAAGGTAGGCGAGTTGGAAGCCACCGTTCCCTACGCCAGTGCGCTTGGTCCGCTCAACGGTAGCGGGATGCAGAACTAGCCGACCCGCCACACCTGCTGGTACGATCCATGCTGACTACCTGGTTTAAGACAACCAGAGGAGGACGAAGATGGATAGTGCCAGCATGAGTAGCGAGGATATGTTGATCCAACAGTGTATCTCTAACTGTCAGGATTGTCACCGTATCTGCCTGGAGACGGTTGCCCACTGCCTAGAGATGGGCGGTTCGCACGCCAACCCAGCCCACATCCGCTTGCTGCTCGATTGCGCGCAAGCCTGCCTGCTCAGTGCCGACTTCATGACGCGGGCTTCCAGCTTCCACCCACAAGCCTGTGACCTCTGTACTGCTGTCTGCACCGCCTGCGCCGAGAGTTGCGAGCAACTGGCTGATGATGACGAGTGGATGCAGACCTGCGCCGAGATGTGCCGTATCTGTGCCGACTCCTGCCACGAGATGGCAGCGATGAACTAAGCAAAGGAGTAGCAAATGGAGAGCAAAACCAAGATCGTCGGCCACCCGATCCACCCTATGCTGATCGTTTTTCCCCTCGGCCTCTTTTCCAGTTCGCTGATCTTCGACATGGCCTACCTGGCAACGAAGAAGAAGGAGCTAGCAACCGTCTCCTACTGGATGCTGGTTTCCGGCCTGATTGGCGGCATGGTAGCTGCACCGTTTGGCAGTAATGACTGGCTGCACATCCCAGACGGCACACGCGCGAAGTCGGTGGGTATGATTCATGGCCTCGGCAACTTTGCGGTGATCGGCCTGTTCGGGGCTAGCTGGCTGCTACGGCGTGGCAAGCCAACCCAACCAGGAGCAGCCGCTATCGCCATTGCCCTACTAGCGGGTGGTCTGTCGCTCAGCACGGCCTGGCTGGGTGGTGAGCTATCCTACCGCCTGGGGGTGGGCGTGGATCGTGGGGCGCACCTGGACTCGCCAAGCTCGCTGAGCGACGAACCAGCCAGCCACAACGCCGCCGAGGGCGAGATCATCTAGCTGGCTACTGCCTCTTGAGATGAGGGGCTGCGCACAGGGCAAGAACTAACCTGGGGCGGGTCGGCAGACCTGCCCCTTTGCTAAGGAGAAACGAAGATGCCTAGACCAATCAGTGGGCAGACAGTGGTGATCACTGGTGCATCAAGCGGAATTGGGCGTGCCACTGCCTTGACCTTCGGCAAGCTGGGGGCAAATGTGGTGCTAGCTTCGCGCAGCGAGGCCGCTCTACGCGAGGTAGCCGCCCTGATCGAGAGCGAGGGCAGCAGGGCGCACGTAGTTGTCACCGACGTGAGCGACTGGGCGCAGGTGGAGCAGTTGGCTAGGGAGGCAATCAACCGCTTTGGGCGGGTGGACACCTGGGTAAACGATGCCTCGGTTGCGATCTACGGCACGATTGACCAGCTTGAGGCGAACGAGCTTGAGCAGGTGATCCGCGTCAACCTGCTGGGCGTGATGTTTGGCACGAAGGCGATCCTGCCATACATGGAGCAGCAGGGTGAAGGGACGATCATCAACGTCGCCTCTGGCCTGGGCGAACGCTCCGTCCCCTTGCAGGCAGCCTACAGTGCGGCTAAGCGTGGGGTGATTGGCTTCAGTGAGGGCATTCGCATGGAGCTTGAGCAGGCACAGAAGGGGATCACGATCACCGTAATCAAGCCTGCCTCGATCAACACCCCCTTCTTCAACCATGCGCGCAGCAAGACCGGGGTCAAGCCGCAGCCGATCCCGCCTGTCTACCCAGCACAGTTGGTAGCGGACAGCATCGTGTTCGCCGCCGAGAACCCCCGGCGCGACCTCAGCGTGGGCGGGATGTCGAAACTGGTAGAGATCGGTGAACACTTCAGCCCTAGCCTCAACGACTGGCTGATGAAGGCGGGCGGCATTATGTTTAAGATGCAGCAGACTGACCGGCCTGATGATGGGGTAGACAACCTGTTCGCGGGAGTAGACAGTGTAGGCCGGGTGGAGGGCGACTTCGGCCAGATGACGGTTAAGAGTAGCCCCTACACCACCTTGCTTGAGCAGCACCCCGCTCGCAAGCGTGCGCTCTGGCTGGCAGGCGCGCTTGGCCTCGGCGT
>JBBROH010000160.1:0-9542 GCA_038229595.1 Chloroflexia bacterium | reverse complement strand
TCGCCTGTGGACGGCTCAACTTGATGCCGAACTGGGCTTTGTAGGCGGCAATCAACTCGTCTACCAGAGCCGCCATCTCGTCGCTGAGGGTTACATTATGTCTATTCATGTAGTAATTATACGTGATTAGCATGGCATTTGCCAAGCCTATGTCAGTGCTTATAAGCTCTGGCTACGCATAGCGGCTGTATCCCCGTCCCTAAAGGGAGGGGTCTTAGCCGCCTAAAAGAAGATAAGGAGAGACCGATGCGGAAACCTGTTATGTTGATCGTGTTGTTGTGTCTGTGTATGATCCTGCCTTCGGGTTCAGGTCGAGCAGCCTTGCCGGTGGATTCGCCTTCAGCCAGCAGGGCCAGCCTCAAGATTGATCCGCGGCTGCGGCAGCAGTTGACAGTTGCTGGTAGCCAGCCGGTCAGATACCTGGCTATCTTGCAAGAGCAGGCAGACACGAGCAATGACATCAGCCCCCTGCACTGGGCCGCGAAGGGCCAGTACGTCTACGACCGCCTGCGGGCCACCGCCGAGCGCACCCAACCTGTGGTCGTTGCTGCCCTCGGCAGTATGACACTGGCTGGCACGGTTAGTAGTTACCAGAGCTTTTGGATCGTCAATGCCCTGTTGGTAGATGGGCAGGCTAGCAGCGTCTACCAGCTTGCTGCCCGCGCCGATGTGCGCTATCTAGAGGCTGCCCCTCAATACAGGGTTGAGCCTGACGCAGCCCAGAAGAGCGGCCCCCAGCATATTGCAGCCAGCGAACCGGGTCTGAACCAGATCAATGCGCCCGCAGTATGGGCGCAGGGCTTCCGCGGCCAGGGTATTACCGTTGGCATATTGGATACCGGCCAGCAGTTTGACCACCCGGCCCTGGTGCGGCAATACCGGGGGACGAGCATCCTACCCGGTCACGACTACAACTGGTTCGATGCAGATTACGGTACTACGTCCCCAGTGGATTACTACGGACATGGCACCCACGTGACGGGGATCATCGTTGGGGATGACGGCGCGGGCAACCAGATCGGGGTAGCCCCCGCCGCCAACTGGATCGGTTGCCGGGGGCAGGCTGACGGTACTGGCTCCAACGACGAGATGATCAAGTGCGCCCAATTTATGCTAGCCCCGACCAGGCTAGACGGCAGCGATGCCCGCCCTGAACTGCGCCCCCAGGTCGTCAACAACTCCTGGGGGAGCAATACCAGTTCGGGTACCGACGAAGGCTATCGTTGGGCGGTGGTCGCCTGGGTAAACGCTGGTATCTTCCCTGCTTTCTCCAATGGTAACTCCGGCCCGGCAGCGGGGACGGCCAACGCGCCTGGTAGCTACCCGGAGAGCTTTGCGGTGGGCGCGAGTGGTACTGGCAGCGACAATTTGGCTGGCTTCAGCAGTCGTGGCCCCAGCCCGATTGATGGTGGTCTCAAACCGCAGCTTACTGCTCCTGGTATCGGCGTGCGCTCCAGCTACCCTAACGGTAGCTACGCCTCCCTGAGTGGTACCTCGATGGCAAGCCCGCACGTCGCTGGGGTGGTGGCCCTGCTACTTGCTAAGAATCGGGGGCTGACCGTCTCGCAGTTGGCGAACGTGCTGACCCAAACCGCGTATTTCGACCCGGTGGTGATGGGGGTGCGCCCCAACAACAACTATGGTTGGGGGCGGCTTGATGCCCTGGCGGCGGTGGGGTCGGTGGCTAACCTCAACGGTCTGGTTAGCGGTCTGCTTAGCGGCGGCCTCAGTTTGCGCTACGTTACTGCCAGCGGCGGGCTGGGCAACTACAGCACAGCGGTCGACCCAACTGGCCGCTTCGCGCTGCGTTTGCCAAGCGGCAGTTACAGTGTCACGGCCAGTTCGTTCGGCTACACCAGCAGCCAGGTGATAGTGGCGGTCAGCACGGGCCTAACCAGCACCGCTAACCTCACCCTCACTGCGATGCCGACTTACTCGGCTAGCGGCCAGCTGCTGCTGAACGGCAGCCCCGTCCCGGCGGTCTTCAGCTTCCCCGCCGCCCCGCTTACCCCGATTACTGGCACCAGCTTTAGCCTCAGTCTACCAGTTGGTACGCTGCTGCGGGCCAGACCGCTCGACCTCTGCGTGCAACCAACCAGCCTCAGTTGGGCTACTGCTACCAGCTACACGCTGACTACTGCGCCTAAGCGGGACAGTTATGGCTACAGTTGCCAGGTTGCCCCCTACAACTGGATTACCGCTACTAACGTGATCACTGATTGGCAGGGGGAGCGTTCGCCCGACCGTGACGACGGTTGGCACGAGACCACCCTGCCCTTTGCCTTTAACCTCTATGGCAGCCAACACTACACCGTAGGCATCAGTACCAACGGCTACTTGCAGTTCAGCGGCCCGCCTAGCTTTGCTGAGGGCGGCGGCCACCTGCCCGACCGCTACCAACCTAACGATGCGCTCTACCCCTACTGGCTGGATTTGATCCTCGGCCAGGGGGATGTATACACTAGCGTGCTTGGCACCGCCCCCGCTCGCCGCTTCGTGGTCGAGTGGCGCAATGTAGCCAAGTTCTTCAGCGGCCATGTCACCTTTGAGGCCATCCTGGCCGAGGGGACGAACAACGTTACCTACCAATATGGCACGATTGAGGATGGTCGTTCGCCCAGCCTCTACACGGTAGGCCTGGAAAACCAGAGCGGCCTCGACGGCCTGGAGTTTTCTTTCGACGTGTACAATGCCGTGAGCAGGGGGGTAGCGATCCAGTTCAGCAGCCAGCCCGCCGCCACCGCTACCCCCATCGCTACTCCCACTACCCCCACCGCTACTCCCACTACCTTCAATGCCACAGCCACCGCTACCCCCACCGCCCCCGCAGGCAGCCCCACCTTGAGTGTCAGCCCGCCAACCGCGACGGCCCTGACTGGCACGGCTAGTGCGACCGCTGCCGCTAGCGTGACCAGCACCATTACCACTACCGCCACGGCTACGGCCACCGCTACGGCTTGCGCGACCAGCTTCAGCGACGTGCCAACTAGCAACATCTTCTATAGCGACATCCAGTTCCTTGCCTGTCGCGGGGTGATCAGCGGCTATGCCAACCCAGGGGGCGGCTTCAGGTTCGAGCCAAACAGCCCCACCACGCGTGGTCAGTTTGCCAAGATACTGGTCGGTAGTTTCAACTTGCCGCTGAGCAGCACTGGGATCATCACCTTCAGCGACGTGCCGCCGGGCTACATCTTCGCCAGCTACATCTACGCGGCAGCAAGGGCGGGAGCGGTGGTCGGTCTCAACCCCCAGCAGTGTGCCGCCCTGGCTGTTCTCTATCCCTGCTTCGGCCCCAACCTGCTGATCAGCCGCATCCAGGTCGCCGCCAGCGTAGGCAGGGTAGTCCACCTGCCACTCTATACCCCGACCACCCCGACCTTCGCCGATTTGAACCAGGCCTCCTTCGGCTACCAGGCGGTGGAGAGCCTCTATCACTACGCTATCCTCAGTGGGCAGCCGTGTGGGGGTAGCCAACGCTGTTACCTGCCGAATGTCAGCGTGCGGCGCGACGAGTTCAGCAAGCTCATCCACCGCGCGGTGATCGCTACACCTTAGCGAGGCCTCGCTAAGGAAAGACGAAGCAAGACCCGGCTATGCCGGGTCTCGTCTTTGTGACCTTGATCATCTGCTTTGTCTCTCCTTTGCTGCCTCGGTTGCTATGCGTTCCAGGCCGCTGGGCCGGTAGCTCTTTCCTTGACCGTCCCACTTAATCCAGTAAATAAGCACGTCGTCCCCCTTGCGGTTCAGGCGGTAGTAGACGTAGCAGTGTGCCTGCTCAAAGCGCATCCGCCGGTGGGTATTTGGCATCTCCGACACTTGAGTACCGCGCTCGGCCAGGACTATGATCCGCTTGACGGCTTCTCGCCACCAGGTGCGAAACTTATCTCTACCCTCGTAGTCACCTTTGTCCTCGTAGTAACGCTGGTTGTGATCGAGGCTTTCAGCTACTAGCCGCGAGACATATAGGCTGCGGCTTGTCACTACGCCGCTTGCCTGACACGACTACGATCTTCGCTACGCTGGTCAAGGAAGCTCTCCAACTCAGCTGGGGTGAACTTCTCACCGGCCTCGGCTTCCTCATACAGCTTCAGCAGTTCATATGCCGCAGCTTTCGCCAACAAGTCCCGATGGTAGCGGATGTCCGTCACCACTGCTCTTGGCTTGTTTCGGATGCTCACGATTACGGGACCACTGTTAGGCAGTTCTTCTATGATGTCAGAGAACTTCGCCTTGAAGTACGCTGCTGGCACCGTGTGGTCGCTCATTTCCGACTCGTCATCAAACTTGCCACTGTCCATGCCTGTTCCCCCTTGTCAGATAACTAACACCCTGCTGTCAACTATATACCAAAAAGGCCACCACTGTCAAGGCTGAATATTCGATGCTTGTTAATGGCTGTCCAAGATGCGTATTGCCCGAAAGTCCCCTACTCTCATGATGTTTTATTGGTTGGAACAAATGCAACAATGACCCACAGAATGCGTCTGTGCGATAGCAGGTTGGCCTGTGGGATTGGTATAATTGAGCAAACAATCGGTTTCTAGCTAAAAGGATGAACTGTGATCATCCAAGCAAGTGGTTGGCAGCGAGTATTAGGGGTGTGTATGATGAGCGATCTTAAGCACTTCCGTGACCGTGTACAGGAACTCTACCGCCGCAGCACCCCTTACGATGGGCGACGGGCGACCCAGCGCGATCTGGCTGATGCTATTGGCCTGAGTCCAGCCGAACTCTCCAAGCGACTCAATGCCTCCCGTTGGACGCATCTCACCAGCCGCGATGCCCACGCCATCGTCCGTACCCTGGTGGAGTGGGGCGCGATCACCATGCAGACGGAGGCGGAGGAGTTGCTGCACTTGGCTGGTAGTCCAGCCTACAGCCCCGCCGAGTGGCAAGCACCACCGCTCGATCAGTTGACTGCTGCCAAACCTGTCGAACCACCAGCTACCCGCTCCCCAAGCGATGGCAGGCGGCTGCCGTCAGAGTTGTCCAGCTTCGTTGGACGCGAGGAGGAGTTGGCCCGCCTGCGCGACCTGATTGCCTGGCAACGGCTGATCACGCTGACTGGTGTGGGCGGCGTGGGTAAGACACGCCTGGCCCGACAGCTAGCTGTCCTACTCGCTAACTCCTGCCCGGTTTATTTTGTTGAGCTAGCCAGCCTCGGTGACGGGACACTTGTGGTCCAAGCGGTGGCCGCTAACTTGGGCCTACGTGAGCAGCCGGGCCAGCCCCTTCTACACGCTGTGGCTGAAGCCTTGCACAACGGTGAGCCGCTGCTGGTTCTCGACAACTGTGAGCATCTAACCGCGGCGGTGGCAGTTTTCGTTCATCAGCTGCTGCAACGCTGCCCCACCCTGCACATCCTGACGACCTCGCGGGAGGTGCTGCGGGTTGAGGGGGAGACGGTGCTGCTCCTACCCCCGCTCGGCCTACCAACACATCCACAAGCTGGGCTGGACGAGATCAGCCGCACTGATGCTGTGCGCCTCTTTGTTGAGCGGGCGTGGAGTAACCAGCCGCGCTTCACCCTGAGCGAACAGAACCGGGCGGCGGTGCTGGCGATCTGCGAGCAACTGGAAGGGTTGCCTTTGGCTATTGAGCTTGCGGCAGCCCGCCTGCGGCTACTGACTGTCGAGCAGGTTGCGGCGGGCCTCGGCGACCGCTTCAGCCTGCTGACCACTGGGTCGCGCACGGTGCTGCCCCGCCAGCAGACGCTCCGCGCCCTAGTTGATTGGAGCTACAACCTGCTGACCCCCGTTGAGGCGCGCTTGTTTCGCTGCCTGAGTGTGTTTGCTGGTGGTTTCAGCCTGGCTGCCGTCAGTGCAGTTGCTCAGGTTGACAGCACTGGCGTGCTTGAGCAGGTTGGTGGCCTGGTGGACAAGTCGCTCCTACAGGCCAGTTCCGCGGGCGACGAACCCCGCTTCACCATGCTCGAAACGCTGCGCCAGTACGCAGCCCAGCACCTGCATAAACAAGTTGGGGCTGCGGAGGAAGCGATAAGGTTGCGCCACGCTAGCTACTACCTGGAACTGGCGGAGGCAGGCGAGGTGGGTTTGAGCGGGGCCGAGCAACCACTCTGGCTGCGGCGGTTGGAGCAGGAACATGACAACATCCGGGCGGCTCTCGGCTGGTCGCTGGCTGGGGGTGCGCCCGAAGTGGGGCTGCGGCTAGTCAGCGCACTGTCGCTGTTCTACCAGATACACGGCCACCTGAGCGAGGGGCAACGCTGGTTCGCGGCTGCGCTAGCTGCGGCAGCGGATGCCCCGGCTGCGTTGCGGGCCAAAGCTCTCAACGGCGCGGGCTTGCTGTTCGGCTTCCAGAACGACATGGCGGCAGCCTACCGCTTCTTTAGCGAGAGCCTGACGCTCTACCAGTCGGCAGGCGACCACCGGGGCAGCCTTGCCCCGCTCGGCAACCTGGCGATCATGGCTAATGCGGCTGGCGATCTGGCAACCACCCAGCGGCTGCTGGAAACAAGCATTACCCTGGCCCGCGAACTGGGCGAACCAGAAGTAATCGGCCAAGCACTTATCCGCCTGAGTATGTTCGCGCTGGAACATGGCGACCTAGATCAGGCAGCGGCAACCGCCGACGAGACGCTGAGCATCTTCAAGCAGCTAGGCGATCAACATGGCACGGCGGTGGCCTACCACAACCTCGGCCACGTAGCGATGCTGCGCGGTAACTATCAGGCGGCCGCTAGGCTGCTGGCCGAAAGTGTGGCGGTCAATACTACGCTGGATAACGATCTGGGCGTGGCGGTTACGAACCTGGTACGCGGCACGCTAGCCCAACTTCAGGCCGATTACGAAGGTAGTCGGGAGCTACTGCAAGCCAGCCTCCAAGTCTTCGCCAGCCTGGGCATCCAGATTTCGATCAGCACCGCGCTGGAGGTGTGGGCCGAACTGCTGGTGGCCGAGGGTCAGCTTGAGCGGGCAGTACACCTCTATGCCGCCGCTGCTCGCCTACGTGAACAGGTCGGCTACGAGCGTACTAGCTCCAAAGTGGCTGCTTACGAGCAGCAACTAGCCAGCCTCCGCACCACGCTAGACGACGAGGTGTTCAACGCGGCTTGGCAGACGGGCAGCAGCTACAGCACTGAGCAGGCGGTTGCCTACGCTCAGGTCAGCCGGTAACATCACAACAAACAGCACAACAGACGCAGTGGCTAATCACAACAAATCACAACGTTTACCGACTATAGTCCCCTAAAATAAGGGCAGAAGTTTGAACTAACCGCTGCCCGACGAAAGGGGAATTGTGATGAACCGCAAACGGATCAGCCTCGTCCTGCTGTTGGCCCTCTGCCTCAGCCTCAACCTCAACCTCAGCCACGCGGCCTTCGCCAGCCAACAAACCCCGCCGCCGAACGACGGTTGTACCCCAGCCTGGAGGGTAGTCAGCCACCCGCAGGTTGGTAACGGCCAACGGCAACTCTATGATGTCACCAGTCTGGCTGCCAATGATGCTTGGGCCGTCGGCACCTACTCAGCCAATAGCTCACACGGCTTGGCCCTGCACTGGGACGGTCACACTTGGCAGCAAACGGCAGAACCTAGCCCCGTACCAAACTCAGTCGAACTACACGCTGTTAGTGCTGCCGGGCCGCAGCAGGTTTGGTCTGTTGGTATGCAGCGTGACGGTAGTGGTCGGCCGCAGCCATTCACGCAACGCTGGAATGGCAGCCACTGGCAGGTCGTCGCCAGCCCTACCATCACCAGCTTTGGAGAGGCTATCTTTCTCGACGTGGCCGCACTCAGTGCCGACGATGTGTGGGCGGTGGGAGCGTACAACCATGAGGTGGTGAACTCCCGTGCGTTGATCGCACACTGGGATGGAATTAGCTGGCAGCTAGTACCACAACCATTCACCGGCTGGGGCCGCCTGGACGGGGTTGCGGCCTACGCCAGCAACGATGTTTGGGCGGTCGGCTGGGGCTTGATCGGTGGGCTGTACCAAGGCCTAACCCTACACTGGGACGGCAACCAGTGGCAACAGATCGCTAACCCATCCCCTACCAACAGCGTCTTGAGCAGCATAGTGACGATAGCCGCCAATGATGTATGGGCGGTCGGCTCGACCAACGCTGACGAACGTACCCAGACCCTGGTTGAACACTGGAATGGTACGGCCTGGCAGATCATGCCCAGCCTCAACGTTGGCCTGTACCGTAACGCCCTGACCAGCATCACGGCGGTCAGCCCCACCGACATCTGGGTGGTGGGCTTCCAGACTTCCCAAGCAAACACCGACCAGCCCCAACCCTTGATCTGGCACTGGGACGGTAGCCAGTGGCGATACACCTACACCAACCTGACGAGTGTATACGAGCAGATGCTGTTGGGGGTCGCGCCCACTGGCGATGGTGCAGCCTGGACGGTAGGTTACTCACTTGAGCCATACAGGTCTAGTACCAACTGGAACACGCTGATCGCTCGCTACCAGCCGCTTATCTTCAGCGATGTAGCCCCAGGCTACATCTTCCACGACGACATCTACGGCCTTGCCTGCCTCGGCTTGCTCGACGGCTACCCCGACGGCAGCTTCCGCCCCAACGAGTTCACCACTCGCGGTCAGTTTGCCAAGATTGCAGTTAACGCCTTTGGCCTGTCTGCCAGCAACCCGATCACTCCAACCTTCAGCGATGTGTTTTCCAGCAATCCCTTCTACCGATTTATTGAGGCGGCGGCTCATAGCGGGGTGATGACTGGCTACTCGGATGGTAGCTTCCGCCCTGATGCCAGCATCACCCGCGTCGAAGTTGCCGCCGTCGCCCGCCGCGCCGCTGGTAGTCTCTACCCGACCTACATGCCGACCACGCCAACCTTCGCCGACGTACCGACTAGCAACCCCCTCTACACCGACATCGAGACTCTCGTCCCGCAAGGGATCATTAGTGGCGCACCATGCGGCAACGAACGTTGCTTCCGCCCCAACGCGCCGATTAGTCGCGGCGAACTGAGCCGCATCGTCAATCGGGCGCAAATCCGGCCATAGCAGTAAGTTGCTGTTCAGCCCAGTGCAGGTATGTACACCTACACTGGGCTGATTGCTACAGCAACAGCCAGCTTAGAGCCTGTTGGGGAACTCATTATAGTTACTGCCACGTAGACAGGTTGTTGCTCAGTCGCCACAGCATCAACCGGCTCATTGCCAACTGCACCATGCCTACGCTACTTGCTACCAATCGCTCGTAATCCTTAGCCAGCCGCCGACCTCGGTTGACCCAACTGATCGTCCGTTCCACCAGCCACCGCCACTTTTGCACCACGAACTCCTGATGCTCCTGCTTGACGACTGGCGACTGGCTACACTCCAGTAGCCAACCAAACTCGTCTACCACATAGTCTTGCAGCGGCTGCCCATTGTAGCCTTTGGCGGCCAGCACCGTCTCGATCCGCTCGTGGCCGTATTCATGAGCCTGCCGTAGCAGTTGTTTAGCACCCGCCCGATCCCCTAGGTTGGCGGCACTGACATAAACTCCCACCAACAAGCCCAGCGTGTCTACCAGGTAGTGCCGTTTGCGACCCTTCACTTTTTTG
>JBBROH010000159.1:0-9620 GCA_038229595.1 Chloroflexia bacterium | reverse complement strand
TATTATATCATATACAACGAACAATGTCAAGCATTTTAGTCTCAACTTGGCGCAAGGAAACGCCCTGCCCCGGGACTTAAGGAGGGCGCGGTTTCCTCCCCGTGCGTAAACGCAGGGGTCTCCACCGCGCAAAACAGATGAAAGGAAGCCACCCCTGCTACTACTTTTAGCGTTGCTCGTCATAATGCGCCTCTCCTTTTCCCTATGTTTGCTCGGCGCATTATAGCAGAGAACTCCGCCCCCTGGCAAACTAGACTGCACCCAGGGCTTGACATTTATCGCAATATAGGCTAATATTCAAGTTAGGATTTATGCGTAGCCGCCAGGTAGTGGCTAATCTAGAACGAGGTGACGAGATGAGCAATCGAGCAGGGGGAGAGCAGGGCCGCAGTCAGACTGATGCGCTGGCGGTTGCTGCCGAGGGTCAACGCAGCCGCCTGGAGTCTATCGAGCGCGGTTTGGACGAGTTGGAGCAAGGGTTGGAGCGCAATCTTGAGCGGGCCAAGCGGGTAGCCGAGCGCGTCAGTGCAGCTACCCACGGCAAGCGGTCGGAGGCGGCTGCCTCCCGCGAAAGGAATATGGATATGCGAGTGCGCGACCTCAAGCCCTACCTGCAAGCGGTGGCTGATGCCACCCGCCTCAGCATCTTGCAGGAAATGGCGAAGGTGAACGAGATGCCTGTTCACGACATTTCGGCGATCCTAGACCTGAGCCAGCCGCTCACCTCCTGGCACCTGCTGATCCTCAAGCGGGCCGGGCTGGTTGAGACCCGCAAGGTCGGGCGGCAGGTGATGTACCGCCTCAACCGCGAACGCCTGCAAGAGCGGCAGGGCAAGTTTGCCGCCTTGATGTCCCTTTAACGCGCCCTTACCTGCCCCGCAAAGCGGAGGCGGGCGGGGGATAGTAATGCAAGCAACCAATTAAGTAAGGAGCCAGTACAAGTTGAGTAACAAGATTCGTGTAGCGATCATCGGTGTGGGCAACTGCGCCTCGTCTCTGGTGCAAGGTGTCCAGTTCTACCAGAATACCCCCGACGACGCGCAAGTACCGGGCCTGATGCACGTGCGCCTCGGTGGCTACCACATCAACGACATTGAGTTCAGCGCGGCAATCGACATTGACACCAACAAGGTCGGCAAAGACCTGAGCGAGGCGATCTTCACCAAGCCGAACAACACGATCAAGTTCAGCGACGTGCCGAACCTCGGCGTGCCTGTGATGCGGGGTATGACCCACGACGGCCTCGGCAAGTACCTGTCGCAGGTGATCACCAAAGCTCCCGGCAGCACAGTAGACATTGTGAAGCTGCTCAAGGACACTGGCACCCAGGTGGTAGTCAGCTACCTGCCGGTTGGCAGCGAGATGGCGACCAAGTGGTATGTGGAGCAGATTTTGGAGGCCGGTTGCGCCTTCATCAACTGCATCCCCGTCTTCATTGGCCGCGAACCATACTGGCAGAACCGCTTCCGCCAGAAGGGGTTGCCGATCATCGGTGACGATATCAAGTCGCAGGTGGGCGCGACGATCACCCACCGCGTTCTCACCCGCCTGTTCGAGGATCGTGGCGTGCGCCTGGATCGCACCTACCAGCTTAACTTTGGCGGCAACACCGACTTCCTCAATATGCTGGAGCGCGAGCGGTTGGAGAGCAAGAAAATCAGCAAGACCAACGCCGTCACTAGCCAGCTTGACTATGAACTAGCTCCTGAATCGATCCATGTCGGCCCCAGCGACCACGTGCCGTGGCTCGAAGACCGCAAGTGGTGCTACATCCGTATGGAAGGTACTACCTTCGGCAACGTGCCGCTGAACATGGAACTGAAGCTCGAAGTGTGGGACTCGCCGAACAGCGCAGGGGTGGTGATCGACGCAATCCGCTGTGCCAAGCTGGGCCTGGATCGCGGCCTCAGCGGAACCCTCGAAGGGCCGAGCAGCTACTTCATGAAGTCGCCACCAGTGCAGTACCACGACGACATTGCCCGCGAGTTGGTTGAAGCCTTCATTCGGGGCGACGACAACCGCACCCAGCCCGCCATGCCACAGGCCGTCGTGGTAGAGGAAGTGGCGCAGCCAGCCCTGGGCATCAACGACCACGCCCTCGACGTACCCGCCAATGCAGAGCTTCGCAGCCTGACCAGTGGCAACGGCAAGGCGAACGGTAAGGCCAACGGCAAGGTTGCCGAGCCGCTCACCACCGAGAGCGAGAAGTAGCACTTTGCCTGGCAGAGGGGGCGTGGCCTGGCTACGCCCCCTTCGCTTTGCCCGTATTTCCTCTTTGCCAGCCGAACTGGTATAATTCGCTGGGTTAATGAGTGTTCAACATGGAGGGGTTAGCAGTCTATGAAGGTCTATTGGCTATTTCGGCTACTCGGCTTCCTCGGCAGCACCTTGCCGATCAAGTTCTGCTATCGGGCGGCGGCTCTGGTCGGCGATGTGATCTACTTCGGCTGGCGGCGGCCCAGCCGCAACGCGGTTGCCAATATGCGGCACGTGCTGAACTCGGTAGACACCCCAGTGCAAGGCATCTACGCCCGCATGGTGCGCTTCCGCAGTACTAAGAAGCGGGCGGAATTGCTCGCTCGCCGCAGCCTGCGGAACTACGCCAAGACGCTGGTGGACATCGCTCGCTTCGACAAGTTGAGCATCGCCCAGATCAACGAACTGTGCGCCCCAGAGGGTACTGACCACCTGCGCCTGGCCCTGGCAAAGGGTAAGGGGCTGATTGTCGTCACCTACCACTTCGGCAGTTGGGATTTCGCGGCAGTGGAGGTGATGCGCCAACTGCCCGACCTCGATTTCTACGCCCTGGCCGACACCCTGGAACCGCCGCGCCTGGACGACCTGGTGAACGGCGCACGCACGCGCAAGGGGATCAAGATCATTCGCCTCAACAGTGGGGCCATGCGCCAGATATTTGAGGCTCTGCGCCGCCAGCAGGTGGTTTTCATTGCGATGGACAAGCCGACCCCTGGCGATGGCGTGCCAGTCAACCTGTTTGGCGGACGGGCCTGGCTGCCCTCTGGCCCTGCCGCGATTTCGCTGCGGACTGGCGCGCCGATCATCACCGGCTATGCGGTCCGCAAGCGTGGCGATACCCACTACCGCGCCGTAGCCGAGCCACACATCGAGTACACTCCGGTTGGCGACAAGGATCAGGATGTCAAGGCCCTGACCCAACTGCTGGCAAGCCGCATGGAGGCGGCAATCGCGCAGTACCCTGACCAATGGTATATGTTCCGCGAAATGTGGCCGCAGGACAGCGGTAGCGGGGCTGATGCTGAGGAGGATGCTGAGGAGATGGAGAGCCAGCCGCAGTTGGCGGTAGATGGTAGCCGGGTGCAGTAGCCGGTGAACGCCGTTGACTACTACAAGCTAGGGCTGCGTGTGGCCCCCCGCCTGCCGCTCGTGGTTGGCTACGCCCTTTGCCGCGCCGTCGGCATCGCCAGCTATCTCTTTAATCGCCCTGCCCGCCAGGCGGTGCAGAGCAATATGCGCCACGTCGTCGGTAAGGCGGCTAGTAAGGGGCTGGTCAATCGGCTGACGCGGGGCGTGTTTGTCAATAACTTCAAGAACTACTTTGATATGCTACGCCTGGAGTCGCTGACCAACGAGCAGATCATCGAGGTGGTGACGGTCGAGGGGGCAGAGTACATTGACGAGGGGCTGAAGCTGGGGCGCGGGGTGATCATGTATACGGCGCACCTGGGCAACTTCAACCTGATCATCCAGTTGCCGACCGCCCTGGGCTACAAGTTCAACCTGCTGGCCGAGCCGGTCGAGCCGCCAGAGTTGTACGCCTTCCTCACCGAGATGCGCGAGTCGCATGGGGCAAAGCTAATCCCCGTCGGTGGCCCCGCAATCATGCAGGCGATCCGCGCCCTCAAGCGCAACGAAATCCTCGGCATTGCCGCTGACCGCGACGTGACTAATAGCGGGCAGGCGGTGATGATGTTCGATGCAGAGGCGGTGTTGCCCGTCGGCACGGTGCAGCTAGCCGCGCGCCTCAAGGTGCCGCTGATCCCGGCCCACATCTACCGCCGCCCCGACAATAGTTCGCACGCGATCATCTACCCGCCGATGCAGCTTGAGCATACTGGCGACCTGGAGCGCGATACTGCCACCAACCTCCGCAAGGTCGCCACGACAATGGAACAGTTTATTGCCCGCACGCCAGACCAGTGGGTGGTCTTGCAGGCAATCTGGCCGGACCAGGGGAAGGGACGATCTGATCGTGAGGGTTAGATGGGGTGGTCAGCGGCCACACCAACAGCACTGCGCTCAAGTGCAGCGATTATGGACTGTGAGCAGGGGCGGCCTCGTTCATTGCTCGAACAGCAGCAGGTTGACCTGGCTAGCGGCTGCTACCAGTGACACATCCTCTGGCACGACCAGGTAGGCGTTGGCGCGGCTGATGCTGGTGAGGATGCCGCTGCCTTGTGCGCCGCTGCTGCGGGCGGTATAGCCGCTAGCCGGGTCGTAGCTGGCGACCATACGGCAGTAGAAGCGACGACCGCCGCCGTTCTGCACATCTTCCAGCAGGGTAGCGGGGACACTGACAAGTGGACGGGCTGGGCCGCCCGCCAGCGCGAGGATAGCAGGGCGGGCGAACACATCGAAGCTGACCAGAGCAGAGACGGGGTTGCCCGGCAGCCCCAGCAATGGTACCCCTTGCAGCCGCCCAAAGACCAGCGGCTTGCCGGGGCGCAAGCTGACCTGCCAGAAGTTCATCTTGCCACGCTCGATCAGCATATTCTTTACAATGTCGTAGTCGCCATAGCTAACCCCGCCTGCGGTGATAAAGAGGTCAGCCCCGGCTGCTATGCCTAGATCAAACTTCGCGCCGAGGTCGGCTACGTTGTCGCGGGCAATGCCAAGCGAGAGCGGCTCACCGCCAAGCTGCTGCACCGCCGCCGCCAAACTGTAGCCGTTGCTGTCGTGTATCTGCCCCCGCGTCGCGTCCAACACGCCGTCGGCGGCCACCAGTTCGTCGCCGGTCGCCAGGATCGCCACGCGAGGGCGGCGAGCCACCTGCACATGGGCGCGACCGAGCGAGGCCAATACGCCTAGCTCTGCTGGGCGTAGGAGGGTACCAGCGATCAACACCAGTTCGCCCAGTCGAATATCTTCGCCAGCCGCTCGCGTATAGTCGCCAGGCCCAACCGCCACCATCACCTGCACTGTGGCAGGCGGACTGTCGCTCCCTGGCGCACTGCCCACCCCATCCAGCCCGCGGTAGTGGCGTTGATCAAGGGTAGGCGCGTCGCTGCTATCCTCAAAGCGCACCACGGCATCAGCCCCAGGGGGGAGCGGCGCACCAGTCATGATCCGCATCGTCTCGCCCACAGCGAGGCTGCGGGCCGAGCGATAGCCCGCCGCCAGGTTGCCAACCACCCGTAGGCTGACTGCTGTACCCTGCTGAGCAGCAGTAGTGTCAACCGCCCGCACCGCATAGCCGTCCATAGACGAGTTAGCGAAGGGCGGCACGTTCGCGCTGGCGTATACATCCTCGCGTAGTACCCGGCCCAGGGCCGCTTGCAGGTCTACTTCTTCAGCAGCCAGCGGCGTGAGGTCGGCCAGGATCAGTCCCAGAGCTTCATCTACCGTCAACATCTTTGCGGCCTCCTTTGCATATTCAAGGCTATTATAGCGCACTTTGACAAACGGGAAGGGCTAGTGTTATACTGGCTTAACTCCGTAGACCGAACATGGCTGATCGCACATTGCGATCATTTGCTGCAAATGTTACAGGTAGGTAATTTATGCAGGCTAATCAGGATCAGGGCATAGGCTGGGTTGAGAGCCAAATCGTAGTTGGTTCACCAGCGGCCAAAGACCCCGGCCCACGCACGGCACCGCTGGCGATCCCACTGGCGCGCCCCCTCGTCGTCTACGTACTGACGGCGATCAACGTGGTGGTCTGGCTGCTGACCACCTTCTATGCTGTGTTCAATTACAAAACGCCGCTTAGTGCAGCGGCAATGGGCGATGGCTTGGGCCTGGAAGTAGCCCTGCGCCGCTTCGGGGGGATGGATAGCAGCCTGATCGCCGAGGGGCAATGGTGGCGCATCTTCACCGTCATGTTCCTACACGCGGGCATCATCCACCTGGGCTTCAACTCGTGGGCCTTGATCGTGTTGGGTGGTGAGGCCGAGTCGCTCTTTGGTCGCTGGAAGTTTCTACTCTACTACCTGCTCTCTGGGCTGGGTGGCAGCATCGCCAGCCTGCTGATCAATAGGCCCGAACTGTCGGTGGGAGCGAGTGGGGCGATCTTCGGGGCTATCGGCCTGCTAGCAGGCTACTACTGGCGGCACCGCAACGACCTGGGGGCGGCAGGGCGCAGCCGTTTCTTCAACATCATCCTGGTAATCGTGCTGAACATGGCCCTCAGCACCAGCGTAGCCAGGATCGACAACTGGGCGCACACGGGTGGACTGATCGGCGGCCTGTTGTTGGGGCTACTGCTAGCTCCCGCGTATGCAGTGCGGCAAGAGGTTAAGGGGGAGGGTAGGGGAGAGCGAGAGGCGGTAGTCCGCAGCCAGCCGGGGCTACAACTGGCGACGCTTGCCAGCTTCGCGCTGCTGCTGGTCGCTCTCTTTGCCTTTGCTCTCAGCCGCCTGCCGGGTAGCTAAGTGTCAAGGTGCGCTGCTCGTCTGGAAGCGGCAGTGCGGGATTTGGACGGGGTTAGGGGAACAGATAGGGTATTTTGGCCCGCGGTTGCTAGAGCAGCCTGGGTCTCAAGGCAAATGTTTATGTTGGAGCGTAGCACGAATGAGGCGGATAGCCGGGCTGCAAGTTATGGCAAGCAGCGGCTAGACAAGCTGCTTGGACGTGAGCGGGAGGTGAGGGTGGTCGGCCTTGACGGCACCGCTGCCAACTCTGCATACCCGTTGCCAGATAGCGACTACGAGACGCAGGGCCGCGCCGACCCGCGCATTGCCCGTGCCACTCGTCCGCTTTCGGCCAGCCAGCTTGACAGCTTCTCCCAGGTAGAGACGATCAGCCGCCCACGCAGGGTGCTGATCCTGGATCGGCGGCTGGATGTTGCCCCTGCCTTCAGCGTCTACCTGCAAGCAATGGGCTACCAGGTCGCCACCGTCACCGATAGCCAGCAGATCGTGACGCAGGTGCGCGAGCAGCAGCCCGATGTAGTGCTGATCAACCATGCTGGCGCAGACGACGAGCCAGCCGAGATTTGTCGCAACCTCAAGCAGACGCGCACTACCGCCGCCGTGCCGCTGATCTTCATCACCCCCAGCAGCGATACCAGCCTGCTGATCGAGTGCATTCGCGCCGGAGCCGACGACTATCTGATCAAACCCTACGACCTCACCCAGCTACACGCTCGCATCGAGATGGTACTGACCCGCCTGGAACGGGCGCGCCAAGCCAGTCCGCTAACGGGGCTACCCGGCAACGTGGAGATCGAGTATGAGGTCGAGCGCAGACTACATGAGAGCCAGGAGTTCGCCGTCTGCTACTCTGATCTCGCCAACTTCAAGGCCTTCAACGACACCTACGGCATCGCGCACGGCAACCGCGTGCTGCAACTCACCGGCCAGGTGGTGGCCGGGGCAGTGGACGAGATGGGGACGGAGAGCGACTTTGTCGGCCATGTAGGGGGCGATGACTTTATCTTCATCATAGGATTGGCGCGAGTGGACGCTATCTGCCAGGCGATCATCAGCCGCTTCGACGATTGCATCCCCCCCTACTACGCCCACGCCGACCGCGACCGGGGCTACATTATTGCCCACGACCGCGCTGACGCGATCACCCGCTTCCCGATCATGACGATCAGCATTGCAGGAGTAACGAACTGTAAGAGCAGCCTCAGCAGCTTCGCCCAGGCCTCGGCCATTGCCAGCAACATCAAACGCTACCTCAAGACGCAGCACAGCAGCCGCTACTTGATCGACCGACGTGGCAACTGCCTGTAATACTGTGCGTCGCCCCTTTGCAACAGCAGCCAGTTGAGCCAGCCGAAGAGCAGCAGGTTGGCAACCGCCAGCGGCACGCTGAGGTCGAAGCCAGGCAGCATCCGCAGGCCGCCGCCCTCGCCATTCAGCCAACTGCCACGCCCCAAGCCATAGAACAAAAACATATTGAGGAAGTAGAGCGTACTCAAGGCGACGTAGGCCGCCCACAGCCCGCGCCGCTCTGGAGCAGGGAACAGCAAAGCCAGGGTGAGCAGGGCGAAGACAGGGTAGAGGTGGTTCTCATGTACCTGAGTGAGGAAGATAGTATAGCCGTAGTAGAGCAACGCCCCGGCTAGCGGTATGTTGACGGCTGGCTCTCGCTTGCGCCAGTACCAGCTGAGGATCAGCAAGGCGTAGGCGGCGTAGAGGAGCAGGCCTAGCAGCCGGGGTGAGAGGCCCTCCCACTCGCTGGTCAGCAAATCGATCCGCAGCAAGTCAGTTCGCGCGCCGAAGCCGCCCTTCTGTGCCGTGTGCAGGTAACTGAGCAGCCACCAGCCATTCGCGTTGTTGCCAGAAACGAAGTTCTCCCGCCCGTTGTAGGATAGCCCGGCTAGCAGATCGAGCAGCCGACCGCTAAAGAAGTAGGGAGTGAGCAGGACAGCGACTGCCGCGCTGGCGGCCAGGAGGTAGCCAGGCAACCGCCGCCAGCGGGCCAGGCTGACGACGAGCAGCAGCGGCAGCAGAAACACCCCCTGTAGCTTCGTCAGTACGGAAGCGGCAAAGAGCAGCCAGGCAAGGGCGTAGTGCGACTTCATTAGCAGTACAACCGCCGCCAATAGTGGTAGGGTGAAGGTCGCGTCCAGGTAGCCGAGGCTGAGGGCGAGGATCAGGGCGGGGTTGAGCCAGTAGGCGGCTAGCAGCTTGATTGTAGGTTGGCGTGAGCGGTCGATCTCTGTACCTGCTTCGCCACGCCGCCACCGCTCGCTGACCAGCCAGAGCAGCGCAAAAACGGCGACATCGCTGAGCAGGCTGGGCAGGCGCACCAGGAAGTTGAGCAGCGGTCGCTCCAGGTAGCCAGGGCGGTCGGCTTGGGCGAAGGCAGGGTCGCTGGCAAGGTAGAGCTTACCCGCGAGGGTCAGATAGTACATGGTCAGCGGCGGATAGTCTACGTAATACTTGGCCCCACGATAGACCACCTTGCGGTTGACGATTTCGCCGCTGAGAGCAGCCTTCGCGCCCGCCAACGTGGGCGGTATCGGCTCGTTGCTGCCGTAGATGCGTTGCGCGCCGTCGGTCGCCCCCGCCCAGGCCCAGGCCTTCCAGGAGTTCACGTCCAACGTGCCGTCGCCCCAGGTGAGCAGCAGGCGCAGCAGCAGGCCGAGGGCAAACACCGCTGGCAGCCACCATTTGCGCTGCGCTGGGTCGCGGGGAGCGAGAGGGGGGAGTGAGTGTGGCAATAAGCTGCGATCCTCTATGCTATAATGAGGGCGTAAAAGGTGCTAAAGGCTGCTAGACTATAACAGAGCGGCGGTGGGGGTGCAAGTTACCCCCAGCCTGGCCCAGACCAGGGACTACTGTGGAGAACAGACTGATGCGCTACTTCTGCTATCACGGCCACTTCTACCAGCCTCCACGTGAAGACCCCTTCACGGGAGTACTGCCAAAGGAGTTTGGAGCCGACCCCTACCACGACTGGAACGAGCG
>JBBROH010000158.1:0-9657 GCA_038229595.1 Chloroflexia bacterium | reverse complement strand
GCAGGTGGTGTTCATAGAGCAATTATAGCAGACTGATGTGGTACAATGTTAGTAGCCAACCAAGGAGTTAGCTGTGTATGCGGACATACTGTGCCAGATGCACGTAAGCATAGACCGTCATGACCATATCCTTACTGAACACGGGCAAGAGCAGATGGACGAGCGCGGTTTGACCTTCTATGACGTTGAGCGTGCAATTAAGACGGGTGCGATTGTCGCCCGCCAGTGAGACAGTGAATGGCGAGAGTACAAGTATCTGATCCTCGGTCGGGCTTACAGCGTTCGTCAGGTGGAAGTGGCAGCCAAGCTAACGCGAAGAAGCAGCCGGGTAGTTGTGCTAACCGTTTATGAGGTTTATGTGAGGTGAAAACTATGTTGTGTGACATCTGCGACCAGGATGAAGTGAAGATCGAGCTTGTAGACAAGCTGCTCCATGTAGACAGCGAGATGATTATTGTCAAAAGTGTGCCAGTCTTCAGTTGCCCACATTGCCACGAACGCTATTTGACGGCCCAGACCATGTATGAGCTAGAACGGCTGAAGCTGCACCACAAGGAGGTGGCCCAGCCGCAATCTGTCGGCGTAGTCAGCTTCAACCAGGCGGTTGAGGCTGCCTGAGCCAGTTCATTTGCGCTCCAGCAGCCTCGCCAGCCCTTCGGTGTGCTGCGGGCGGTAGTGGGCGACCAGCGACCTGACCGCCGCCAGCGTCGGCTCGTCAGCCGCAGCTAGCATCTTGGCCGCGTCGTTCAGCTTGCGTTCGCGGCCATCATCCAGCAGCAGCAAGATGAGGTAGGGGAGGGGCAGGATCGGCAAGCCCTGCGCGTTGCGGTTGCCCTGCGCGGCGGCCAAAGCTGGCGGCCACCACTCCTCGGCTCCCTCAAACACGTCAACCGCCACCCCCTCTGCACTGCGCCACATCGCTTCGCCCCACTCGCTCTCCCCCAGGTAGTGGTAGCCCCCCGCTGCCATCTGCGCGCGCATGGCAGGGCCGTCTGCCACTGTCACTGCTGCATCGAAGTCTAGCGGCTCGCGTTCTGGCACGATGTAATGGCGGATCGCCACTCCCCCCCACACCGCCCAGCGGATCGGCTTGAGGGTCGGTTCGAGGTTGGGCCAGATAGTGGCGGCGGGCTTGATCACAGTGATCTCCTTGCTTCAGGCGTTGTCATACTCTAGCTTGCCAAGCTGAATCAGGCTCTCCAAATCTTCTACGTCGGCGGGTGCATAGCGCATAACCACCGCTCTCACCGCAGCCCGCAGCGGCTCATCTGCGCCACCCAACATCCTGGTCAGGTCGCCAATGTCAGTTGCGCGGCTGGCCTGCATCTTCATTATCACCAGGTATGGCAGCGGTAGGATCGGTAGCCCCTGCCCATCCCGATTGGCCTGCGCTTCGCTCAAAGCACCAGGCCACCAGGGGTCATGCCCCTCGATCACGTCTATGTCAAGCCCCGCCTTATCGCGCCAGGCTGAGCCGCCAATGCTGAGTTCGTGCTGCGGTTGGTAGCCAGCGGCCCGCATCCTTGCGCGTACTGCTATGCTATCCACAGCAGCCACCGCGATGTCAAAGTCGTCGGTGGCGCGCTCTGGCATATACAGCCGGGTTGCAGCTCCACCCACGACCGCCCAGCGGATCGGCTTGAGGATCGGTTCGAGGTCGGGCCAGATCATCTGTGCTGTCCTCCTCATCAGAAACTCGCTGGTGCTGCCGCTGCCCGGTCGCTGCCGCCGCAGGGCCATATCAATGATCGTGCGCCGCACTATCGATCCTGCCATCACGCGCTACCCCTCCCGCTAAAGTGCCAGCAGTTTGAGAGCTAGGCCGCACCAGGCGCGCCGTCTGGAACCGCCAGCCGATCAGCAACCCCAGCGGTGCCGTGAGCAGGAAGGCTCCCCATACCCCCGTTAGCCCCCAGCCAAACTGGCTGACCGCCAACCAGCTAACTAGCACCGCGCCGTAGACCCCGACCACCGTCGTAATTGCGGGGAAGAGGACGATACCTGCCCCCTCCAATGCCCCGGACTGGATGAAAAGGATTGCCCAGAATGGCTGCACCACCGCTAGCAGGCGGAGCGGTAGCGTACCAGCCTCCACCGCTGCTGCTGCCTGGGGGCTGTCGGTCAGGAACAGGGCAATCACTTGCGGAGCGAAGACGAAGTAGAGCAGGCCCGCCAGCCCCATCCAGGCGATCCCCCAGAGGGTAGAGACATTGCCAAACTGCCGCGCCGCGCGCTCGTTGCCCGCCCCCACTGCCTGCCCCACCAGGGCGGTTGCTGCGATGGAGAAGCCGAAGCCGGGCAGGAAGGATAGCTGGAAGGAGTTGAAAATGATGTTGTGGGCGGCCAGTGCGCTTGTCCCCAGCGGCGCAACGATGATGATCAGGCCAATGAAGGCTAGCTGGGTGAGCATCTGCTGCCCGGCGTTCGGCAGCCCCAGGCGCATCAGATCGCGTAGTGCGCCGAAGTCGGGCCGCCAGCCACCCGCAGTGTTGATGCGAATCAGCCGCCCGCCGAGGACGAGGATGGCGATCATGATCGCCAGGGCTACCCCGCGCCCTATCGTGGCCGCCCACGCGCTACCGACCGGGCCGAGGGCGGGGAAGCCCAGGTTGCCGTAGATCAGCAGCCAGGCCGCCGCGATGTTGATCACGTTGGCGACCAGGGTCACGTACATGGGCGTGCGGCTGTCGCCCGCCCCGCGCAGGGCTGAGCCGACCACGAACAGCAAGGTGAGGAAGACGACCAGCGACATGACCACCCGCAGGTAGTCCGCTCCGATGCGGGCCACCTCTGGGTCGCGGATGCCAAGCAAGCCGATCAGCCAGTCGGCTCCGAACACCCCGGCAACGGCAAAGGGGATGCTGATAATGATGCCCCAGGTGATCGCCTGCTTGGTCAGGCGGTTAGCTCGCTCCTGGTCACCTGCGCCAATCGCCTGGGCCACGAGGATGGTTACGCCGGTCGAGAGCGCGCTGAGGCCGACGATCAGGAAGCTAAATATTTGCACCGCTGTGCCAACTCCCGCCGCCGCCGCGTTGCTGTAGTGGCCGACCAGGGCAGTGTCTGCCAGACCCAACGCCGTCTCCAACACCTGCTCAAGAACAACAGGCCAGGCGAGATTGAGGACGCGTCGATTGATGCTGCCACCCGGTGGCTGCGCCTGCTTCGTTTCGTCTTCAGTCAAGACTTCTGCCACAAATCCTCCTAACGTTTACATTGGACGGTCGAAATGTGTTTGTGCAACGCTGTATGCACAAAAGCTCATTGTTAGCGCAAGCAGGTTGAGAAACAAACCCAGCCAGCTAAATGTTGCTTCAAACGTCTGATCATGTCTTATTCTAGACCTGATCAGCCCACCAGTACCTGCAAGGATGCCAATTACGGCCAGAACCGCAGGCAGGTAATATATTGCACCGTAAGGCAATAGTGAATAACTACTTGAGACTGCTACGCACCCTATCGCTGTAAGCAAGGGGACGATGGCAGCAGACCGCATCCAGCCGTCCTTTACTTTGCGCTGCTCTACATATGGCAAGTGCTGGCTCATACTTTGCTCAACTATGCTGTAGGCCAGCAAATCTTCCTGTGCGTCGTGCTTGACCATCTCTGGCGTAGGTGGCCGCTGGTGCAGGGTGGTGGCTGGCACACCCTGGTTAGCCAACACGTGCGGCGGCAACGGTGCTTCGTCCTGTTCGTAGCTCATAGCTGCACTCCTCACCCTCATTATAGCACAGGCAACAAAAAGCCCCCTCCTACTTTAGGAGGGGGTGCATGCTGGCTACTGTAGCGGGGCGGGGTAGGCTAGCTAAACTTCTTGAACAGGTCGGTCAACACCTGCTCTGGGGTCTGCAACTCGGTGGCGACTTTGGCGAAGACGTGATCCTCAAAGCTCGGCTTGTCCTTGTTCTCATAGATCACGCCCAGGTAGTAGGGGTCGTGGTTGGCAGCCCGCTCCAACGCCTGGAAGTAGTTGCTGCTGTCGTGGTCGCTGGGCAGGTCAATCGCCTCGTCGCGATAATACTTGAAGGTGTTGACCTTGTTGAAGGTGGGGCAGGGGCTGAACACGTCGATCACCGCGAAGCCGGGGTGTTCCATGCCCTTGAGGATCATGTCGGCCAGTTCCTTCGGCTTACCGCTGAAGGCGCGCGCGACGTAGGTTGCACCCATCGAGAGGGCGAGCATCAGGGGGTTGAGCGGCACATCTTGCGACCCGCGCGGCGTGGTCTTGGTCACAAAACCTACATCCGAGGTGGGTGAAGCCTGGCCTTTGGTCAGACCGTAGATGTTGTTGTCCATGATCACGTAGCAGATGTTCAGGTTGCGGCGGGCGGCGTGGACGAAGTGGCCTGCGCCGATGGCGAAGCCGTCACCGTCGCCGCCGAAAGCGACCAGTTCGAGGCTGGGGTTGCCCACCTTGATGCCGGTGCTGACTGGCATGGCCCGCCCGTGTACGCTGTGGAAGCCGTAGCTGCTCATGAAGAAGGGCAGCCGCGAGGAACAGCCGATGCCACTGACCGCCACGATGTCTTTGGGGTCCTTGCCCTTCATCTGCAACGACGAGTAGACGGCATTGAGTACGCCGAAGTCGCCGCAACCGGGACACCAGGTTGGCTTGGTGTCGCTCTTATAATCCTCGGTCGTGCGCTCCACGATCTTTACCTGCTGGATAGTCTCCATATCAGACCTTTCTGATCTTCTGGCGGCTGACGTTGCCGCCTGTTTGCTGCTTGCCACCCCGTTGGGGCGTAGCGGTTCAGTGCTGGTTGTTGGCCTTCTGGATTTCGGCCAGGATTTCGGAGGAGCGGATCGGTGCGCCGCCGTAGACGTTGATCCGCACGAAGTCGCGGCGATAGTGGGTGTTGAGCAGGTTGGCGAACTGCCCGGCGTAGTTGCATTCAGGGATGATCACCACTCGCTTGCTTGCGATGAAGTCGTCCAGTTGCGCGGTGGGGATCGGCCAGATCATGCGGGGAGCGATCACGTCCACCTTGATGCCCAGCTTGGCCGCCATGTCCATCGCTTCATGGGCCACGCCTGCGGTGCTACCCCAGGTGAGGACACCAATCTCGGCGGTTGGGTCACCGACGCGGTAGGGGGCGGGTGCTTCCTTGACTGCCGCCGCCAACTTGCGGGCGCGCTTGTCGGTCATCTTGGTGTGCGAGGCTACGTCGTAGCGAGGGCGGCTGAACTCGTTGTGTTCGAGGCCAGTCGAGGTGTACTGGCCGCCCGCCTGCCCTGGGATGCTCATCGGGCTGACCCCGTTCTCGGTGATTGCGTAACGCTGGTAGAGTTCGTAGCCACGGCGGGCAGCGATCTCAAGGTCAACCTCATCGCCTTCGCCGTCGTTGACCTTCTTCGCATCGTTCTGCACGTTGGCGGCCCGGCTCAATTCGCTACCTGCGGTGTTGGCGATCACTTCGGGGGTTGCGCCGGGGGTGCCACCCGCAGCGGAGTTGTCAATGCTGCCCGACTCGCTGGCGTTGCCCGTTGCGCTCACATCGGTGTTCGCATTCTGGTTGGGGTTGAGCGTCTCGCCATTCTTGCCGTTCAGGCTATCCTGCGGGTCGAAGGTCAGGCGGGGAACAATCTTGATCTTGCTCAGGTCGGGCCTGGTGATGCTCTCGGTTCGTACCGCCAGCACCGTGTCGGAGAGCAGGATGACCGGCACCTGGTAGGCTTCAGCGAGGTTGAAGGCATCAATCGCCCGCCAGAAGCAGTCGTCCACGCTAACTGGGGCAAGCACTATGCGCGGCACTTCGCCATGCCCCGCGTAGACGGCCATGTTGAGATCGCCCTGCTCGTGCTTGGTCGGCATCCCGGTTGAAGGGCCAGCCCGTTGCACGTTGACGATCACGGCTGGCAGTTCAGCCATCCCGCTGAGGCCCAGCATCTCGACCATCAGGCTAAGGCCGGGGCCGCTGGTGCAGGTCATCGCCCGCCTGCCAGTATAGCTTGCGCCCAGCACCATGCCCATCGAAGCGATCTCGTCCTCGGCCTGGATCGCTACGCCGCCCACCTTGGGCAGTTCGGCAGCCAGGAACTCCAGAATGTCACTAGCTGGCGTGATTGGGTAGCCGAAGATGTGGGTGCAGCGGCCCGCCAGTGCGCCCATGCTGAGGTTCTGGTTGCCGCCAACAATGATCGTGTCAGCCCGCTGGGTGGCTGGGGTCTGGATGTGGTAGTTGACCCGATCTGGGAAGATTTCCTCGATGTAGCGGTAGCCGACCTCGAACGCTTTCTTGTTCTTGGCTACCACATCCTCGCCCTTGCGGGTAAACTTTTCGGTGATCAGGCGGTTGATTGGCTCGACATCGAAGCCGAACAGCCCGCTCAACATCCCCACGCCAACTACGTTCTTGCCTAGCTCGAACTTGAGTTCTTCTTTCGCCAGGCGGGTGAGGGGTAGGGCTACGTGCCGTTTGCCCTGCTGGGGGTAATGGAAGTCAGTCACATTACCCTCGTCAAAGAGGAGCAGACCATCTGCGCTCAGTTCCTCATAACTCTTGTCGTAGCCTTCCTGGTTGAAGGCCAACAAGACATCCAGGCGGTCGCCCTCGGTGTAGAGTTGCTCGCTGCTCAGGCGCACCTGGTAGATGCTGTGGCCGCCCTTGATTTCGGCGGGGTAGGTTTGGAAGGTTAGCACCTCGAACCCGGCGCGGGCCGCCACCTGGGTCAACAGTTCGCCAGTACTCTTTACCCCTTCGCCCGATTCGCCGCCGAAACGAATGATGATGCTATGGCGGCTTTCTAGTATTTGTTCCTCAGTGGGCCGTTCTGCTATCGCTACCATCGTGTTACTGATCCCTTTCTACGAAGCCGTCGTTGCTTCCGCACGCGTCGTTGTGTGCTTGCCTTCATTATACCAAACCTTCTACCAATGGCTAGCAGATTCCTGAAAGTGACTCGGCAACTAGTGGTTGCTGTCAGGTAGCGGTTGGCTGTTGGGGTGGCTGGCACCCCGTTCGCGCCCGCCCGCCGTTAGCTGCGTACCATTGTCGCTTGCAGCAGGCCTGGTATCTCGCTCGGTGCCTCGGCCACCTTCGCGCCCGCCTTGCTGAGCGCAGCCATCTTGGCAGCAGCAGTGTCGTCGCCGCTGCTGATGATCGCCCCTGCATGGCCCATGCGGCGGTCGGCGGGGGCAGTACGGCCAGCAATGTAGGCGGCTACTGGCTTCTTCATCTTGGCCGCGATGTAGTCGGCAGCCCGCAGTTCTGCGTCGCCGCCAATCTCGCCGATCAGTACGACCATCTCCGTCTCCGGATCGTTCTCGAACATCTCTAGCACGTCAACGAAGCTGGTGCCAATGATCGGGTCGCCGCCAATGCCGATAGCGGTACTCTGGCCCATGCCTGCGTTGGTCAGGGCGTTGACTACCTCGTAGGTGAGGGTGCCGCTCTTGCTGACCAGCCCTACCTTGCCAGGGCTGTGGATGTAGGCGGGCATAATGCCGACCTTAGCCTGCCCTGGGGTGATCAGCCCTGGGCAGTTCGGCCCGATCAGCCGCGCGCCCTTGCTCTTGACGAAATCGTAGGTCTTGATCATGTCCATCACTGGGATGCCCTCGGTGATGCAGATGATCAGCGGGATACCTGCGTCGGCGGCTTCGATAATCGCGTCGGCAGCATAAGGAGCAGGCACGTAGATAATCGATGTGTTGGGGATCGCCTCGGCCATGGCCTCCCTGACCGTGTTGTACACTGGGCGGTCGAGGTGGCGGGTGCCGCCCTTACCAGGGGTTGTGCCACCGACCACTACGGTGCCGTAGTCAATCATCTGCTGGGCGTGGAAGGTACCCTCTCGCCCGGTGAAGCCCTGCACCAGCAGGCGCGTGTTCTTGTCTACAAGAATACTCACAGTCTTCTCCTCTGTCCTCTCACCCTTCGCAGGGGAGGGTCGGGTGGGGGTCAAGGTTAGCGGCTGGCAGCCAGTTCGACTGCCTTCTTGGCCGCCAGGTCCATGTCACTGTAGGCGGTGTAACCAGCCTCGGACAGGATGCGGCGGCCTTCTTCCTGGTTGGTGCCATTGAGGCGGATGACCATTGGCACGTCAGTCTTGACCTCTTGCACGCCCGCTATGATGCCGCGTGCCACGTCGTCGGCACGGGTGATGCCGCCAAAGATGTTGAAGAAGATCGTCTTCACACTGGGGTCGGAGAGGATGATGCGGAGGGCAGTGGTGACGCGCTCGGCCTTCGCGCCGCCGCCAACATCGAGGAAGTTAGCGGGTTCGCCCCCGTAGAGCTTCACGCTATCCATTGTCCCCATCGCCAGCCCTGCGCCATTGACCATGCAACCGATATTGCCGTCGAGCTTGACATAGCTGAGGCCAGCTTCGCGAGCCAGCACCTCGGATGGCTCCTCCTCGTTCAGGTCGCGCATCGCCTCAAGGTCAGGGTGGCGAAAGAGGGCATTATCGTCGAGGACGATCTTCGCGTCGAGGGCGGCTAGCTGGCCCTCGCTGTCGATCACCAGCGGGTTGATCTCGGCGAGGCTTGCATCACATTCGACAAACGCCTGGTAGAGACCGCGCAGTGTCTTGACAAAATCCTTCTGCAAATTGGCGGGGATGTTCATGCCGAAGGCCATCTGGTTGATCTGGAAGTTAGCGAGGCCAATTAGCGGGTCAATTGGGATGCGGATGATCGCGGCGGGGTTAGTCTTGGCGGTCTCCTCAATCTCCACGCCGCCCTCTGCCGAGCCGATCAGCAGGATGCGCTTGCTGGCCCGGTCGAGGACGACACCCAGGTAGTATTCGTGGGCAATATCAGCAGCGGCGGCCACCAGTACCTTCTTGACGGTGATCCCCTTGATGTTCATGCCGAGGATCGCGCTGGCTTTCTGGCGCGCCTCCTCTGGGTTCTGGGCCAGCTTTACGCCGCCCGCCTTGCCGCGCCCGCCAACGTGAACCTGGGCTTTGACCACCACCTGGCCGCCAATCTGCTCGGCAATCCTTACTGCTTCGTCAACCGTGCTGGCGACCTGACCCTGCTGCACGGGGATACCGTAGCGAGCCAGAACTTCTTTGGCCTGGTACTCGTGAATCTTCAAATCAGCTTCCTCCTCCGCTGGCGGGTTTACTTGACCCACCCTGGCTACTAGAACGTAGTAGGCATGAAGACCGAGGGCTGGCCGCCCTCATCTATCAGTCTAGCCCCAATTATACAACTTTAGCTGTAAGGCGCGCAAGTTGCGCCCGCTCCGGTGTAAAGCGGCTATCTGCCAGTGGGTTGGCCCAACGGCTGGCGTGGATTGAAGCAAAGCGGTGCAAAACAACAGCCCCCACCACAGAGGGCGGGGGCTGCTGACTAGACTGCCTGGTTGCTGCCGCTGAGCGGGCTGCTTACTTGGTCAAACGCCACTCCTGGATGTTCCAGGTTGCGGGGACGCTGCTGCCGGTTGGCTTGAAGTTCTTCAGGCCAGTCGGTGCCGCCACCACTTCGGGCCGCAGGAACAGTTCGATGCTCGGCACGTCGTTGGCGTAGAGTACCTGCTGGTCGAAGTAGAGCTTCTGCCGCTTGGTTGGGTCGAGAGCGACTTCGGCATTGTTGTTGACGAGGCCGAGCAGGCGGTCGTTCTCTGCGCTGCTGTAGCCCATGTAGTTCTGGCCCTCAAAGCCGTTGGCGGCGGAGGGGATGCCTGCGCTGCTGTAGGTCACCAG
>JBBROH010000157.1:0-9692 GCA_038229595.1 Chloroflexia bacterium | reverse complement strand
GAACAGGGCGGCCAGCTTGTCAGCAGCGGGGTTGCCGTCGGCGGTTAGTTGGGCAAGGTATACGCCGGTGGTAGCAAGGCTGGCATGACCTAGCTGCTTTTGGATCGCGCTCACCTGCACGCCCGCCCGCTCCATCGCAACGGCGACGGTGAGCCGCAATGCGTGTACCTTGCTCTCCCCCAGCCGGTCGGCGGTGATCCGGCTAACCCCGCGCTCACTCAGCCGCTTGCCCCGCGTGCCGTTGCGCCCTTGCAGGGACACCCATACCGGCGCATCGGCGGGCGAGTCGCCGAGGGCCGCGCCATAGAAGCTGTACAGCCAGATCATGACCGCCGTTGCTACCGGCGCGGAGAGGAAGTCAACCGCCTGCTTGCCACCCTTCAGCCGCTTGAAGTTGACGCCAAGCGACCGTCGGCCAGGCGGTGCAGGTCGCCCCATTGCAGGGCCGCCACTTCAGCCAGCCGCCATCCGGTCTGCAAGTAGACCTGCAACAGCGCATAGTCACGCTGGCTGTTCAGTGGCAGCCCTGTAGCCAATGCTCTAGCATACGTGGGGCTTGTGGTCGCTTCTGCGCCACTACGCCCAGCAGCCAGGCGCAAATCCCTACATTATTACCAACAAAATCCAACAGGATAGCCCACCCTCTCGCGCTACAATGTATCTATCAGCGTGTCATTGCTGACCCAATCCATCAACACCAACCAGCAACCTTGCGCTTGAGGCTAGGCTGGGCAGCCCCAGGGCTAGAAGGAAGCAGCAATGTCCAACGCGTCCCCGCAGTTTGTAATCCGCTTCTGGCGGGAAGCAGGTGGGCAACAGGCACCCGGTGAGTGGCGCGGTTGTGCCAAACACGTACAGTCGGATGGTGTGTACTACTTCAGCAGCCTGGTTGAGCTACGTGAGTTTATCCTGCGTCATTTGGGAGGCAGTGCGTAGCTTAAGCCAGCCTTCTTTGGGGTAGAAAGGTTGGCCGCCATCACACCTGGGCCGCTCCTTGTCCATTTTGCGTGCGGTGGAGCCAGGCACGAGTGCCGCACGGTTGAACCAGGCCCACAGAACAAGCCACTCCATTGCTGGGGTGGCTTTCGTCTTGGGCTGCACGTGCCTGCTACCTTTGTGGGCGGGGTGGTGGTTGCAATCTTCCTCTACTGATCATTGGTGGATGCGGTAGTGCAGCAGTGCTGGGATTGTTGCCGCCGTAGTAGTTGCTGTAGCTAGCAAGGCGGTCATTGCCCACGCTCGCAGCAGCCTAAGTGCCGCCGACTAGCTGCATCCGCAGCACCACTTGCTTGGCGTGGGGCGGTTGGGGCTGGGGCGCGGTCAAGCTCGGCGTGGCGGTCGGCACGTGGCTGGCTCTCTTGCAGGACAATGACCGCTTCCTTGCTGGTCAGATGGAAGTGGTAGCCTGCGCCGCCTGCCGCGATCCAAAGAGTACGCCGCCTCAAAAAACACCTCACAAAAAAGCTGGTTTGTTAAACCAGTCAGTGCTAGAATAAAGCAGTCAGGGCAACAACTAACGAAGGAGGTGTAACATGGGTAATGAGCAACAAGCGAAGGAGCAGTACCAACCCGCTGTCATTGTCAAGCTGAAGGATGGCGTTGGCGTGCCGTATGTAGATGACCTTACCAAACAGCCAGAGGTAATTGCCGATGGGCGACTGAATGAACTGGTGGTGGCCTTCGCTACCCTCGACCTGACACTGGATCGGCTCTACAAGTCGGTCAGCCCGGCGCAGCTAGATGCACTGGTGATGCGGGCCACTGGCCGAGACGTATTCTGGCGACCAACTACTAGGCCGCTGCGTGGGGAGCAGCTTGAAAAGGAAAGCATCCTTCAAGGGCTGCCCCTACGCCTCGATCCCCCCAAAGAGCAGCTAGATGCATCGGTAATGCGAACGAGTGACCGGTACGCAAGCTGGCAATCAGCTACTGAGCCGCTGAGTAAGGAACAGCTTGACACGCAAAGCATCCTCAAGGGATTGCCTGCGCGCATAAGCTCGCCCAACCCCAGGTACAACCCTCCCGACTTCCTAACCTTCTTCATCACCTACTGCACCGACCACGACGAAGCTACCACACTGGTTGATGCGCTGGAAGGGGCGGACTGGGTTGAGTACATCTATACTGCGCCAAAGTTCACCGACCCTTCCCCGATCAACCAGTATGATGACGACCCCAAAGCCATGCGCCAGAACACCCAGTATGGGCAGGGGCCAAACGGTTATCTCGAAGCCAGTCCATACGGGGTCAACGCCCGCTATGCCTGGGAGCGAGGCTGGGGCGGGCAAGAGGTGACAGTGGTGGATATCGAACGGAGCTGGTGGCTAGGCCATCCTGACCTGCCTGTTGAGAACATTAGTCCTCACAATCCGAGTGTTGTCGGTCAGGGTGACAATCATGGTACGCACACACTTGGTGTACTCTGCGCCAGGGACAACGAGGAAGGCAGCATCGGCATCGCACCGAACGTCGGCGTGCTGCTGCAAGCCTACGGGGAGGAAAGTACAGAGAGTAGCCTCTGGGACAGCTTGCCCCTTGCTGCGTTGCGGCTGTTTGACAGTCTCGGCCAGATCGTACTGATCGAAGCCCAGACGATAGGTGGCCTGCCAATTGAGGTTGATCCCACTCTCCACAGTATGATCCAGCTACTGGTGGGACTCGACATCACAGTAATCGAAGCAGCTGGCAACGGCCCGAATATACAGAAGCCGTATGGCACAGACACCGGCCTTGACCTGAACCAGGAACTTACCCTTGGTCCTTCGGGCGCAATCATGGTGGGGGCAGGACGGACTGATGTGGAGCTAGGTCAGCACCAGCGATACCTTCACTCGAACTACGGCAGCAGGGTTGATTGCTATGCTTGGGGTGAACAGGTGATAAGTTGCGGCAGAAGCGCAGCTAGCGAACCAGTGTACAACCAGACTTTTACTTCGACTTCGGCAGCAGCCGCTATCATCGCAGGGGTAGCCGCAGTCGTCCAATCGTGGGCTATCCGCACGCAGGGTGGCCCACTTGATCCCACCGCTTTGCGGGCGCGGCTCGTTAACAGCGGCACTGGCAGCCCTGACCAGATTGGGGTTATGCCCAACTTGGCTGCGATTATCCCGAGCGGGGATGTCTATGCGAAGGCTGAGTCCCCACCACTCTCAGCGGAGGAGCAACTCAAGAATAAGCAACGCATCGGCTGTTTCCTGCTGGTACTACTGCTAATTACCTTCCTGCTTAGTCGAATTAAGGCCATCAATCCTAGTTGCCCAAGTTGGTGCCTAGGGTTAGCAGCCAAGCGTGTTCAGCAGGCACAGCAGTTGGCTAGAGACAGCAGCTAGCTGAGACCAGATAGTTGAGCAACCACCTGCCGGGCGTAATCGGCAGCGACCGCTTGCGTCATCGCTGCACCTGCGGCTTGAGCAGTAGTGATCTCCTCGCTAGAGAGCAACTTCTGGCTGAGACGGATCGCCTGCTCACTGCATATTTGCTCCAACGGCTGCAAAACCGTCTTCATCCGAACCAAAATACCCTCGGCGGCGGCCACCATGCTGACAGCACTGCTGGCCGCCGCTTTGGTTTTAGCCCCGGCTACTGCCCAAGACAAGTCTGCCAGATGGAAGGCGAAGTTCGCGTGTAGGCCCAGCCGTTGGCAGGTGAGCAGACCGTTCAACTGGTCACGTTGGGCGGCGGCAAAGTCGCCCCGCACACAAGCTGCTGCTCCACGTCCAGCCAGAGCCGCTGCCACCGCCCATTTGATGCCTTCACGTTCAGCCAGAGCCAGACATTCGTTGAAACTGGCAAAGCTGGACTCAAACTGTCCTTGCAGCAAGGCGGTTCTGCCCAGGTAGATCAACGAGCTACAGGAATAATCCCTGCGGCTGCCAAGCTCGCGGCTAGCTTGCAGGCTACTGCGAGCGTATGTTGTTGCCGCCTCATAATCACCTTGCAAGTAGGCGATTTCGGCAAGGGTAAGCTGACATTTTATCACGCCAGAGGGGTTGCCAACCGCTTGTATCAAGGTAACAGCCTCTTGCAACAACGATACCGCCCCACATAGTCACCAGCATGAGCAGCGCAAGTACCCAAATCCTGCAGCACCTCGGCAATTCGCCACTGGTCGGCTAGCTGACGGCTGATTGGCAACTGGCGGGTAAAGTGCTGGCGGGCGAGTTCGTAGTCGCCACCAGCAGCGGCCAGCCGACCGAGGTTCGTCAAGGTCAAACTTAGTACGTCGGGGTCGCCGACCTGCTTCCCCAGCGGTAGAGCGCGGTCAGGATAGCTCTGCGCTTGGTTTAGATTACCTTGATTGCGACATAGGATCGCCGCCCAGTTGAGGGCGCGTACCAGCGCGACCGAGGCGGGTTGCTCACCCTTTACAGCAGCGGTCAGCCAGCCCAGCCCTCCGCTCAGGTCGCCATGCAGGTGCCAGAACCGGCCTAGCAGCCCGCTCAGGTCTAGCAGCAAGGGAGGGTCTTCGCTCTGCGCCCAAGTCAGGGTTGCCCGCAGGTTGGCTTGCTCTTGCGCCAACTGGGCCAACGAGCTAGCTGCCGCTGGCCCGACGAGGTGTGGCCCAGCTTCAACAACCAGCTTGTGGAAGTAGTTAAGGTGGCTTCGGCGCAGTTGCGCCTCCATGCCGCTCGCCTTCAACTTCTCGGCAGCGAACTGGCGGATCACTTCCAGCATCCGGTAGCGGCCCGCATCCACGTCGGCCAGCAGCAGCGATTTGTTGACCAGACTGCCCAGTAGGTCAATCAGATCATCCTCCTCGGCTGTGCCACAGACCTCCTCGGCTGCCTCAAGGCTGCACCCGCCGTTGAACACTGCTAGGCGGGCAAACAACTTTTGCTCGGCTACGTTCAGCAGGTCGTAGCTCCAGGCAATTGAGCCGCGCAAGGTTTGCTGCTGGTTGGGCGGGTCGCGTTCATCGTTCCGCAGCGTCCGCAACTGGTTGTGCAAGCGCGTCAGGATAGTGTCGAGCGGCAGCCAGCGCACGCGGGCGGCAGCTAGCTCAAGCGCGAGCGGGATGCCCTCAAGCTGCACGCAGATTGCCGCAATGGTGGCGGCGTTGACGGCAGTCAAGTCGAAGGGCCGTTCGGCCAGCACTTGCTGGGCGCGATTGACGAACAGGCGCACCGCCTCGTTTTCGCGCAAGCCCCCCAGATAAGGGGTGGTGCCGGGTTCGGGCAGCGTCGGCACTGGCAGGGGGGCTAGCTGCCAGTTGATTTCGCCCGCCACGCCCAGCGGTTCGCGGCTGGTCGCCACGATGCTGATCCCGGTGCAGCTACTCAACAGGGTCGCCACCAAAGTTGCGGCGGCTGAGCGGATGTGTTCGCAGTTGTCGAAGATCAGTAGCAGCGTGCGGTCGCGCAGGTAATCAAGTAGGGTGTCGAGTAGCGGGCGGCTGGCCTGCTCCATCACGCCCAGGTGGGCGGCTACCGCTGCGGTTAGCTGCTGCTCTGCGTGAGCCAGGTCAAGCACCTGCAAGGTAAGCAGCCAGATACCGTCGGGGTAGAGGCTAAAGCTCCGACCACGAAACTGCGCGGCCAGTTCCAGCGCAAAGCGGGTCTTGCCGACTCCACCAGGCCCAGTGATAGTCAGCAACCGTCCGCCAGTTAGCAGGCTGCTGCACTGTTGCAGTTCGGCTACCCGCCCGATGAAGGTGGTGAGCGACAGCGGTAGATTGTTCGGCACCTCGGTCGCGGATTGTTGGCTGGTGGCAGGAGCGGCTAGTAGCAATCCGCGCAGGTCAGCATCCGCCAGCGGCGGGCAGCCCAACAGAGCGATTAGCCGATCAGCATCCGCCCGGCGGGTGATCGCATTTTGGCGGATTAGTTCAACGGTGATCGCTTGGGCATTGGCACAAGTTAGGCGGGTGCCGCCGGTGCCGTTCAGCCGCCTGCTAAACTCAGCACGGGCAAGCCCGACGGCGGCGGCCAACTCGCCCAGCGTGTATCTCTGCGCCCCACCCAGCCGCACCCGCTGGCAGTAACCCTTGACCTGTTCACGGAAACTCTTAAGGTCGTACATTGCCACCCCCCTACTCGCTGCCTTCGTTATCCGTAACACCATTATAGCACACGAGATCGCTGCTGATAGCAAGGAGTTGCTCACAAAACACCTCACAAAAACCGTTTCCTTAGGCCGACTGCTGTGCAACAATGAGAGCGGGTCGTGACCCACCCATGTCACCGGGAGCCAACCAGGAGCGTACTCACGAACTAGCCTAGCATAGGTTCGCCAGCATCTAATAGCTACCGCGTCTAGCAACAGTAACGTGCAGCAACCATATTTAAGAAAGGAACAGCACAATGTCCCAGAACGATAAGAGCGTAGAGCCAACCAACCTACCCGTCAATGAGGCGAACGTCAAGACTCAGTTCAACAGCGATGCTGGCCCTGAAGTGCCAGCCAGCCGCCGCCACTTTACCAAGCTGATCCTCAGCAACGCCAACCACTTCGGCACGATGCCGGAGCTTGACCTACCCGTGATTGAGCCAATCAAGGCCAACCCCTTCTATGAGGAGATCGAATGCCTCGGCCTCAACCAGGAGACTGACACCCTCCAGGCCATCGTTAATATCAAGCGGGCCAACGGCTACCTCAGCGGTCCCTGCGGCAAGGGTTCGCGTGAGTACGTTCGCTTCTTCGTCCAGCACGGTAGTAGCTGGGTTGACCTCGGTGTGGTCAGCTTCTCGGTCTACGATCTGCCCGGCACCCTGCCGGTCAGCTACAACGTGACAATGAAGCTGAAGGAGGAACATCAATTCTGTCGCCACGAGAACCTGCTCAACGTGCGAGCGATCCTGTCGTGGGGCTGGGAGCCAACGCCCGGTAATGCCAGTTACCTGCCGGTCTGGGGCAACGTCGCCAACTCGACGGTGCAGGTTGAGGCGATTCGCCTGAGCAAGGGGATCAAGTTGAGCGAACTGGTCAGCGAAGGGTTGCTGACTATCGACCAACAAGCCTTTAGCGGCCTCAACCTCAGCCAGGCATTGGAGGTGGCCGCAGCGCAGCCCCTCAGCTACACAGTCCTCAAGCAAATGTACCAGCAAGATAAGGCGGTGCAGCCGCACCGCTATGGCTTTGCCCACGCGATCCAGGTTGAACAGCAGCCAATCACGACCAGGATGCTCAATCCGCAGTTGCGCGTCAGGGACAACGTAGCGCGCATTGCCGAGGATAAAGCTGACAGCGTCACTGCTACCCTTGCTGCCCCGACAGCGACCACCGCCAGCTTCGCCAATTTCAGCGAAGTCGACCTGGAGAAGGAACTGCTCGTTGACTTGGCCGACATCTTCAAGCAGATCGAGTTGACGAAGGGAAACACCACCTACGAGCAACTGACCTGCGTCGGTTATGATCCGCACAGTGGGATGATGGGTGGGGTGATCGAGGTCAAGCTCAACAGCGGCTACAGCGGCAACCTGTGCAGCCTCGGCAGTCAGGAGTATGTCGGCTTCTACGCCTTCTATGCCGGTAGCTGGCATAATCTCGGCATCGCTCAGGCGCGCGTCCACGACCTCAGCAGCACTGGGCGCAGCCACACGGTCAAGTATGCAGCCATGCGCCCGGTTAACCTGCCCACCACGAACTGCCAGAAACTTGAGAGCATCCCTGTGCGGGCAATCCTCTCGTGGCAGACCCCACCGACCGGCCCCGGCTTCGTGCCGACCTGGGGTAACGTGGTGAACACCCACGTGCAGCCGATGATCGGCGAGCAAGTGTTGCCAAGCGACGACCACATCAACCTGCAAAAGGTTGGCGGGGTTGAGATTGACCACATTGATAACGTCAGTGGGCTGGCCTACCCGTTCAGCGGCGGGGTCAGCAGCAGCAGCTACGACCGGCCCTTCAGTGGCCTAGTCAACGTGGCTGGTTTCTTCACCACCACCACCAACACCAACGCACCTGATAACTTCGACGACCACACTGGCCTTGTGAACGTAGCCCACCCGCTTCTCTACCGCGTTTTCTTCAACAACACAGGGGCAGCGACCCCAACCCCAATCAACGCGCCACTCACCCAGGCGATCACTGCGTTCGACGGCACCCGCCACTACCTCACCCAGAACCCGGCTACCAACCCGCTAGTCAGCTTCCCCAGCGTCAGTGGCGCGGTCAATCTACCCGCAACTGCCACCAGCGACTACTACACCCACATGGCCGGGGGTGGACAGGGGGTGGACGACAACCTGCTGGCCGCGCTCAATGTAGGGGGGCTGGCCGAGGGTAACTACACCATCAGCGTGGTTGGCTTCCGCTGGGACGGCAGTCAGTATGTGGTGGCTGGCTCATCTTTGACTAAGAACATCCGCGTCTACAATCGCTACTCATACAACGCGCGGCTGTATGGTGGGGGTACTTACACCGCCTACAGCCCTGAAGTGTATCTCACCTCCGGTACTAGTGATTGCGGAGACATCGTGGTTGGTGATGACTTCGCTGGAACTTACCGCGTGGCTGACTACTACTTCGGCAGTATGAGCATCGCTCTGGTACCGATCAGCATTGGGAATGCATCGGTCTCGGTCAACCCAGCTATCTTCAACAGCAGCGACAGCAGCTACCAACCACCGATGCCCGGCAACACGATGGGGGTCAAGGGCGGATGGACGATCCCGACTGACAGCCCAAACAAGATGATACCTTGCGGCTACACCGTAGTGCTGGAGGCAAGGGACCGCGCCATCGTCAACAGCAGCCCTGGCAGCGGGGGCAACTACAGCCAGATTGGGGTCGGCTTCTGCCTGCGAGCCGCCAAAGCCGACAAGTAACCCCTGATCGCAACCAGCTTGCGCCTTGCCAGCGGAGACAGTACCTTCCGCTGGCGAGGCCCCAGCCTTGTGATCCTGAACGGTCAACTTATAGTATCTATCAGCCTGTTAACCGTGACCCAACCCATCACAACACCAACCAGCAACCTTGCGCTCGAGGCCAGGCTGGGCAGCCCCAGGGCTAGAAGGCGGCAACAATGTCCAACGCGTCACCACAGTTTGTAATCCGCTTCTGGCGGGAAGCAGGTAGGCAGCAAGCACCCGGTAGGTGGCGCGGTAGTGCCAAACACGTGCAGTCGGAGGGTGTCTACTACTTCAGCAGCCTGGTTGAGCTACGTGAGTTTATCCTGTGTCATTTGGGAGGCAGTGCCTAGTGCTGCGCCGCTGGAATAGCCCCACTCTACCGTTCTTTGTTCTGGTGGCGTGACTCTTGGCACTGAGCATGGCCGAGGTGCAGCGAGCGATTAGAAGCTACGCGCACTTCTACAACCACGAACGACCACATTAAGCACTTGGCTATCGCACCCCAGCTGGGGTACATTGAGGCAGCCAAGTGACTAGCAACCAGAAACTAGAGGTTGTAGCTTAACCAAGCCTTCTTTGTGGTCTAAACATTAGGGATTACTCCAGTATTTACCTGGCCTTGAAGATTGTAGGGTCGAGCGGCACGTCAAGCTCGATCCCCTCCACCCGCCCCTGGTAGACAATGGTACCATCCTTGTTGCCCCACTCAACCTTGATTGGAATCAGAGTAGCTTGGTCAAGCCAAAAAGTAAGCCGTTCAGCGGGGTGATAAGCGTCCCTGACCTGACACTGACCTGTACTTACCATTTCCAACAACCAAGTTGTGCGCCCCAGCATAGTCTCACCCCTTTGTACTACCGGCGGGTGGTAGCAGGTTGACTCGCGAGGTAGAGCTACAAGACT
>JBBROH010000156.1:0-9766 GCA_038229595.1 Chloroflexia bacterium | reverse complement strand
TTCAGTTCGTTGCCTGTGCAGGCACTTAGCAGTACACAGACAAAGTAAAGCATAAGGAGGGTTAGGCATTGATGCCTTAGTCTGGGAGCAATCAAAAGCTGCCACCTGTCTAATGTATCTTGGCAGAGCCTCGACTGCCTTGTTGATCACCTTGCTCATCTCATCGCGGCGGATTGAGTCGGTTGGGCGGAAGCACAAACCCTCGCTTTGGCTACACTGTGCGCCACTAACAACGCCACGTTGATAAAGCGTTTCTATGGCCTCATAGCCAGGGTAGTTGGCAGGTACATCATCAAAGGTAGGTCGCGAAGGTGTGTAGATGGGGAAGTTGGCAGCACGACGAACACCGATGGCTACATGGTCGCGCTGCACATCGTTGTTGGGCTACTGATGCCTGGCAGGCAGGGGGAGCGCACCACAATCACCTTGATGCCTCCCTAACCAGGATAGCTGATGATGAGACAGCACAACGTCACCAGTGAGCTTGCGCTTGCTCATGTCAGATAGGCCCACCACGCCAGCGGCGTAGGTCGTGTAAGTGCCACAACAATAGCGTATCTTCTTACCCTGCGGGCTGACTAGCCCAATAGAGTACAAACCAGTGTAGTAGTCGGGCTTCTTGCAGCTCTGGCCGGCTGCGGGGTACACATCCGTGAGCATGAAGGCCGCCCCCCCTGCGTAACCATTCGTTCTAATAGAGAGAGCATTCACTCCTATAAAGTAGGATGCTACTTTATAGCAATAGAAGGGGATGACAGGCATTGATCTACCTCCTATGTAGAATACTAGACAGCTACGCTTACCTTCTGTGTTCTCAGGATGGCTGATCGAAGGAGGCGAGCTAGTCGCAGGGGTCGCTGTGTTCGAGGATGCTACTCCTTCTGCAAGAGGGTCAGTTGCATGACCGTACTCCTCTAGCACCACTGGCTTTAGCGGGTTTGGACCTCGAGCAACGCCAATAGCTGCTTTGATATCTAGCCCTTTACCACCATAGTTGTGGGGGGACAGGAACGTTACAGACGCGTTGAGAGACTGTTCACCTGTAGAAGCATCGAAAAACCTCGTTGCGACAATAGGTATAGGTTCGGGTGTAGCTGGTCCATCATCTCTACCTTCTGTATACATCTCCGTTGACAAACCTACAGTTGTCATGATCCCGGTGCCGACAAACAGGGCGTTGAACTCTCTTACCCAACGTTGCGCCAGTGCATCATAGCCGGGGAATTGTGAGGCAGCGAAGCAATCAACTCGCCCTTCGACTGGAGTAGTGCCATCGTAAGCAATGCCAGTCTGATTACAGTGGTTGTTGATCTCGTTGTCAGCACTAACGTATGCAACTACATCGCTCAGATTCTTGTTAGTCACGCAGGTGATGAACGCCTGGATCCACTGCTTACGTATCTGGTTGACGGGTGTTGGCGTAGGCGTTGGTGTAGTTGGCCGCCCTGCACAGCTTGGTAGAACTAGGGGGGTACCTGTGAGATCCATCTTGAAGTAGTTGTCCCTGAAGTAAGCCATATTTGGGTTTGCTCTAGAGCTGTTGTGCATCACGATGCCCACCCTCAACTGGTGGATGTTGGCCGCAGTGAGGAAGTTGAGGATCGCATCAATACTAGCAACTTTGGAAGAGTCACCTGGCAGGTCAACAAAGATACGCACAAAGTTGGCCTTCACGCCATGCTGGGCTGCGTTAAGCAGCGTCTCCACATCTGGGTTTACCGGACCGTAAGGCAACTCGGGTGTTGCCTTTTTAGGGTCAGGGTCAAAGTAGTTCCGCACAAAGAAGCTCTCACCGCCCAGTTCATATTCGGGCAGGAAAACCTGTACCCCCCTCCCGCGCCACACGCCAGCAACGTCGCTAAAATTAGTCTGGTCTGTCACACTTACTTGCCCACAGGAGGTAGGGCGATGCTGCGTCGCTAGACAGGATAGTGGAATCGGCCAGTCCGGCACCAACTGGTTGGTACGTACAACCTTGTCATAACCAGCATTGCTGCTGCCCACGTTGGTTAGGTACAAGGCGCGCCGCACTTGGGTTGGGTTCTCCACGCTGTATACCAGATCACCTTGCGCTGTCACCCCATCAACGTACAGGTGGGCGGTGCTGGAGGCCACTACTACCCGGCTCTGCCCACTCTTTAGATCGTAGCTCAGCACCGACCAATAGGGTGTGCCTTCGGATGTATATGTCATAGCTACCCACGCTATGTTGTCGCCAGCAATTGCTGCCCCTTCCGAACCTACCCACGCTATGTGGTTAGCAGCAATCATCGCCCCTTCCGCTGGCTCCACTGTCAGCCTAGTCGTTGTCTGCTTGCTGATGTCGTAGAGGTAAGTGCCGCGGCCTGATGACCACACCACGTTGTTGCCATCAATGCTGTAGTTGTTGAAGGAGTAGTCATCATCCTGCGCAATGACCGTGTCCTTCAGCTGGCTCGTCTGTAGATGCAGCCTGCTGGGGCGCGACTCGTGATAACCACGGGGCAGTTCGTCCTGCCAGAGCAGCACGCCCTTATGCACTACCAATCCAGCCGCGTTCCCTACCATGCTCGCCACCCCTGTGTTGAGGTTGTAGCCGTAGGTATCTGCTTCTCTGTTGTAGTACAAGATGCCCTGGTCGTAGGCCTCAAGGAAGATTGTACCAGGATGAGGGGGAGCAGTAGCAAGCTTAGTAGGAGCATTGCCATCCTGCACACTCTCCAGCGCAATGCTCTGCACTGGGGTTGCCGCAGTGTGGCTGGCCCCAGGTGATACCGCCCACCAAAGCAGGTCTACACCATCACTGAACAGGGTCTGCGCGGAGTTACCGACTTGCTTGACAACGAAGCTCTGGCGAGCCTGAAGGTCGTAGCCGTAGGTCAGCCTACCATCCTGCTCGCTGGTACTCGTAGCACTGCCAAATGCCTTATACCAGAAGACGTAGTGACCCGCGACCAGCGGGCGGTCGTCAGCAGCTTCATCAAGCAGCTTGCTACTCGCTGGTTGGGCAAAGGGGCTGCTTTGTTGCTGCACGCCTGGTTGAGCGGCGGGGCTGCTTTGTTGCTGCACACTGCCCGGCTGGCTGGGGCTGGGCGCACTGCCTGGCCCCTCACAGGCACTGACCAGCAGGCTGGCAATGAGCAGCAGGCTGCCGATCTTCTTGATGCTTAGCTTCATCTCACCTCTCCTTCGGTTTAACTCTAGCTGCCTTGATGGTTCACCTTACCGTGGTGTGCAGTCTGCTTAACTACTTATCGCCAAGCCGGTCACCTACTCCTGGCCGTTGGGGTTGGTACCACCCTACAGATGGAAACCAGGTTGAATGTCACTGTGTCGTTCGAGCTGTAGATGCTGCGCCAGTCCACCTCGCTGGCCGATACTACCGTGGCGTTGCTCCCGGCTGCCAGGCTCACGCTCTGGTTCGAGAAGCAGTCAGCCGCTAGCTCCTGTACGCGGAAGCCCGCGAAGTTAGCTGGAGGGTTGGTAGCTGTGCCACTGAACTGCCAGTGTCCGGCCCCGTCGCTCTTGAGCCTGTCCAGGATGCTACCAGCCTTGTAGCTACCCCCACTAAGCACTACATAAGACAGTACAAGTTCTTGACCAGCAACCCCACTGCCCGCTTTAACGAAGCCGCTGAGATTGTAGGTCAGGGCAGCAGCCTTGCCTCTCCTTGCTTGCTGGCTAGCTGGCCTAAGAGAAGGAGGGATCAGCCGCGCTTTACCCGCTTCAGGCGCGACTGTAGGAGCGATTGCTGCTGCTGATCTACCTTCTCTGGGTCGCGGAAGCTCTGCTCGAAGAACTGCTGCATCGTAGGGCCGCCGAGCATCGCTTCACGCTCCCCCGCGTTGATGCTGGCTAGCATCTGCTGGGCCACATCCGCTGCTTCGGCCCCGCCCGCCGAGTGGAACAGCGCACCGTACTCCTGTCCAGCCAGCGCGTGGTCAGCGAGCGGAGTCTTGGTCAGCGGTGGGTAGACAAGGGTCACACCGATGCCCAGGCTGGCGAGTTCAACCCGCAGCGCGTCGGTTAGGGCAGAGATAGCGAACTTGCTGGCCGCATAGCCGCCGATCAGCGGCAAGGCGCGCTTGCCGCCAGCCCCGCTGATGTTGACGATCCGGCCACTGCCTTGCTGCTGCATCAGCGGCACCACCGCCTGGATGCAATGCAGTGCGCCGAAGTAGTTAACCTCCATCACCCGCCGCAGATCGTCCACAATGCTCTCGACGGCCAGGCCGTAGGTAGCAACCCCAGCATTGTTGATCAGCACGTCCACCCGACCAAAGCGGTCTGCTGCCGCCCGCACCAAAGCCTCGACCTGCGCCCGCTCCGTCACGTCGGTGGGGACGGCCAGGGTCGCCCCGCCTGCCGCCGCCGCCTCGTCTGCCGCCGCCTGCAAGGTGGTAGGATTGCGGGCGGCCAGCACCACGCTTTCGCCCGCCGCTGCTGCTGCAACCGCCAACGCCTTGCCGATGCCGCTACTCGCGCCAGTGATGATGTAAACTCGCCCTGTCATATTGCTGCTCCTATTTGAGAAAAAGGTTGTTGAAGGTGGTTGGGTTGGGGTAGGTCATCAGCGACGATGTGCTGATCATCTTCTCCTGGTGAGGGGCGATGCTACCATCGTCCACATCGCCTATGTTGAAGGCAAAGCCGATCACTGCGCCCCGCTCTGGTTTGTAGCCACGCAGGGTTGACCAGGGAACGCTGCCCTCCAACACGTAGCCTCCAGCCTCTAGCCCCCCGGCTACCTTGAGCGTATCGCGCAGGCTGGTGCGGGCGGCTGGCAGCCACAACCACGCTTCAGGTTGGGGCTTGGCTGGGTCGCCAATGGAGAAGCCGAGTTGGTAGTCGTCATCCGAGGCAGTAGCACTGGCGAAGTCGCCCGCCAGGTCGAGGTCGAACCACAACTCCACATGGTCGCCCTGGTACATAACCGCGCCCCGCTCGCTCTGCACTACCACGTTGTCGCGCACCGCTATAGCAAAGTAAAAGTTGCTGTCGTCCCAGGCAGCGTAACCAGTGCCACTGCTGTCGTTAGGGCCAGCCCAGCGGTAGGCACTGCGGTTCTTGAAGGGGGTATCCTTCGCCAGCGGGAAGCTACTCTGCCCCGCCCAGTCGCCGAGGTCGCCGTCAATGCGTGGTGGTTTGGCAACGAAACTCGCGCTGAGGTTGCCGTTGCTGCGGAAGGGGCCGCTGTAGCTCACTGCGGTGGTGATAGTAGCAGCGGGCGGCTGGCTCACCCCGCTGCCGAAGCTGGGTAGGGGGATGCCGAGAACGAGGACTAGCAGCAGCCCCACAAGCGCAAGGGCAAGCAAGCCGATCACCAGCACCAGCGGCCAGCGGTTGGGGCCAATATCGCGCTTAAGGGCGGCCTCATTTGCCGCCTTGTTGCGCTGGGCGGGGGTCTGTGGGGGGGTAGCGTAGCGTTGCGGCGGGCGGGCAGCCGCTTGCTGCACGGGCCGGTTGGCCGGTAGCCGCTGGGCAACTGGTGGCTGCCCGTTGCGGCTAACCGCTGGTTGCGGGCGGGGGGGTTGCGCTGGCTGCCCAGGGCGCGACGACTGTACCAGGCTGGTCGGCTGCTCGGCATTACTGACCGCCTGACCCTGACCCTGGCGCATCGCCACGTAAGCCAGCCCCTCGATCATGCCAACCGCGGTCTGGAAGCGGTCGGCGGGGTTCTTGGCGAGGGCGCGGTCTACTACCAACTGCGCCCCCGGCGGTACGCTCTTGACGAAGCGGGAGAGCGGCGGCACTGGCTCGTTCAGTTGCGCCCGCAGCACGTCGGCAACCCCTTTGTTGTGGTAAGGGGTGTAGGCAGTCAGCATCTCGTACAGCACCACGCCGAGGGCGTAGATGTCGCTGCTGGCAGTCGCTTCTGTGCCGCGCACCTGCTCTGGCGAAAGGTAATCCGCCGTCCCCATCACCATGCCGACGGCGGTCAGGTGGCTCTGGTTATTGGCGCGGGCGATGCCAAAGTCGGTCAACATCACGTCGCCGTTCTTGGGGTTGACGATGATGTTGCCTGGCTTGATGTCGCGGTGGACTACCCCACGCGTATGCGCGTAATCGAGAGCGGCGGCGACTGGGCGCAGCAACTGCACCGCCCGGCCTACCCCCATCGGGGCTTCCTCGGTGATGATATCGCGCAAGGTCTTGCCGGGAGCATAGCGCATGGCGATGTAATAGTAGTCACCCATCTGCGCCACGTCGTAGATGCTAACGATGTTGGGGTGTTGCAACCCCGCCGCCGTCTGCGCCTCGCGCTTGAAGCGTTCGACCGCCACTTCGTCCTCGGCTAGCATAGGGTCAAGCACCTTGAGCGCGACCACGCGGTTGAGGGTGGTGTCGGTCGCCAGATAGACGCTCGCCATCCCCCCCTGGCCGATCTCCCGCTCGATGCGGTACTTGCCTAGCTGCTCGCCTGGTTGCATCATGCTCTTTTCAGTCTGCCGTCACCATAGATAGCCGCGCTACCCAGTTCTTCTTCGATGCGGAGCAGGCGGTTGTACTTGGCGGTGCGCTCGCCACGAGCGGGCGCGCCCGTCTTGATCTGTCCGGTATTGAGGGCTACCGCCAGGTCTGCGATAGTGGTGTCTTCAGTCTCGCCGCTACGGTGCGACATGACCGCCGTCCAACCGGCGTGCTGGGCCATGCTCACCGCGTCCATCGCCTCGCTGAGGCTACCAATCTGGTTAACTTTGGTCAGCAGGCTGTTGCAGGCGTTCTCCTGGATGGCGCGGGCGATGCGCTCTACGTTGGTCACCAGGAAGTCGTCGCCAACCAGTTGCACGCGTTCGCCAACGCGCTGGCTGAGCAGCTTCCAGCCGTCCCAATCGTCCTCGGCCATACCATCTTCGAGGCTGATGATCGGATACTTGGCGATCCAGCCCTCCCAGTAAGCAACCATCTCGGCGGTGCTGAGGCTGAGGCCGTCCTTCGCCAGCCGGTACTTGCCGTCCTCGTATATCTCGCTCACCGCAGGGTCGAGGGCAATGTAGACTTGCTTGCCCGGCGTATAGCCCGCCCGCTCAATCGCCTCCAGGATCACCTCTACTGCCGCCACGTTGGACTTGAGCGAAGGAGCAAAACCGCCCTCATCGCCAACATTGGTGCCGTAGCCACCGTCGTGCAGCACCTTCTTTAGGCTCTGGTAAATCTCCACCCCCCAGCGCAAACCCTCGCGGAAGGTGCTTGCGCCCACTGGCATCACCATAAACTCCTGGACGTCGGTGGAGTCCTCGGCGTGCTTGCCCCCGTTGAGGATGTTGAGCATCGGGATCGGCAGGATGCGGCTGCCCGTGGGCTGAGCATTGTAAGCCAGCGGCCTGGGGTTGGCGGCATCGTAGAGGCTACCAACGTAGCGGTAGAGTGGCAGGCCGAGGGCGGTGGCGGCGGCGCGGCTGGTTGCCAACGACACGCCAAGGATCGCGTTTGCACCCAGCTTACCCTTGTTGGCGGTGCCGTCGAGGGTCAGCAACCGCTGGTCGAGGGCGCGCTGGTCGAGGGCAGACAGCCCCGCAACCGCGTGATCGATCACGTCGTTGACATGGGCGACCGCCTTCAGCACTCCCTTGCCTCCATAACGAGCCTTGTCACCGTCGCGCAACTCTACCGCCTCGTGCGCTCCTGTACTCGCGCCACTGGGGACAGCCGCCAGCCCAACCGCGCCGCCAGTGAGGGCTACCTCAACCTCCACCGTTGGGTTGCCCCGCGAATCCAGTATCTCGCGGGCGATCACGCTTTCGATCTCGTAGTTCGACATCTTCGCTCCCTCCTCTTGCTAGCCTCTTTGCTAACCGTGCGCCCCTATGATAAAGGACGAGGCGGTAGCTTGTCAACCACGCGGGGCAAGGTTAACTATTCAGCATGATAGAGGCAAGAACAGGCAGCCGGTCGATCACTGGGGTTTGTGCCACGGCGGGCCAGTCCCTGCGTCATCTCGTCTACTTAACCAAGCGGTGAAGCCTTCTTGCGCCGAATGACTATAATAGTCGTGACTTAGGCGAACGTGCGCTTTGTCACCGATGACCCAAAGGTAAGAGGAGAAACAGATGCAGAGATCAACCCGTTACGTGGGGCCAGTCGCCCTGGCTCTGCTGCTACTTGGCAGCCTGCTAGCGATCAATCCTGGTGCAAGCCTGGCTCAACAAGGTAGCAAGGGGCAGGAGCAAACCGCCCCCCCGCAAACGAAGGACAGGCAGAGTAGTGCCAACCCCTCAGCGGCAGTCGTGATCGCGGGCAATCCGATCAACATCATGGTCAACGACAACACCAGCGTAGACCTGAAGTACAACACCGCCAGCCAGTATTTTGGTGGCAACGCCGAGGGTGCCTACCTCTGGTACACCAACACAGCGGGCGTAGTCGTCTATGGCCCTGGTACAGTACCTGCGGGCAACACCGTCAGCGACTGGGTACCGATCAGCAACAATGTGAGTGGCAGTGGCACTGCTGCTAGCCCCTTCCGCGCCACTACGGTGGTGCAAGCAGGCGGTGGCGAGGTGCAGATGACCCAGGTGATCACCTACATCAACGGCCAGAACTTCGCCAACTTCACCTTCCAGGTTACAGCCCCCACTACCGCAACCTGGAACCTCTTTCACGCTGCCGACCTCTACACCCAGGGCAACGATACCGGCTACGCCTACCTGGCACTCAACGGTAGCTCGGTGGACGTGGGCGGGCGCAGCGGCAACGCTGGCTCCTCTTTCTACCAGTTCTTCCGCGCCCTCACCCCCGCCAGCCACTACATGGAGGCCGGTTACAGGACGATCTGGAATGCCATTGGCAGCTTCAGTGGCCCTGGCCCTGGCTTCGACGACACCACGTTGAGCCAAACCATCGACCCGGTAGACAACGGTGCTGGCTTGCAGTGGAACCGCAGCGGCAGCGCAACGATCAGCGACCTGGTAGCCTTCAACGCCCCCTCCGCCTGTGCGATCAGCTTCACCGATGTGCTGGCCGACAACCCCTTCTACAGCGACATCCTCTTTCTTGCCTGCGCCACCCCGCCCATCGTCAACGGCTTCCCCAACGGTGACGGCAACTTCCGTTTTGAGCCGGGCAGCCAGACCTCTCGCGGTCAGTTCGCCAAGATCGCAGTGCTAGCCTTTGGTGTGCCAGCCTACAGCCCTGCCACACCCAGCTTCAATGATGTAGCGACCAGCAACACCTTCTATGCCTACATCGAAGCCGCCGTCCATGCTAGTGTGATCAGTGGCTTCGCTCAAACCAGCCAGTGCGGAGGCACGACTGCCCCCTGCTACCGCCCCCGCGACTCGATCCGCAGGGGTGAGGTCGCCAAGATCATCGTGCGATCCAAGAACTACACCCTTGCCAACCCTAGCACCCCCAGCTTTGCTGACGTAAGCAGTAGCAATGTCTTCTACAGCTACATAGAGACGCTGAAGCTGTACAATGTGGTGAGCGGCAGCAGCTGCACGGGTGGCGGCGGCACCTGCTACCGGCCCAGTGACCCGATTAGCCGGGGCGAACTGAGCAAGATCACCCGCCGCGCCCGCGAGATTAGCGCACCGCCAGCCCCTACGCCTACGCCGTAAGGTTACTTCCCCATACGCCCGCTGTGGGCAAGACTCTCAGGAGGTGTGCTAGTGGCACACCTCCTTTCTGCTGCCTGCTATACAGGCCAGCGGTAGCCCATCGGAAAGGTAGGGGTGAAGCTCTAATACCAATTGCGTTTAGTCAAGCCGTGTGGTAAAATGGAGCTACTAGGAGGTAGCTGGATGGCACGCGGCAAAGTGTTCAAGATGGATTGGCAGGACGATGC
>JBBROH010000155.1:0-9784 GCA_038229595.1 Chloroflexia bacterium | reverse complement strand
GTACACGTCCACCGGCACGACCCGATCAACCCCCTGGATGATCGCGTAGTTGTCGAAGATACCACCGCTGCTAGCACAGGCACCCATCGAGATTACCCACTTAGGGTCGGGCATCTGGTCGTAGATTTGGCGCAGCACCGGAGCCATCTTGGTCGAGAGGCGACCCGCGACGATCATTAGGTCGGCCTGACGAGGGCTGGCGCGGAACAGTTCGCTGCCAAAGCGCGATATGTCGTGACGGCTGCCACCGGTCGCCATCATCTCAATCGCGCAGCAGGCCAGGCCAAAGCTGGCGGGCCAGATCGATGAGCTACGCGCCCACTGCACGAACTTGCCGAAGTTAGCCGTGATGATATTGCCGCTGTTGCTGGCCGCCTGCATCGGCATGGCGGGCAGCACCCCGGCGTGGCCGAACTCATCGAGGAAGGGGCTACCCTCAATGCCGATTGCGGTGCGGAAGTGTCGCTTGTCTACACTCATACCAACCTCCAATACTGCAAGCGGGCGGGGTCGCGCTGCAAGCCCGGCCCTCTACCGTCACTTAGATGTTGATGAGCGCAGTGGGCGCACATAGACCACCGCCCCATCACTACGCTAGTTCTGCGGCTTTTTGCCGCGCCGTAGATAGCCAAAGATGGCGAAGAAAAGGAGCGCACTCCCTTCGAGCATCGCCCGTGCGATGAACTCTTTCGGTGTTACCTTACGATTGTTGTTGCTGAAAAGGAACGCATCTTCGGGGGCAGGGTTGTCAGGCACGTTCATCCTCCAATTGGGTTGTTGTACACTGTGGTACAGGGTATGCGGGACAGAGCTTTGCGCTAGTTTACTTCTCCCAACGGAAGCCACCTTTGCGCCAGACGTAGATGTAGCCGATGCCGAGGACAAGCAAGAAGCCCGCCATCTCCAGCAAGCCAGCCACGCCCAGTTCGTTACGCAAGAGGACTGCCCAGGGAAAGAAGGCGATGGTCTCAATATCGAAGATCAGGAACAGCATAGCGACGCGTAGGAACTTGACGGGGAAGCGGGTGGGCAGCCCAGCGATAGGGGTCATGCCGCTCTCATAGGGAGCCAACTTCGCAGCGGTCGGGTTCTTCGGCCCGCTAACGAACGACAGCACCAGGATGATGCTGACCAGCGCGAAGGCTACAGCCAGCAGGATCAGGATGGGGAGGAAGGCTTCTAGCATGGCAGGGGCGGCCTCTCAGGGCGAAGTAGCGAGCTGGCGCGACTTATCCGTAGTTCGTGATAATTGTAACATAGGCAATGGGGGCTGTCAAGCTGGCGGTCAGCCCGTGTATGCGAGTTTAACCGATCCTTAATTGCGGCCTGGGCCTGTCACGTGGTATAATTCACCTTGATGGAAGCACGTATCAACAAGGTCATCCTGCTGCTGGTCGTCAGCGTACTCGCCCCCCTGGGCTTGAGTGCGCCGCAAGTCGCTGCCCCGCTTGAGCCGGTGGTGGTTGGCGCACCTATGGCAGCTACTGCTCCTGCCCTCAGTTTGCGGGCGACAGCCCCACTGCTGCGCGTCGCCAAGACCAGCGCGAGAGTGGCATTGCAGCCGATCCTGTGGCAGGCAGCGCACACCGCCTGCCTCTTTGACGTGGCCGCCCCTGCCAACTTTGCTTCCCTCTCCCTCAGCAACCAACCTCCTCACTGCCGCCCTACCCTCCATCCTGGTAGCAGTAGCGGTGGCCTCTGGCGGTAGCCAGGCAGTCAGCCCAAGCACTGGCAGCCCAAGCATGACGGTCGCCGCCGTGCCTCAGCTTCAGCTAGACTTGTTGGGCTAATGCTACGCCCTTGCGCCCCCAGGCCCTGATTATTTAGCACCTATCACCAAAGAGGAGTTACCATGTTTAAGTGGTTGTTTAATGCCGAGAACCCAGAGATCAAGAAGGCCAACAAGCTGGTTGAGAAGATCAACAGCCACGCCCAGGCGATGAGCGACCGCAGTAACGAGGAACTGCGCGACCTGACGGTAGCCTTCCGCGAGCGGCTGGCGGATGGTGAGCCACTGGATAGCATCCTGCCTGAAGCCTTCGCCGCCGTGCGCGAGGCCAGCGAGCGCACCATTGGCCTGCGCCACTCCGACGAGCAGATGATCGGCGGGATCGTCCTCAACCGCCGCGGTATCGCCGAGATGAAGACGGGTGAGGGTAAGACGCTGGTCGCCAGCAGCCCCCTCTACCTCAACGCGCTTGAGGGCAGGGGCGCGCACCTGATCACTGTCAACGATTACCTGGTCAAGCGCGATGCTCGCTGGATGGGGCCGATCTACCACGCCCTCGGCATGACGGTTGGTATCTTGCAACACGAATCTGCCTTTATCTACGAGCCAGAGTATGTTACTGGCGACGAACGCAGCGACTACTTGCGCCCGGTTCACCGCCGCGAGGCCTACGCCGCCGACATCACCTATGGCACCAACAACGAGTTTGGCTTCGACTACCTGCGCGACAATATGGCGACTAGCCAGCAAGGTACGGTGCAGCGTATCCCCTTCTTCGCCATCGTAGACGAGGTGGACAACATCTTGATCGATGAGGCCCGCACGCCGCTGATCATCTCTGGCCCAGCCCGGCGCACCACTGACTGGTACCTCAAGTTCGCCGAACTGGCCCGCACCTTTGTCCCCGAAGACTACGAAGTGGACATCAAGCGACGCTCGATCACCCCGCTGGATAGCGCGATCAACAAAACCGAAGCCACCCTCGGCATCCCCGACCTATACCAGGAGAATGAGAGCGGCAATCTGATGCACGCGGACAAGGTTCACCACCTTGAGCAGGCACTCAAGGCCACAGTGCTGTTCAAGCGCGACAAAGATTACGTGATCGTAGACGGCGAGATCGTGATCGTAGACGAGAATACTGGGCGCATGATGCAAGGCCGCCGCTATTCGGACGGCCTGCACGAAGCGTTGGAGGCCAAGGAGGGCGTGCGCGTCCAGAAGCAGACCGTCACCTACGCCACAATCACGATCCAGAACTACTTCCGGATGTACAAGAAGCTGGCGGGTATGACTGGTACCGCCTTGACCGAGCAGGAGGAGTTCTTCAAGATTTACCAGCTTGAGGTCGTTCCGATCCCCACCCATCGCCCTATCCAGCGTATGGACGCAGCAGACCTGGTTTACAAGGCAGAGAAGGGCAAGTACGACGCTGCTATCGCCGAGGTAGAGGAGTTGCACAAGGCGGGCCTGCCAGTGCTGCTAGGTACAGTCAGCGTCGAGCAGTCGGAGGAGCTTGACCGGATGCTAACCAAACGCGGCATCCAACACAGCGTCCTCAATGCCAAGCTGCACGAGCAAGAAGCCCTGATTGTCGCACAGGCAGGCCGCAGTGGGGCAGTAACGATTGCGACCAACATGGCAGGGCGTGGCGTAGACATCCTCCTCGGCGGCAACCCAGAGCGGCTGGCCCTGGACACGCTGAAGAAGCAGCGGGCTGCCATCCTCGCCACCGTCGGCCCGCAGGCTAACGCCCGCGTCGCTGGTGAAGGCGATGAGGCGGCCAACCTGAAGCTAGAGGAGATCAATGTCGAGGACTTGCAGCACCACGGCTTCAGCAAGGAGGAGTGGGAGGCTGCCCTCACTACGGCGAAGGAGATTTGCGCCGCCGACCGCTTGAGCGTGATCGAGCCGCGGGAGGAACTGGGTGGCATCGCTGGTCTCTGCGTGATTGGCACTGAGCGGCACGAGGCGCGGCGCATTGACAACCAGTTGCGGGGCCGCGCCGGGCGGCAGGGCGACCCTGGCTACAGCCGCTTCTATGTTAGCCTGCAAGACGAACTGATGAAGCGGTTCGGCTCCGACCGCATCGCAGGGGTGATGACCCGCTTCGGCATGGACGAGTCTACCCCCATCGAGTCGGGGGCGGTCAGCAAGGCGATTGAGAGCGCGCAGACTAAGGTCGAGGGCTATAACTTCGATATGCGTAAGCACGTCGTGCAGTATGACGACGTGATGAACAAGCAGCGCGAGGTGATCTATGCCGACCGCCGCCAGTTGTTGGAGAGCGAGAACCTGCGCGAACAGGTCTTGCAGGCAGTGGTGGACGAACTGGACGCTATCGCGCACAGCGGTGCGTTCGTCAAAGAGGAGGGGGGGCGCGACGTGCCGACCTTCTTTGCGATGGCTTCGCAGGTGATCCCACTCAACCCTAACGACGTGGCGGCCTACCGCGACGAGTGGGACGAAGCGACCGCCGACCGCCTCTCCGAAATCCTGGCCGAACTCGCCAACCATTATTACGACGAGAAGGAGGAGGCCGACGGCGAGGAGATGATGCGCGCACTTGAGCGGGCGGTGATGGTACAATCCATTGACAACCTCTGGGTAGACTATCTGACCGAGATGGAAGCCCTGCGCGAGGGTATCGGCCTGCGCGCCTACGGCCAGAAAGACCCCCTGGTAGAGTACAAAATCGAGGCGGCGCGGATGTTCAACGGCCTCAAGTCTAGCATCCAATCCACTATCGCCCACACTATCTTCCGCACGCGGATGGTGGTCAACCAACCGGATGCAAACCTGAGCCGCAAGGAGCGACGTGAGCGCGAGCGGCTGCTGGCAAAGCAGCAGGCGGGCAAGTCGCCGAAGCCACCGCAAGCACAAGCGGCTAGCAGCCCCGCGCAAACCAATGCTGCCGCCATTGCCAGCAACGCTCCCGATGCAGACGCGGATTACGAGGACGAGCAGGTAGAGGTGGCAGAGCCAGCCGAGCTTGAGCCAGTCACCGTTGCTCCCGCTGCCCCGGTTAGTCAGCCGCAACCGGTGAAGGCGAAGGCTACTGCACCTGCCCCTGCTGCGGTCAGCCGCTTGCCCCGCACCCTGCGGAACAAGAAGCGATAACTACCCGTGCTGCCAACCCCTCCCCCACAAGCGGGTACCCGACCAGGGGTATCCTGCGTAAGGGGAGGGGGTTCCAGCTTGGCGGTGATCATGAGCTACCGTCGGGCAGCTACCGCCGATGGGGAGCAACTGGCCGAGCTATGCTGGCGTTGGCGAGCGGTTGAGGCTGAGGACGAGGTGCTGGAACTAGTTGCAGCCAGATTAGGGCGCAACCCTGTGGTGTAGTTGCCCGATAGAGAGGAGACGGGTCATGGCGACGATCAACAAAGCGACCAACGAGGGGCCGATAGTGATAGGCCAGCCTCTGGCAAAGATCAACCCTGACGAGATAGCGGCTGTCTACCAACAATTGGCCGCGCAGGTCGATGAAGAAGCTGAGTTGGTGCCATTGCTATCTGCGCGCCAGCAGTTGCTAGCATGAACACTCCCGCGCCCCTCCCCTTCGCTGCTGACCGCCTCCAAGCAGCCCTGCGCCGCCACCTGGCCGACCAGCAGTTGACCCTGACCGAGATCGCTGACGACGGCCCGGCTGAGCGCGATACTGTGCAACTGCTGACCGCGCACTACCGCAGCGCAGAGCAGGAAGGGAGCCTCGCGCTGGCCTGCAAGGGAGGCTTTGAGGAGGGTAGCGTGGCGGCGGATGACAAGGTGCTGGCTGGCGCAGACCGCCGCGAAATCCGCTTCTACCGCGAACTTGCGGCAAAGGTACCGCTCAAGCTGCCCACCCTGGTGGACAGCGAACTGGATGCCGACCCACCCTGGCTGCTGCTCACCCGCCTGCCAGCGACTACGCTCGACCGCCACGCCTGGCAGCCTGCCCACTACCGGCGGGCAGTCCTCGACCTGGCGAAGCTGCACGCGGAGTTCTGGGAGGATCACACCCTCTGGCAGCACGACTGGCTCTGGCGGCCCACCGCCGCCTACGGCAGCAGCCTGCTCGAAAATGCCCGTGCCAGTTGGCAGACGATCCAGGGTGAAGCGGAACAGCGCGACCTCTTTTTTGAGCCGCAGGTGTGGGCAGCCTTCCTTGAGCAGCCAGAGTTCGTCAGCCAGCGGTTGCAATACTTCCCCAGCACGCTGGTGCATGGTGACCCCAACGCCAGCAACGTGGTGCTGCCCAGCAGCGGCCCCGCTGTCTGGTTCGACTGGCAGTTTGTTGCCCACGCGCCGGGGCTGCTCGATCTTGTGGTACTCTACACCGCCTCGGCCTACTGGCAGCCCAAACCGCCCGCCCTGCACGAGATGCTAGCCCTCTACAGCGAGGAACTCAGCCGCTTGCGCGTGCGCCTGCCCTGGAGCAGCGCAATGGAGGAGGGGTTGGACGCGATGCTGGTCTGGTATACGGCCATCTGGTGGCTGCCGCAGATCGTGCGCCTCGACGTGCGGGTGGGCCAGGATTTCGCCGAGCGCGGCCTGCGCCAGCGCATCCTCCCCCAGGCTGAGGAGGCTCTGGCCCGCCTGCTAGCCTAGCCCAGATGTGTACGCTGCGCTAGTGCCACAACTTAGACCACTGGCAGCAGTTCAGCCAGGCAGAGCAAGCCATCAGGTTAGTGAAAACCATGCCGAGCCGTAGCCGCCAACTGGACGTAGGGGGGAAATCAAAGGCGGCAGGTGCAGCACCCACAGCAAGGACGCTGTTTCAGACCAAGCGGCTTGCCCCCAGCTAGTGGTAGAAGACGGAACGCTCTTTTGCTAGTTGCTCACCGTGTCTTACCTTGCTCGCGCCTGACACTCGTTCGAGCAGTAGGTGTGCTTGTTGAGGAAGCCGCTGGTCTGGCGATCCTTCTCGCAGACCGATTTGCCGCACTGCTCACACTGCACAACCTGCTCTGAGAAGAATAGCCCCCCACAGACGGTGCAGAAGGCACGGCTGGGGAAGCTGCTATCACGCAGCAGGAAGCTGGGCAGGCCACGCTTTGCCCCAGCCTTGCTCCCCTCGTATGCGCTCAGGGTGTAGCTTTTGCCGCGCAGTAGCACGCTGGCGTGCCAGAGCGCACCGTATACCGCTTCGGCCTGGGTCAGGTGGATGTCGTTCAGGTTCGGCGTGTAGGTGATGTTGTTGGCGAACGACTCCAGGCGGATCGACTGCCCATTGGCCTGGGCCACTACTGTGCGGATGCGCTGTTGCAGTTGCAGTTCACTGCGGCTGTAGAGCGGCGGGCGGGGCGGCGCGCCATAAGCAGGTGAGAGGTCGCGTAGGGTGAGCAGTTGCGGTGGCACAGTGGGGGTGCTGCTGCTTGCGTTAGCCTGGGCCTGCGCCGTATTCAGCCCGCGCCACTCTGGGAGCCAGAGGTCGGCCAGCATCTCTGGCAGGGGCTGGTCGCTGGCAACATCGAGGATGATCGCCCCTTGCCGCCGGATGATCTGGTTGATCTGCGGTAGCGGCGCATCTATCATGTAGTTGGCAAGGTAGAGCGGCATCAGGGTGAGACCTTGCACATGAACGTCTAGCGGCTCGTTGAGTGGCAGAAACTGGATGTAGCCGCGCAACCAGGTTTGCAGGGCGTAGCTAACCTCGCTCACCGCACTGAAGCGAAAGGCCCGCCCCGCAATCGGCGGCGCAGTAGAAGCAACCACGTTGTTGCCGAGGCGGTAAGCGGCGGGGTTGAGCGGGCTAGCATGGGCCAGCAGATCGTTGTCGCTAGCCTGGTTGCGCGGGCTAGTCAGCCGCTCAAGGCGTGGGCCAGCATAGCCAGCCTGCCCATTCTGCCTGCTCTGGGCTGGGGGCGGCGCAGGAGGGGGCTGGTTGGTGGGGGCGGTACGCTGCAAGAGGCGGTCGCCAGCGGTAGGCCGGGGCTGCGGTGGGAGATTGGGAGCGGGCTGCTGGCGGGCATTCTGGCCCATGTTCAGCAGATCGCCTGCGGTCGGCGCGGCCTGGTTGAGGGCGGTCAGGATGCGCTGAATCTCGCTGCGAACCTGTACTGCCGTCGGTCGCTTGGCCGGGGCGGGGTCTAGCATCGCCAGCAGCAACCCCTCGGTGGCAGGCGTAATCTCTGGGCGCAGTTGGCGCAGCGGGGGGAAGAAGCTGAGGCGGCGCACGATGTCGAGATTTAGTTCGGGGTAGGCGTTGAAGGGGTCGCGGGGGTCGCGGCCAGAGAACAGGTGGTGCATGGTCGCGCCGAGGGCGTACACGTCGCTAGCGGGTTCGGCCCGCCCCTGCCACTGCTCAACCGGTGTGTAACCCGCAGTGCCAGCCGCATTGCTGTCGCCATTTAGTTGGCCGCTGCCCAACGCGCCGCTGAGGTGCTGCGAGTTTAGCTGCCCACTGCCCTCCCGACCCATAGTCTTCGCCAGGCCAAAGTCTACTAGCTTAACTCGCCCCTGGTTGTCCACGATGATGTTGGCGGGCTTGATGTCGCGGTGGACGACCGGCTCTGGCTTCTGCGCGTGGATGAAAGCAAGGATGTCGGCGATCACCAGGCCATACTGCAAGACTTCCTTCTCTACCAGCTTGCCACCCAGCCGCCTTAGCCGCTGCTCCAGGTTCTCGCCGCTGACGTACTGCATGACCAGATAGTGGCGTGTCCCCTCGGTGAAGTGGTCGAAGGTTTGGGGCAGGTTGGGGTGGTCGGCACTGAGGCGCGCGAGGATCAGGGCTTCGCGGCGGAAGTCGTTCTCGGCCCTGCGCCGCTCCTCCACCGACTTGAAGTAGCCCTGCAACTCCTTGACCACGATGGAGCGGGCCAGATTGCGATCCTCGGCCAGGTAGACCGCCCCACCACCGCCCTGCCCCAACAACCGCTGCACCACATAGCGGCCATTGCTGAGGGCCGAGCCGGGGTAGAGTTGTTCGCTCTCCATGCCCAGGCGCAGGCCGCAGTGCGGGCAGAAAACTGCCTGTTCGCGCACCTGCTGCCCGCAATGGGAGCATGGGATCATCTGCTCAACCGACTCGACGGCCATCACTTGTTCCTGACACCGGCCTGTGCCGGATAGCTACCCGCCAGCAGAGTGCTGGTTAGCCACATTCTACCATATCTTGATACGATATTTCTATTAGCAAGGTGTCATAAATCGACCGCGCAAGTGCAAAACTACCGCTCTGCTTTGCAGATCGGCAAAAGCCCCCGCCCAGCTATGGGGACGGGGGCTGAAACGTGGCTGCTCAATTGCAGCCGGGTGGCAGCGGGGTAGGGGTATAGCGGGGGCGGGTGCTGCCAGCGGTGGCGGTAGGCCGAGGGACACAGATGGTGGCAGTGGGTTGTGGAGTGGGGGTGGTGGTCGCCAGTGGCGTGTTGCTCACCGCAGGGGTGGCAGTGTGGGTTGCAGTCGGGGTAGCACTAGGCTTGGATCGCACCTTGAGCGAGGAGATCGTGTTGTCGGACACCAGATTGTCAGTAAGGGAGGAGTCGCTGGCGGTGAACTTCTCGCTGATACCCTGGTAGCTGGGGTCGCGCCAGACCGTTACCTCAACGTTCGCGCCGACGAGGATGCTGGATGCCTCATTGTCCTCCAATTGGCCGAACCAGTAGCTGGAGCCGGGTAGCGGTTGCTGGCCGATGCTGAACACTGTGCAGCGACCCGTATAGCCGTAGCCGTCGTAGAGGGCAACCTGGTTGGGCTGGGGAGAGGCGCATGAGCCTGTGGCGGGGGTGAACGTGAGCGTCGGCATGGCAGTGAGCGTCGGCGTGAGCGTCGGCATGGCCGTGAATGTGGGCGTACTCGTCATGGTTGGCGTGCTAGTGGGGGTGAGCGTTACCGTCGGCGTGTTCGTCGGGGTGTCTGTTGCGGTCGGCGTGTTCGTTGGGGTATCTGTCGTGGTGGGGGTGAGCGTCACCGTCGGCGTGTTCGTCGGCGTGTCTGTTGCGGTCGGCGTGTTCGTCGGCGTGTCTGTTGCGGTTGGCGTGTTCGTCGGTGTATCTGTTGCGGTGGGGGTGAGCGTTACCGTCGGCGTGTTCGTCGGGGTGTCTGTTGCGGTCGGCGTGTTCGTTGGCG
>JBBROH010000154.1:0-9928 GCA_038229595.1 Chloroflexia bacterium | reverse complement strand
GTTCACGGTAATGCCCACCGCGTCCAACGCAGCCTCAGCCACCTTGCCAGTCAGACCAATCGCGCTTACATCCACCAGCATCAGGTGGTTGTCGGTGCCGCCACTAACCAGGCGCAGGGCCGTACCCTGCTCGTTCGGCTCGGTCAGCGCGTGGGCCATCGCCTGCGCGTTGTCTAGAATCCGCTGCTCGTAGGCCTGGAAGGTGGGGCTAAGGGCTTCCTTGAAGGCCACTGCCTTGCCTGCGATCACGTGCATTAGAGGGCCACCCTGCACGCCGGGGAACACTGCCTTGTCAATTGCCTTCGCGTGCAGTGCCTTGCAGAGGATCAGGCCGCCGCGTGGCCCCCGCAACGTCTTGTGCGTAGTGGTGGTTACAAAGTCGGCGTAGGGGACGGGGGAGGGGTGCAGGCCAGCGGCGACCAACCCAGCAATATGCGCTATGTCGGCCATGAGCAAGGCACCCACGCTGTCGGCGATCTCGCGCAGGCGGGCGAAGTCGATGATGCGGGGGTAGGCAGACGCGCCGCAAACCAGCATCTTCGGCTTCTCGGCCAGGGCCACGCGCTGCACCTCGTCATAGTCGATGCGCTGGTCGCTCGCGCGCACGCCATAGGTGACACCACGATAGATTTTGCCGCTAGCAGAGACGCTGTAGCCGTGAGTGAGGTGGCCGCCGTGGGCCAGGCTCATGCCCAGGATGGTGTCGCCCGGCTGCAAGGTGGCGAGATAGACGCTGAAGTTAGCTTGCGCGCCACTATGCGGCTGCACGTTGGCGTGGTCTGCACCAAAAAGCTCCTTAGCCCGGCTGATAGCCAGTTCCTCGGCGATGTCTACGTATTCGCAGCCACCATAGTACCGCTTGCCAGGGTAGCCCTCGGCGTACTTGTTGGTCAACACCGTACCAACCGCCTGCAAGACAGCGCGGCTAACATAGTTTTCGCTGGCGATTAGCTCGATCTTGTCGTGCTGGCGACGCTCCTCCTGTTTGATCGCGGCGTAGATTTCGGGGTCAACCTCGCTGAGATCGGCCCAGCCCCAGTTGGTCTGCTGACTGGCGGCGGGGGCTTCGATAGTTGCGGTCATGGCGGATTCCTTCCTGAATAGTGGCTAATGGGGTCAATTTGTGCAATTATACCATAGCGCGGCGGGCTTGTGGCAGGGCTGGGTTGACGAGCAAATGGAGGGTATGCTATATTCCAGCCAGCAAGCGATCCATTGCCACCCGCTATCAGCCAATCTAGACAGGAACCCCTATGTACCCACGCAAGTTGAGCCGCATACTCAGCCTGTTGTTTGTTGTCATCGCGCTGATCGTTTTCTACTCCCCGCCGTTCGCCGCCGCCAAGTCGGCCAGCCCCGCCTGCACGCGGGTTGCCAACCCTGCCTACGCGCAGGCTATTGCCCAGGCCCAACCACTGATCGAGCAGCTACAGGCAACCTACCAGGTCCCCGGCCTGGCGGTGGCGGTGGCGGTGGACGGTAAGCTGGTGTGGTCGGCTGGCTTTGGCTACGCCGACATTGAGGCGCAGGTGCGAGCCTGTCCCAGCACAAAGTTCCGCATCGCCAGCATCACCAAGACGCTGACCAGTGCAGCAATGGCCCGCCTCTATGAGCGCGGCCAGTTCGACCTTGATGCGCCGATCCAACGCTACCTGCCAGACTTCCCCAAGAAGAACTACACTGTCACACCACGTCTGCTTGCCAGCCACCAGGCCGGGATCAGCACGCGGATGTGGAGCCGCACCGAACAGTACACAGGGGTGCAGGACAGCCTCAGCTACTTCAAAGACGACCCGCTGATCTACATCCCTGGCAGCGGCTATGCCTACTCCAACCTCGGCTACGAACTGCTGGCTGCCAGCCTGGAGGGTGCCACCGATATGGCCTACCCGACTTTGTTGCAACGGACAGTGCTGGGGCCGCTGGGCATGAAGGGGACAGTACCCGATGCGGAGGGGCTGGCGAACCGCAGCCAGTTCTACTCGCTGCGTGGGGGCAAGCTGCTGCCCGCCAAGCCGCAGAACTTGCAGGCGATCCTCGGTGCGGGCGGCTACCTCTCGACTAGCGAAGATTTGGTGCGCTTCGGCTCGGCTATGCTTGGTGACAGCTTCCTCAACCCCGGCACGATCCAGATGCTTTGGGCGGAGCAGCAGACGACGAAGGGGCTGAAGACGCACTATGGCCTGGGCTGGATGACCCGCGCCGATCAGCCGGAGGTGGTGGGCCACGCTGGGCAACTGGGCGGCACCCGCAGCTACCTGCTGGTGGGGCCGCAGCAAGGAGTAGTAGTTGCTATGCTAGCCAACCTGCACTGGGATCAGGCATGGCCCCCAGTGGAGGGCCAGCAGATCATCACTCTGTTCAGCCACTAGCCCAGCCAACAACATCCTGCCCTGCCAGATAGTCTATGTGACAAGCATATAGCACAGAGATCGTCAACCCAAGATAGGAGCAACGATGAAGATACTGGTAACAGGTGGCGCGGGCTACATCGGCAGCGTTACTGCGGAGGAACTGTTGGCTGAGGGTCATCAGGTGGTGGTCTATGACAGCCTCTACAAGGGCTTCGCGGAGGCAGTACCAGTGGGCGCGACCTTTGTGCAGGGGGAACTGGCCGACTGCGCCGCGATCCAGGCGGCATTGCAGAGCCACGAGATCGAAGCAGTGATGCACTTCGCCGCCGACAGTCAGGTGGGCGAATCGGTGGTCAAGCCCGCCAAATACTTCCGCAACAACGTGGTCAACACCCTCAACCTGCTTGATGCGATGGTGGAGTTGGAGATCAAGCACTTCATCATCTCCTCTACCGCCGCCGTCTACGGCGAACCAGAGCGCACCCCGATCACCGAGGACTTCAGCCTACAACCGACCAACCCTTACGGTGAGAGCAAGCTGACTATTGAGCGGATGTTGGCCTGGTATGGGCGGGCTTACGGCCTGCGCTGGGCCAGCCTGCGCTACTTCAACGCAGCGGGGGCGAGCGCGACGCGGGGGGAGCTACACCACCCAGAGAGCCACCTAATCCCCGTCATCCTCCAGGTCGCCCTCGGCCAGCGCAGCCAACTGGAAGTCTACGGCGACGACTATCCCACCCCCGATGGCACCAGTGTCCGCGACTACGTACACGTGGTTGACCTGGCCCAGGCGCACATCCTGGCCCTCAAGGGGCAGGCGGAGCGTGAGGGGGCGATCTACAACCTCGGTAGCGGAGTGGGCTTCTCGGTCAAGCAGGTAATTGAGGTTTGCCGCGCGGTGACGGGCAGGCAGATCGCGGTCAGCTACAGGGCGCGGCGGCCTGGCGACCCGGCAGTGCTGGTTGCCAGCAGCGAGAAGATTCGCCGCGAACTGGGCTGGCAGCCGCGCTACCCCGACCTGCGCCAGATCGTGGAGAGCGCATGGCAGTGGCACAGCAGCCGCGCCTGAGAGTGGGCTAGCCGCTGGCGAGGAGCAAAGAAAGAGCCTGCTACCGGGTTGGTAGCAGGCGGTTGGTGGAGATGGGGGGAGTCGAACCCCCGTCCAAAAAGTTCAGCCGAAGATATACTACAAGCTTGTCCAGCGATTTATTTAATCCGGCTTGGCTCCCACTGGCAGGATCCAGTGCCGGACGCGCTACCTGGTCTTAGCTACGGCTTAGGCTGCACTGCGCCGTAGAGCATCCCGACATTGCGTCACCTGCTCCCCTCCCATCGGGTTGAGGAAGGGGCAAATGCTCACTGCCTAGGCAGCGAGAGCGTATTGCTTGTTGCCGGTTAAGGCTTTGCCCGTTTTTACGAAGACGTGCGCTTCGGCTTGCAATCCCCTAACCTTGCTCCCTGTCGATACCGGGCATCCCCGCGTGTGATAGGTGTTTCGGTTTGGAACCCTGTCATTATACCACAATCGCAAGCGGCTTGCCAGCGGTCGAAGATTAGATTTGTATGTGCTATAATCCCAACCATGCCTACCCTCTACATCGTCAGCACCCCCATCGGCAACCTGGAAGACATCAGCCTGCGCGCCCTGCGTGTCCTGCGCGAGGTGAGCCTGATCGCCGTCGAGGATACCCGCCATGCCCGCAAGCTGCTCAACCACTTCGAGATCAAGACGCGCACCATCAGCTATCATGAGCATATCAAGTACGACCGCTTGCCAGCGATCCTCCGGGCTATGGACGAAGGCGACGTGGCCCTGATCAGCGACGCTGGCACGCCCGGCTTGAGCGACCCCGGCTACGAGTTGATCGCCGCCGCCATCGAGGCGGGCCACAATGTCACCCCGCTGCCGGGGGCGAACGCCGTCTTTGCCGCCCTGGTCGTCAGCGGCCTGCCCTTCAGCCAGTTCACCTACCTCGGCTTCGCCCCGCGCAAGAGCCGCGAGCGGTTGGCCTTCTTCGCCCCCTACAAGGAGGCGGCCTACCCTATCGTCTTCTACGAAGCTCCCCACCGCCTGCTGGATACCCTGCGTGATATGGAGAGCGTGCTGGGCGCGAGCCGCCGGGTCGTCACTGCCAACGACCTGACCAAGCTCTACGAGGAGGTACGGCGTGAGATGCTGGCCGAGGCAATCGCCCACTTCACGACGAAGGAGCCACGGGGCGAGTACACAGTAGTGATCGCCGCCGCCGAGTCGCCGCTAGAGCCAGCCACCCCGCCGGGGGAGGACGAACTGCTCGCCCGTCTGCACGCAATGACCAGCGCAGGCGAATCGCCAACTGGGGCGATCAAGCAACTGGCGAGCGAGACCGGTCTGCCGCGCCGCCAACTCTACGACCTCTGGCTGCACCGAAGTCCGGCCCGCGAGAGCTAGTTTTCCACCACCTGTTCTAATTTTGTGGAAAAAGAGGTGGATAAGGGGCTAGCTAAAGTTTGACATAATGTGCTACAATGGCAGAGCCAAGACGTGCTGAGGGCCAACGGCACGGTTGACGCAGATCGCCAGCACCCAGCAGCTTCATCATTGAGCCGCAGGCTGCCGCGTGATCACCGTTTAGCCGCCACCGCCCTTTGCCAGGGCGTTCACCTTGAGGGGTGCGCCAGATGGAGAACAGCACTGAGGCCTTCCTCACCTACCTTGCCGACCAGAGGGGGTTCACCGCCAACACCATGGCGGCCTACCGTAACGACCTCAATCAGTTTGTCACCTTCCTCTCTGCCAACGAGCATGACCCCGACTGGGCCTCGGTCAAGGCTACCGACATCAACGCCTTCATTGGCATCATGCGCGAGCAGGCTTATGCCACCTCGACCGTTGCCCGCAAGGTAGCCGCTGTCAAATCCTTCTTCCACTTCCTCAGCACCCAGGGTAGGATCAAGAGTGACCCCACCCGCAACCTGGAGTCGCCCCGCGTCAACAAGTACCTGCCGAAGGCTATGTCTGTCACCGAGGTACACGAGTTGCTCGACCAGCCTGCCAAGCAGCAGTCGCTAGAGAATGTACGCGACCAGGCGATGCTAGAACTGCTCTATGCCACCGGCCTGCGGGTCAGCGAACTGGTAGCCCTCAACCTGGAGGACGTGGAGTTGAAGGGCGAAGGGCGCGGGGTCGTGCGCTGCGTGGGCAAGAATGGGCGCGCCCGCCTGATCCCGCTCACCAGCCGGGGCAGCTACGATGCACTGGCCGCCTACGTCACTGTTGGCCGCCCCCACCTGGCGGCGGTAGCGAAGGAGGAGCAGCCCGCCCTCTTTCTCAACCATCGCGGCCAACGGCTGACCCGCCAGGGCTTCTGGCTGATCCTCAAGTCATACGCCAGCGCAGCCGGGATTGCCAACATCACGCCGCACACCCTGCGCCACTCGTTCGCTGCCCACAAGCTGAAGGGGGGAGCCAACCTGCGCGACGTGCAACAACTGCTCGGCCACGCCAGCATCAGCACCACCCAGGTCTACATTCACCTGAACAAAGACAACGTTTCGTGATCGACCCCCAACTAAGCGGCAAAGTAGTGTTGATCACCGGCGCGAACCACGGCATTGGCGCAGCCACCGCCAGAGCCTTTGCCGCGCAGGGCGCAAGGGTGTTCATCAGCTATCTGCGCCTGCAAGCTGAGGTTGCCAACCAGCAGGGGGATGCTAGCCTACCTGGGGCGGCGATGTACCAGCAGACCAGGGCTAACGACGCGGGCGCAGTGGTGGCGGGCATCCAGCAGGCCCGTGGTGAAGCGGCGGCCTGGGAGTGCGACCTGAGCGTGCCAGCCAACATCCCCCTGCTGTTTGAGCAGGCAGAGCGAACCTTCGGCCCCGTCAGCGTGCTGGTTAACAACGCCTCAGCCTGGCAAGCGGACACCCTCCTACCAGCGAACGCAGGGGTGGTCAGTGGTCATTGGGGCAGCACTACAGCCACGTTGACCGCAGCTAGCCACGACCTGCACTTCGCGGTTAATAGCAGGGCGGTCGCCTTGCTGATGAGCGAGTTTTGCCGCCGCCAGATCGAGCGTGGAGCGAGTTGGGGGCGGATTATCAACCTGACTACTGGTGCGCCGTTCGGCTTTCCCGGTGAAGTCAGCTACGCGGCAAGCAAGCACGCGCTAGAGAGCTACAGCTATGCGGCTGCTCATGAGTTCGCCCGCTTTGGCATCAACGTCAATATCGTAATGCCCAGCGCAACCCAGACCGGCTGGATCGACCCCCAGGCTGAAGCGGAGATGGCCGCTAGCATCCCGCTGGGTCGCGTCGGTCAACCAGAGGACATTGCTGACGCAATCGTATTCCTCGCCTCGAAGCAAGCCCGCTGGATCACCGGCCAGCTACTCAGCGTCAGCGGCGGCCAGCTATTCCACTGATCTGCCTCCCCTGCCCTCCACCCCGTTACTTCAACTTCATACCGCTGGTGTCGCTGGCGTTGCGTTCGCGCATCCGCTGGCGGGCGTAGCTAAAGGCAGCCCCAAGCATGGGCTGGTGTTCCCGCGCCACTGGCTCATCAGGCAGCGAGGGGTATGCCTGGCGGATTACCACATTGGCTGCCGCCGTCAGTGGTACCGCCAGTAGAGTGCCGAGGATACCAGCAATCGCCCCGCCCGCCAGCACCGCAAAGGTGGTGATCACCGGGTGCAGGTGGACAGCACGACCAACCACAATCGGCATTACCAACTGATCCTCAAGCTGGCGCACCACGAAGTAGATGATCAGTATCCAGATCGCCCCGTTCACCCCCAGGTTGGGGCTAGCGAGGGCGACCACGGCGGCAATCGCGGCAGCCAACGCTGGGCCAACCAGTGGGATGATCTCCAACACCCCGCTGAGGATCGCAATCGGCAGCGCGAACTGTAGGCCGATGAACTCCAGGATGACGAACATCACCACCGAGATCAGCACGATCAGCAGCAACTGCCCGCGCAGGTAGAAGCCGAGGATGTTGTGGATGCGCCCACCGAGGTCGCTGAAGTGGGCGCGGCGGTCGGCTGGTACAAAGCGCAGCAAGGCGTGGTCAACGTCGTGCCAATCGAGCAGCAGGTAAAAAAGGACGAGCAACAGTAGAATCAGGTTGAGGAAGCCCTCGGCCAGCGACTTGCCAATCTCCAACGCGCCGCTGGGAGTTTGCAGAAAGTCGTTGAGCGAGTTACGGATGCCGTTAGCAATCTGCGCGGGGTGGATCGTGGTGCCGAACAGCGCAATGTCCCCCCCACCAGTGAAGCGGTCAACTGCGTTGGCGATCATGTCCGGCCCCTGCTTGCTCAACCCGCTGACCTCGGCAGAGAGCTTCCCGCTGATCACGTAGGCCGCCAACCCCAGCCCGCCGAAGACGACCACGTAGAGCAGGAGGATCGCCAGGAAGCGCGGCAACTTGAGTCGCTCGGTTAGCGAGTCCACTACCGGGGTGAAGATGTAGGCCAATACCGCCGCGATCACGAACGGGGTGATGATCCCCCGCGTCAGGTAGAGGACGATGGCGGCCAAGATGAAGAAAGTCCAACGCTGAAAGAACGACATGGCAAACCCTCCGCTTCAGGAACTTCTGGCTCATTATAGCACAGCCGTCCAGCGGGGCGCGAACCAGCCGCGCTTGACAGCAGCAGAGGATAGTGTATAATTCACTATGCAATTTACCGCAAACTTTTACGTACTTTTTGCTGCGGAAGGAGCGGATATGATCGATCTCAAAGATGACCTCGTGGGCATCTCCGACCTACAGAAGCGGGCCAGCAGCGTGGTCAATCGCACGGTGCAGACGCAAAGGCCGACCTTCATCACCCATCACGGCAAGGCAGTGGCGGCGATCCTCGACCTTGACGAGTACAATCGGCTGGTGGCAGCCCGCCTGGAGCTTGAGGCGATCCACGCCAGCCAGCAGGTGGCGGCCCAGTTGCAAGAGGGCCACGTCTACAGTTCCAGCGAAGTGCGCGCCCTGATGGATCAGTGGCAGGCCCAGAATGCCCAGGCCGCCTCTAGATCGTAGGCTAGGGCGGGTAGGCTAGCTGCCTGCTAGCTTTAGAGGCTTGACGGATCGTGCCTCGGATGTTCGATTATTATTAGCAGATGTGAGGGTGCCAGCAGATGCACCCTGCTTAGGGGAGAGAGCAAGTGGCAAAACCGATTGTGGCAATCGTGGGGCGGCCCAACGTGGGCAAGTCTACCTTCTTCAACCGCATGATCGGCGAGACGGTCGCCATCGTCCAGGATGAGCCGGGGACTACCCGCGACCGCATCTACGGCGAGACTGAGTGGAGCGGACGCACCTTCACCCTGGTGGATACGGGTGGGGTGGAGGTCTCTCCCGGCACCGACCCCAATGCCGGGCCAGTCGCTGCCCTAACCGCCGAGGACTCGCAGATGCTGCTTGACGAGATCACCCGCCACACGCGGGAGCAGGCGGCGGTTGCCATTGAGGAGGCCGATCTGATCCTCTTTATGGTGGATGCTAAGAGCGGCCTGACCGCCACCGACCAGGAGTTGGCGGAGATCATGCGCCGCAGCAACAAGCCGCTGATCCTGGTCGCCAACAAGGCGGACAGCGAGGAGCGGCGGCAGAACGCAGTAGAGTTCTACCAACTCGGCCTCGGTGAGCCAGTGGCGATCAGCACCCATCACGGCATCAATACTGGCGATCTGCTAGACATGATTCTGGCGCAACTGCCCGCCAGCGAGGAACTGGAGGAGGAGGATAACCGGGTCAAGATCGCCATCGTCGGGCGGCCCAACGTCGGCAAGAGCCGCCTGCTCAATGCCATCCTCGGCCAGGAGCGGGTGATCGTCAGCGACGTGCCAGGGACGACACGGGACGCGATTGACACCGTGCTTGAGTGGAACGACGAGCAGGTGGTGATCATTGACACTGCTGGTATTCGCCGTCGCGGGCGGATCGAGCGCGGGGTCGAACATTACAGCGTGATCCGCACCGTGCGGGCGATCAACCGTGCCGATGTGGTGCTGCTGGTGATCGACGCGCATGAGGGCTTGACCGCCCAGGATGCGCACATCGCGGGCTACGTGCTGGAGGCGAACAAGAGCATAGTGCTGGTGATCAACAAGTGGGACATGATCGAGAAGGATGATGAGACGATGCGCGAGTATACGGCGCAGATTCAAGAGGAGTTGCAGTTCCTCAGCTATGCGCCGATGATCTTCATCTCTGCTAAGTACGGCCAGCGGGTAACCAAAGTGCTGCCGATTGCGATGCACGTGGCCCAGGAGCGGCGCAAGCGGGTGCCGACTGCCCTGCTCAACAAGCTGCTCAAGGACGCAGTGAGCGAACATCAGCCGCCCAGCAAGCCGGGCAAGTGGGTGAAGTTCTACTACGCGACCCAGGCCGACATCAACCCGCCCACCTTCGTCTTCTTCGTCAACGAGGCCGAGGCCGTCCACTTCAGCTACAAACGCTACCTGGAGAACCGCCTGCGCCAGGTCTTCGGCTACGAAGGCACGCCGCTGAAGATGGAGTTCCGCACCCGCCACGAGGAGAAGTAGCCACTGACCATTCGGCTACACCGCAAGCCCCCCGCAGCGCAGGGGGCTTT